>SLAA01000172.1 GCA_007127105.1 Spirochaetales bacterium | reverse complement strand
TTGTGATCCGGTTTAACCTTCTGAACTCCAGGCATGGCGGAAACCACTTTCTCTATTTTCATTTCACAATGCCCGCAGTTGATTCCTGGGACCGACAAAGTGACATGGTTCTTCTTCTTGAATAAAGACATTGGTTGCTCCTCTTGGGGGAAAGTATACCCACTGGGTCTACAAGTAGGCAAGCATCGTGACCAGACCGAAAACGAAAATGAAGCCTGCGCCGAAGAACTCAACCGCCAAGTGCACGCCATAACCGAGTCGATTCTCCAACAGCCCAACCACATGCTGTTTGAAGAGAATTGTGGCTACAGCAAAGCTACTCAAAGCCACAGCAAGTCCTGCAGACATAGCAAGAACGGCAATCGCACCAATTTCCACAACCCCTAAGGACAAGGTAAAAAGCAGGAGCAAGGTAGTGCCTGGACATGGCACCATGCCACTGACCAGGACCAACGGAAAGAAACGTTCTGCAGGAATTCTCGGCGGGAGAGAACTGCCTTTTGCCGACTCAAAACCGAGACCCGATGATATGCGAGCCTCCACGTTGCGGCGTTTGTGCTGTCGCAGATGTCGTATCTTGTAGGCCAAAAAGGCTGCCCCCAGCAGCATAATGAGCCCAGAACTCACAATTTGCACCTGCTCGCCCGCCCGAATTGCTGTGCTGGCCAGAGCGCCCTGCGTTAAGAGGCTTACCCCAAGAATGATGAGCACCGCCGAAGTGGCGTGCATCACCGCAAACAAGAATCCAGCAAGCAGACCATGACTCAGTCGTGCATCCTCCGACAAGTAGTAGGAGAGGATTACGGTTTTCCGATGCCCCGGCAAAAAGGCATGCAGAAGCCCATAAAGGAAAGCCACACCAAAAATAGGTAGTACCGCCCCTCTCCGCCCCTCCTCTTCAACAAGGCTTTGAATGTAGCCGGTGACTCGCTCATTCGCGTCGCGTTGTAGTCGGGTTATCCAGGCCGAGAAGGCAGGAAACAGTCGTCCCGCCGAACCAGAATTGAAGCTTTGCGTGGGACCAAATCGCCGTGACTCTGTCTCACCAGACTGCGAGCCGGAGGGCGGGGTAAGGAACGGGTTAGCTTGAGCTCTCAGGGCCGGTGCCACGCTGCTGAGCAACAAAATAACGGCGAGTACCCGAAGCACCTTTGAATGCTTCATCATGCTTTTTCCCAACTTGACTCCGCCGAACGCGCCTCTAAGCGGGAGAGGCATGCACCAAGCTTTTCCCGAAGGCCTTCTACATCAAAACTCTTGCCCAACAGCAGCACCACATTGCCCCTTTTCTGGCGGCGCTTCCACGGTACCGCCCGCAACTCGCGCCGGCCTCCGGAGAACTGCAGCACGAACTTGTGCTTTTTCCCGTCCTTGTTATCCAGGTACAGCACTCCCTTGCCACGAACAATCCCTTGAGGCAGTTCATCAAAGAAGAGCTTCAGGCGCTCAGGTTCAAAAGGGTGCTCAGACTCGAACCAGAGCTGTTGCACGTCGTGCTCATGGCGGTCGTGAGCATGATCGTCATCAACCGCTCTGGTGCCGACCAGCAACTCAAGTGGTGGCTCTTCTCCTACACGATAGCGGGGTACCTGGGGCGCAAGCTCGCTCAACACTTTTTCTAGCAGTACGGTCGAGTCCTCAGCCTGCTCGAACTTGGTAATGAGAATAAAGTCTGCACCACGAACCTGGCGATCAAGAACACCGTACTCGACCCGATGTTCGAGAAAACTCACCTGATCCACCATGCAAATTACCGACTCTAGCTGGATGGGACGGCCAAACCGCGCGTTGCGAAACGTCTGCTGTACCGGAACCGGGTCCGACAGGCCGGAGGCCTCTACGACAATGCGCTCAAGACTAGAATCATGTCGAACTAGTCGTCTAACGGCATCCTTGAGATCTTTCCTCAACAGACAGCACATACAGCCACCCGACAGTTCAATAATGTCATCAGGTGATGCCTCAAGGATGTTCGACTCCAGGCCAACCTCGCCAAACTCGTTCACCACTAAACCTATACGGTGGCCGGAATATGCGTTCAGAATACGATTAATGTAGGTACTTTTACCGGATCCAAGGAACCCGGTTACAAGTGTTATAGGGAGCGGCGCTTTTTGAGGCCCGACCACGTTGTTTATCTCTCTCACACTCGGGAAGATATCACCGTAGGTCGATTAAGCACAAGCGTTTCAATCAGGGATTCGTATCGGATCTCCAAGAAACCGAGGAGTCCGCCTCACAAGGTGCACATCCATGATGGCCTTCACCCGCGCCAAATATTCTCGAAACCGAGTCTGGACTCCGGACGGCGGCGTCAGGTCCACTGCATTGTATCCAACCACATCGTACCCAAAATAGGACCCGATATACACGGCTCGTTCATTGTGAAAACGTTGACTGATGACCGTAAAACGCTCCTGCCCAAATACTTCCGCAGTTCGTACCACCGAGTCGAGAGTGCTGAAGCCCGCGTAGTCAAGAACGATAGACTCGTTGGGAACCCCCCGTTGGAGCAACGCAAGCCTCATTTGAAGAGGTTCGTTATAGGACTCGTGCTCATTGTCTCCCGACGCGATGATATACCGAATCTTTCCTGCCTCGTAGAGTTCTACGGCAGCATCTATGCGATGACTGAAATACGGGTTGATACCGCCACCGGGCTGGTACTTGGCCGTGCCCAGCAGCAAGCCCACATGGTTATCCGGAAGGAGTCCGATGTCGGAGAATACGCGTCTCTCTGTGCTTCTTGAAATAGCGGTATATACAGAAAACACCACTACGACGAGAGCCAGAATAAGAAGCTTGGTACAAGCGAGTATGAAAACGCCTCTAGAGCGTCTCCTCACGGAGCCGCTTGTAGATTTTGCCGGTAAACTCAAGCGCCACGAAGGTTGTAAATGACGTCGATAGCCTTAAGCCGAACCTCTCGAATATAGTTGCCAGACGCAACATCTAAGAGCGCGTCAACGACCGATGGATCACTTATTCCCCCGCTCGCACGTGCAATTTTTTCGAGCGCCAGCAGAGAGGCAAAGGCCAAGTTGTTATCCGGCATCTCCCGTGCGTTCTGTCTACGTAGCACTGCGACGATATTTGCGGTGATCTCATTCTCATCGTTATTGCCGATAGTACCAAGACCATAGATTGCCTCGGCAAGTACCATAGGCTCGGGGTCTTCCCGAACAACTCGTATAAGAGCGCGTTGGGCAACAGGGCCGCCAATATCACCGAGGAGACCAACGGCTTCACGCCGCACATCCGGGAAGTTGTTAGATACCGCACCATTGGTACGTACCTGACGGCCTATTCCTTCGGTCGCAAGCCCCTCCACCACTCGGATCATTTCCACGTTATCCGGCGAAATCTCGCCGCGTTGAACCATAGCGCGGACACCTTGAATGGCAAGAAACTTTGCCTCACGGGTGTTGCTACGTGCCTGACTTCGAATAATCTGCTGATCAATAGCTTGCTCAAGGTACAGTTCTTCGATGGTCCGTGGCGAGACTTCCCCTGACTCCTGTGCCCAGAGTGATGATGCCCCAAAAATGAGTAAAAGGCTCACCGAAACGGTTACGAGCTTCCCCATACTATATCTCCTCTTCCACATACTCTTACTCAAGCATAGACTAAAACACATCAATTTTCCAGCGATCATTCACTCTTTTTAGCTGATAGAGAATAACCCCTTGGTCACGTACGCGCATAATTGCTTCAACCTGGTCGGTGCCAATGAAGTCTAGATCATCAAGTCGCGCATTTGCACGACTGGGCACGACCACCCATGTAAAATAGTCCTCAAGGCTGCGGAGTTCAATATTATTCCGACGCAGTACCGGGCTTTCCGATCTCTCACGCAGCACGCCGGGATCTGAGTGAATCTCCAGGTAATCATCAGTGAGATGACCCTTCCATTGTTGGAAATCACGGTCCGCAATTATCTGATTCAACTCTGCTATGAACTCCTCAACCTCGTTGAAGGTGGTCTCATACATCTCGGTAGAGATCACGAAGTCATCAGTCTTTATGTAGATATCGTCGTCCGAGAGTTCGTCGTTCTCTACGGTTTCCTCCGGAGGCTCCTCCTCAATCGCGGATTCATCTGGTATGTGAGGATCCGGATCTTCAGGAACTACCGTTTCCGGGTCTTCAGCCGCTGGGGAAGGTATCGGCTCGGTTGTCGCACACGAACCGAACCACAGCACAAGGGTAAGCAGGCAGAGAATACCCAGGGTATTTTTTTTTACGCGACGCATATCGAGATAGTACATCCGTAGTTTTGCATCTGTCAATCAAAGTGCGTGGTCTTGTGCCGCCGCTATTTTCTCCACCTTTTCAGGCAGGAGCTTCCACGATATAGTGATATGCTACCTGTGGAGGAGAAATGTCGACATCTGAGCATCTATTGCGAATTCTATCGGTCTATTCGAGGAGAGCGGAGACCCCACACATTCCGGCTCCTGCGCTCTTTGCGTTTGCCAAGAAATACGCAGCACGCTACGTAGATCAACAGACTGAACTCGAAGATCTGATTACTCATACTGATGAAACCGTGACAGCACATCTTCACAGTCTGAGCGAACAGGGAAAATGCATCCTGAGTTTCGACGGTAAAGCCATTGGGAAAATCTACTACTCTGGGTACTACTTCGATGCGGTTGCAGCCGAGTATCGCAAGCTTGAGCAACGCCCGGAACTGCCTTTACCGAATGAAGACGCCATACACATAACTCCCCCGGCAGAACTCATTCAGATTGTGGACATGGGAACCGACTTTGTTATGTGGCTAGAACAGTCAGCAACAGCTGAAGAAGACCAACTGCTTCGCTTGATTTTTCCTCATCAGCTACCAAGCTGCATCATTACCTCGCACATCATGAATCGTTCCCTACCCGAACTGACTCTTCAACGAATTCGCAGTTATCTGCGCAGCGAGCGTAATGCCGGATATATGCGCAGCAAACTCCAGGCCGTATTTCCTCATAGAGACGCCTCGGTCCGCGACATGATTACCGCCGTATTAACTACACCCGCTCAAGTTCTTTCAGGCATTCTTGAACCAACCGATTTTACCTTTCATTTCTGGTCCCAGTTTGCGGGTATTATTATCAAGGACTTCTCAAGTAAAAAGGACCGACTCGCGGAGGAAGATGCATTTACTCAAGCCGCCTTTATTCTGAGCTATCTGACAGTCTTCTACAAAGGTCGAGCGCAAAAGACGCAGGAGCACGAGTCGGCCATCCGCCGTCTGGAACAGTCTCTTCGGGCAAGTCCGTATGCCCACACAATCAGTGATATCCTGGCATTTACCGACTCACGGGGTGTACCGCTCAGTAAGAACCTCTCGCGCGAGGTTATCACCAAGCATCTGGCCGGGCTCTTACGCGGTGAGTCCGGCGCCTTGGGCTCCCTTGTGCGCGTCAACACAGCAAACGACCGGCAGTACTACCTTGCCAGAGAAAACCTCGTCCGTGTAGCGGTAGATGGGGTTTTTACGGCTGGGCTGGAGCTTCGCAAGCACTACATAGACCAATGGTCCAACTACATGCGCGCCGACAAAAAGGTCAAGGCCATGGTTTCCGATGAGGCCTTCGCCAAAAGCGTTAACGCCGTAATGGCAGAAAACTTTCCTCTCATTCTAGCCTTGCTCGATGAAGGCCTCTTACTCGCCTGCAGCGAACACACTCAGTTCAATGCAGCAATGCAGGAGCAATACAATGCATTGTTCCACCCAAAAACCGGCAAACTCCAAAGTACCGAACAAATACTTGGCCTTAATCGGGAGGAACTCTACAACGATGCCCGCCTGGTGCTACCATTCTGGATGGTCACGCCTGGATTGAATGCGGTTGTGCGTTTCTTGCGCCGGCTATTTCTAGCTGAGCCGCGTAGCCGTTCACCACGAGGAGCTTCCGCACGCGCTGAAGAAGGCGCGGAGGAGCAGGACAGTGCAACCACCCTCGGCAGTCGTACCACCAAAAAGATGGTGGTAGACGATACCGACGATGCTCAGACTGCACGAAGCGACAAGCCCAGCGCTGGATCTAGATCCAAGGCTCAGTCGGCTGAGTTTCAGAAAGCCATCAAGCAACTTGAAAAAGAGTTTCTCGGAACGAACAGAAACCTTGATGAAACCTTGCATGAGTTAGCCGACCGATGGAATCCTCTGTTAGACGAACGTTCAAAACGAAATCTCATTGAAGATGTGAACTCACTTACTCGAGACTTCCTGCGACGTATGAAGGTTGGCTTCCGAATGATTCCCCCAGATGCAAGCCGCATTCGAGATCTTGCCCGGCGCCTTTCACAGAACGATGCGTTCTCCGAAATACGGCGGAAAAAAGACCTTGAACGTTATCTTGAGCTCTACATGCTGAAACTACTCGGGAAAATCAAGTAGATTCCCCAAACTACGTAAGCACCTCGCGGAGACTCAGGTCGCCCATAAAGCTTAACGCGTTGACGCACTCACGAAATAGCCGCATGCAAACCACCGCGTCATCAAACGCACGGTGTGCAGCGCCGGGAGGGATGTTCAGTTCTTCTGCAAGATTCTGCAAACTGTAGCTTCTTCGACGCGGAAATGCCTTTTGGGCCAGTACTTGGGTGTCAATTATGGTGTTTGCCACGTCTGGTAAACCCTCACGATGCAGTGCAGCACGGAGAAACCCGACATCAAACTCCGCATTATGAGCAACAAGTATGCTGTCACCAATAAACTCCATGAAGACCGGAAGCATCTGCGCGATTGAGGGCATCTCTGCAACCATGCGGTCGGTGATTCCACTGACCGCGCCTGCATCCGGGGGAATAGGAACCCCAGGGTTCACAAGTTCACTGAACTCCCCGGTGACTGCGGTGCCGCGAAACTGCACCGCCCCAATCTCACATACTCGGTCGCTCGCAGAGTAAAGACCTGTAGTTTCAAAATCAAACGCGGTGAAAAGCAACGTATCTACCGATGAATCAAGATCCATTGTTCAGCCCTCCGGTAAACCTTCTCTCACTCGCTGGCATTCTCCTTTGCCTCCCGTATCCAACTGTCAATTTCGTCGCGCACCATGTTCACTTTCTCAGCCACGCTTTTCTTGGCCTCAGGAAGCGGTAGCTCATCGTCATCACAGCAGGATATGTAGAACTTGATCTTGGGCTCGGTGCCGGAAGGTCGTGCGCTCACGATAGACCCATCCTCCAGCAAGTACTGCAGAACGTTAGACCTTGGCAGGTCTATATCGTGGTTTGTACGTCCCGACGCCCAATCAAAGACTGACCCACTTTGATAGTCCTTAACCTTCTTCACGGTTATCTCACCGAACACCTTAGGCGGTTCCTCGCGAAGGTTCCTCATCATGCCTTGCATGATCTCTTGTCCCTGACGGCCGGAGAAATACTCCGAGATTGTCTCTTCTTGAAAGTAGCCATACTCAGTATAGATTTCTTCAAGCCGTTGGAGGACGCTCTTGCCTTGCGAAACATGGTACAGAGCCATTTCAACGGTGAGCACCGTAGCACTGATCGCATCTTTGTCTCGCACCTCGGTTCCAATCATGTAACCGTAGCTTTCCTCGCCACCAATAACGTAGTTCGGCCCATCTTCTTCTTGCTCAAAGTCTCGGATGAGACCAGCAATGTGTTTGAATCCGGTAAGCGTGTCGTAGCACTCGGCTCCCAGGTGTTCTGCAATACGGCGCTGAAGCTCGGTTGTGACAATGGTTTTGATAAAGGCTGGTCGCGACGGCAAAGTGCCAAGCTCGGCTCGGGAGGAAAACACGTAGTCAACGAGCAGCGCACCTAGCTGATTGCCGGTAATAAGACGGAAGTCACTACCATCCGGCACCGCAATCCCAATGCGGTCTGCGTCCGGATCAGTTCCAATTACAATCGCAGCCTGCTCTCTGCGCCCCTGTGCTATGGCCATTTCGAGCGCGGCGCCTTCCTCCGGGTTGGGTGACTTCACTGTCGGAAACTCACCGTCCGGCTCGCGTTGTTCCGGTACGGTTGAAACCTTAACGCCAAACTCACCCAGCACTCGCTCAACGAGATACGCGCCGGTTCCATGAAGCGGTGTGTAAACCACCTTTGCCGCAGCCCCGTACTTTCGGAGCACCTCAGGTCGGACAACGTTATTCTTCACCATCTCCACAAACGTAGCGTCTAGGTCTTCGTCTATGTACTCGAGAAGCCCGGCCGCCTGCGCGTCGGCCAGGGTCATAGCCTGAGGAGAGCCCTGAATTTCCAGCACCTTACGAATAATTGCGGCATCATGTGGTTCAACGACCTGAGATCCATCGTTCCAGTAAACTTTGTATCCGTTGTACTCGGGTGGATTGTGACTCGCGGTAACCACTACGCCACCGGAGGCTCCCAGTTCGCGGATAGCAAATGAGAGTTCGGGTGTGGGGCGTAGTTCCGAGAATAGGTAAGCCTTGATTCCGTAGGCTGCGAAAACCAAGGCCGTGTTGAGGGCGAACTCTTTGGAGTATCGTCGTGAGTCGTGAGCAATGACTACCGACTGTGCGTTCTGGGCCTCCACCATGTATGCTGCCATACCGGCACTCGCACGGCGTACAATATAGGGATTAATGCGATTAAAGCCCCCACCAATTACGCCACGAAGACCTCCGGTGCCAAACTCAATTTCGGTATAGAAACGATCCGAGAGCTCCTCCCAGTTTTCGTCCCGTAGAAGATTCTGGACTTCCGACCTAAACGGCTCCTCACTTTCTACCTCAATATAGTTTTTCGCTTTGGTCTTGATACTCTCAATGTCCACCTGATCCGTCTCCTTAGCACATATGGATGATCTATTCGGGGTCTATACCGACCTCAATGGCCCGGATGTTGGCTAACTATCCGAACCTATGTAGCAGCTTCTATGCGTTCATCGAAGCTATAATCTCTATAATCTCATGCGGCTTGTCAATGATGAACGCCGCTCCGGCGTCTTCGAGTTCGGCAACCGGCCGAAAGCCCCAACTGACTCCCACCGGTATCGCACCCACCGCCAAGGCAGTCTTGATATCCAGGGCAGAGTCACCAACAAAAAGACATTCTTCGGGACCAGAGCCAAGGATGCGGAGAACTTCACGTACCCCTGTTGGGTCAGGTTTATGCGGCGTATCTGGCCCAACTCCACGAACCTCGCGGAATACACCAGCTGGGAGGCTTAGCTCAACGATTCGGGCCACAAGGTCATGACTCTTGTTCGAGAGTATTGCCAAGGAACGTCCGCTGTCATGGAGCTGCTGGAGGAGTTCCACCACCCCATCGTAAGGCCGGGTGAAAACCACCGGCTTCTCCTGGTAGGCGGCCACAAGGTCTGCATAGATATCGTCCAGCTCTCCGTCACTGGCATAATCCACTGGAACAGCTGCCTCGGCGAGTCTGAGCAACCCCCACCCCACCATTCCCCGATAGGCCTCGGTCGGGTGCACCGGCAGTCCAGCCTTTGTCAGGGCGGTGTTCATAGCGGCACCGATATCTGCTATAGTGTCAAGCAATGTTCCATCAAGATCAAAAACCAAAGATTGAATACTCACAAAATGACACTACACCGTCGGATATTGAAAGTCAACAAAGACCGGACACGGGTGTACCGGCATCCTTGGAGTCCAAGCGTCGGTCCACCGCTCAAAGCAAGGGCCCGGAAGGCTTTGACCGCCACTATGCAGAGCTCTTTGCTGAACGTTGGCCGCACCTATCCCGGGCGCTTCAACAGGATGGAGTTCACGAAGAGCTCGGACAGCCGCTCTGCAGGAGTTACTTTCTTGACCCCGCTTCGGCCGAGGCTGCAGGTGCCCTGGATATTCAACCCGGAATGCGAGTACTGGATATGTGTGCCGCACCGGGCGGAAAGGCGGTGGCTATGATGCAGAAGTTCCTGAACAGCTATCCCAAGGGCGAGATGGATCTCACGCTGAACGAACGCTCCGCATCGAGACGGGCACGTCTTCAACGTGTCCTTAACGACTCCATTCCGCCATGGTCGCGCGCGTCAATCAAGGTCACATCACACGATGCTCGAAAATGGGGCCTGCATGAGCAGAACGTCTACGATGTTATCCTGCTGGATACACCGTGCTCCTCGGAGCGTCATCTTATCCAGGAGCCAAAAACACTGAGAGACTGGAGTCCCAAACGGAGTGTGCGGCTTGCTCTTGATGCCTACGCCATGTTGGCGGCAGGGCTCACCGCGCTACGTCCCGGTGGAGTACTTCTTTATCTCACCTGCGCCCTGTCACCGCTGGAAAACGACGGGGTTATTGCTAAGGCGCTGCAAAGACGTGGAACTGAGTTCGAGGTCTTGCCGCCACCCCACCTAAGCGGCGCCGAACCGAGTCGCCACGGCTGTATGGTTCTCCCGGATCATGCAGGTGGACGGGGACCTCTATTCGCTGCTCGTCTGCGAAAGAACCCTGTAGAAGAAACCTGAACTCAGATCGACAAATGCGTCATTTCAGATTCGGAATGACTGCGAACGATTGCCGCACTCAATCCTGCTGCGGCGTTGCAAGAGCCCAGTCCCTGTGGTATAAGGCCTAACACGATGAACTACCTAGATCAACTCAATCCAGAACAAGCGCGGGCCGTTACTCAGACCGAGGGTCCGGTGCTCATAATAGCAGGTGCCGGATCAGGCAAGACCCGGGTAATAACCTTCCGCATTGCCCATATGCTGCGCTCCGGTGTGCCGCAGAGCGCGATATTGGCCCTAACCTTCACCAACAAGGCATCACGCGAGATGCAGCAGCGTATACGCGAGCTGACCGGGGAGAAACTCGCACGCCTTACTATATCGACCTTTCACGCCTTTGGCGTCCGGATGCTGAAAAAGTACATTACCCGGATAGGCTTTCGCGAGAACTTCAGCATTTACGACCAACAGGACCAGATCTCCTTGCTCAAGGAGACAGCTCGCGAAATAAAGTTTCCGCTCGATAGACTCGACCTGAACTTCACTCTGGGGCTTTTTAGCAAAGTAAAAACCGGTCGGGCTCGTCTGAATGAGGACTACCCAGATCTGGTTGAACTCTACCGTGAGCACCAGGAGCATCTGAAACTCTACAACGCGGTCGACTTTGACGACCTCATTGTTTTACCACAGAAGATTCTGGCAACCTGCCCTGATGTACTTGCCGAGGTACGAGATCAATATCGATATATTCTGGTAGATGAGTTTCAGGATACCTCAAGTGAGCAGTACAATTTCATGCACACGCTTTCCGAGGAGTCCCGGAACATATGTGTTGTTGGCGACGATGATCAGTCGATCTACTCCTGGCGTGGAGCAAATTACGAAAACTTTCTTCAGTTTGATAGACACTATCCTGAGCGGCTGGAAATAAAGCTGGAGCAGAACTACCGCTCGACCGACACCATCCTCCGCGCGGCCAACGAGGTAATTGCCCACAACACTAACCGGCGTACCAAAGAGCTCTGGACCGGACAAAGCTCGACCGTTCCTATTGAGTTGTGCTTTCCAGAAGATGAGACCGAGGAAGCTCGATATATAGCACGCACCATTAAGTCGTTGTCGGTAACCGAGAAACTCAAGTACCATGATGTGGGTGTACTCATACGCACCAATGCCTTGTCACGTGCCATTGAAGAGGAGTTCCTGGCGCAGCGAATTCCTTACAAGGTGTCTGGTGGCCAGAGCTTTTTCTCACGCAGTGAGATTAAGGACTGCATTGCGTACATGCGGGTGGCCGCAAATCCTGACGACGACATTAGTCTCCTGCGAGTACTCAATACTCCCCGTCGCGGAATAGGCCGCAAGACCTTGGAAGTTCTTAACGAGCAAACCGCCCGCGAGAAGACATCGCTGCATATTGCTATGCAGGCCTTGGTGAGCGCAGAAAACTCACCCCTGAGCTCCCGGGCCAAAGCCGATCTTGAGGGCTTTCTTAAGCTGATAGAGGACTACCGCACCAGCTTTTTCTCCGGCAAAGGCATAGCCAAAACCCTTGAGGCGCTCGTTGACGAGATTGACTACTGGCAGTACCTCGTCGTTGAGTACCAACGTAACGACCAAATTGCCAAGTGGAAGTTCCGAAACATTACGCTCTTTATCGCATCAATTCAGGACTACGAGAAGGATCCAGACAATCTCGACCCTTCGCTCTACGACTACCTCTCACGTATTAGTCTCAACCTTAGAGACGACCCGGACGCCGTAACCGAAGATGGTCAGGTACAGCTCATGACAATTCATGCGGCTAAGGGACTTGAACACGAGGTGGTGTTTCTGGCAGGCGCCGAGGACAACATCATTCCCCATGCCAAGTCTGTAGAGGAAAACCCCGATGCAATGGAAGAGGAGCGCCGGCTATTCTATGTCGCTCTAACCCGGGCGAAACGCAAGCTGTACCTCTCGGCCTGTCGCTATCGCCGGGTGATGCGTGAACGAGTCAGCTCAAGCCCGTCACCCTTTATTGATGAGATTCCCTCGGAGTTAGTGCAGGTAAGTGAGTTGGACGACGCTCTTGAACCAGAAACCGCGGTCGACTACTTTGCCGCGCTGAAGAACCGCTTTGCACCGGGGGCCTGAGCACCCCGGAGACTCCCCGAACACCCCGGAGACTCACGGTGTTGACCGACCTCGGTATCTACCGACCTCGCGCGCGAATATCTGAGAGCGACACCGGTCGTGGATTGAGGTCTTCACCCTCAAGATCCGAGACCTCCTTCAGGAGATTCTTTGCCTTTGAGGAAAGTTTCTCCGGGACACGAACATTGATCTTAATGTACATATCGCCGCGCTTGTGCTCGTTGTGCAGGTGCGGTACGCCTTCATTGCGAATTCTCAGCACCTTTCCGTTCTGTGTTCCAGACGGAACTTTGAGCTTGATCCGCTTGTCGTCAAGCGTAGGCACCCGAATTTCCGCACCGAGCGCTGCTTGAGTAATGCTGATAGGAATCATGCAGTACACGTCGTAGCCATCGCGTTCAAAATACTCATGCGGCTCTACATGCACAAAGACGTAGAGATCGCCTGCAGGCCCCCCATTTGGCCCAGCGTCACCCTGCCCATTGAGATTAATGCGTTTTCCATGGTCCATGCCAGGCGGTATGGTGACCTTCAGCGTCCGTTGTTTGCGTGTCACCCCGGCGCCATTGCACGACCGGCAGGGATTTTCTATGACAAAGCCTTCGCCGTTACAGCTCGGACACACGGAAGCTATGGAGAAGAAGCCAGAACTGCGGCGAACCTGCCCTACGCCTCCACAGGTGCTACAGGTCTTTTTCCCGCCGGATGCATCCTTAGCTCCGGTTCCTTTACACGCCTCACAACTCTGCTTGTGCTCGTAGGTGATATCCACCTTCTTGCCGAACACAGCGTCTTTGAAAGACACAGAGAGATCGTAGCGGAGGTCAGCACCACGCGCCGGGCCGCCTCTGCTGCTTCGACCCCGCTGTGCTCCACCACCACCAAAGAATGACTCAAAGACACCGGAGAAGTCTCCAAAAATATCCTCAAAATCCCGTGCAGCGCTGAATCCGCCTTGTCCAGGCCCGCCACCCATACCTTCAACCCCGGCAAAGCCGAACTGGTCGTAGGCCTGCCGCTTCTGGTCGTCGGCTAAGACCTCGTAGGCTTCGGTAGCCTCCTTGAAGCGATCTTCGGCTTCCTTGTTACCAGGATTGCGGTCCGGGTGATTGGCAACAGCGACCTTACGGTACGCTTTTTTTATTTCTTCTTTTGACGCTCCTTTCGGAACGCTCAGTACCTCGTAGTAATCTCGTTTCGCCAATACCGAACCCTTTTCTTTCTAAGGACGGAACGGTGACGATGTCCGGATTGGGTCCGTTTTGTCACCGTCGTCCTGCTTGAATTGATTATTTGTCGTCGTCGTCAACGACTTCGTAGTCGGCGTCCTCGACATTATCACTGTCGCCGGAGCCGCCCGATGAACCGGCCTCGGCCCCACCTTCTTGGCCGCTGCCTTCACCCTGCGCGGTCTGCGCCTTGTAGGCTTCCTCGGCAAGACTGTAGGCCGCTTGTTTAAGCTCCTCGGTCTTGGCTTTGATGTCGTCGTTGTCACCGGACTCCAGGGACTGCTTAACAGCGGCAATCGCGGCATTGACCTTTTCTTTGTCCTCTTCGGAGATCTTGTCCCCGAAGTCGCTCAGAGACTTCTCGGTCGAATAGACTAAGCTGTCTGCCTCATTGCGTACCTCGACACCTTCTTTGGCTTTCCGATCTTCCTCTGCGTGCAGCTCGGCATCCTTGACCATCTTGTTGATCTCGTCCTCCGACAAACCAGATGAAGACTCGATGCGAATCTTCTGTTCCTTGCCGGTGCCGAGATCCTTGGCAGAGACATGGACAATGCCGTTGGCATCAATGTCAAATGCTACCTCAATCTGGGGAACTCCACGTGGCGCCGGTGGAATACCGACAAGGTCAAAACGTCCGAGTGTCCGGTTTTGACCGGCCATCTCACGCTCACCCTGAAGCACATGTATAGAAACTGCGTTCTGATTGTCGGCTGCGGTACTGAAGATCTGGCTCTTTCTGGTTGGGATGGTTGTGTTCCGCTCAATGAGTTTGGTAAATACCCCACCCAGGGTTTCAATACCCAAGGACAGCGGGGTTACATCGAGCAGGAGTACGTCCTTGACGTCACCACCAAGTATTCCACCTTGAATAGAGGCGCCCACTGCAACTACTTCGTCTGGATTTACACCTTTATGCGGCTCGCGCTCAAAGAGCTCTTTGACGAGCTTTTGTACTGCTGGCATTCGGGTAGACCCGCCAACCAGGATAACCTCGTTAATGTCGCCTGGTTTGACTCCGGCATCTTTCAAGGCCTGACGACAGGGATCCTTGGTCTTCTCCACCAGATCACCGACCATTTGCTCGAACTTGGAGCGACTCAGGGTGTACTGCATGTGCTTAGGACCACTGGAGTCTGCCGTTATGAAGGGCAGATTAAGGTCGGTGCTCTGCGTACTTGAAAGCTCCTTCTTAGCCTTCTCAGCGGCCTCCTTGAGACGCTGAAGTGCCATTCGATCCTTGCTTAGGTCAATGCCGTAGTCGTTTCGGAAGTTTTCAATGAGCCAGTCGATAATCCTCTGGTCGAAGTTGTCTCCACCCAAATGGGTGTTTCCATTGGTCGACTTGACCTCAAAGACGCCGTCCCCAAGCTCAAGGATAGAGATGTCAAAGGTTCCGCCACCAAGATCATAGACCGCAATGCGCTCCTCTTTGTTCTCCTTTCCGAATCCGTAGGCCAGGGCTGCTGCGGTAGGCTCGTTGACAATGCGCTTGACCTCGAGACCTGCAATTTTGCCAGCATCCTTGGTCGCCTGCCGCTGCGAGTCATTAAAATAGGCAGGAACCGTGATAACCGCCTCGGTCACCTTCTCACCGAGGTAGTCTTCCGCCGTTTCCTTCATTTTCTGAAGAATCGCTGCCGAGATCTCTGGTGGTGAGTAGGCCTTTTCGTCGACATTCACCCGAATTCCGCCACTCCCATCCTCTCCGATATGGAACGGCACCATTGAGATTTCCTCTGAAACCTCACTATAGCGACGCCCCATAAAACGTTTAATGCTGGAAATGGTATTCTCTGGATTGGTAACCATCTGGTTTTTTGCTGGCTGACCCACAAGGCGCTCGCCCTTGCTCGTATAAGCTACCATGGAGGGGGTAGTGCGTTGTCCCTCGGCGTTTTGAATAACAACCGGTTCGCCGCCCTCCATGACCGCCACACATGAGTTGGTGGTTCCTAAATCTATTCCGATGATTCGACCCATCGTCTTGCTCCTCTTATCTCGGTTATCCCGGATTATGTACCAATATTTGCCTTAAACTGCTACAGAAGCAGCTCAACTCGGCATTGCGACCTTGACCTTTGCGGAACGCAAAACCCGGTCGTTCAAAAAATACCCTTTCTGTAGATCCTCAAGCACTGTCGGATGCTCATACTCTTCACTCGGTTCACTCAGAACCGCCTCATGCTTCTGGGGATCGAACTCCTCACCTTCCGAGTCAAAGCGCTTCAAGCCCCATTTGCGTTCGAGCATAGTTATGAGTTGTTTCTCAATGAGTACGATTCCGTCGTGAAATGAGTCGAAATCACGTGACTCCTCGGCAGACTTGATTGCGCGTTCGAAGTCGTCGATCACCGTAACCAGGTCGTTGAGCAACTGTTGGTTTGAGTAAGCAACCGTCTCTTCTCTTTCGCGAATGCTGCGCTTACGGAAGTTCTCAAAGTCGGCCTGTTTACGCAGGTAGCGGTCCTTGAGTTCACTGTTCTCCGCCTCAAGCTCACCGATCTGTGTTCGCAGCTTCTCTAACTCAGCAGTTTCTTCGACATCGGCCTGCGGGGTTTCCGCCGCGGTCGAAGCTTCCTGTTGGTCCAGGTTGGACTCAGGGGTACTCTGCTGTGGCGTTGAATCGGGGTGTTCTGCGGATGCTTCCGCTTCCGCTTCCCCGCCCTTTTTTGCTTGGCTGGACATAACAAGTACCTCTGGCGTTGTTTCTTTAAGGTATAAGGTATCGATTGCACCTTGAAAGGTCAAGCCGGACCTAAAGCCAGCACACTGGCATTACCAGGCCCGTAGACATAAACCCTTATTGGTTAGACACTTAAGCAGTCTACTAACTCTTCTTTCCCGAAAGCTCGAGTATGAGCTCTACCTCTCCGCGGCTCACCTGCGTGGCGCGGGCAATTTCTTCTACCTTCCAACCTTGTTTGGCGAGCTTAACCACTGCCTCCCGCGAGTCCTCCGGCGGAGCTCCACGTTGCGAACCAGCTTTGCCTTCCTTCTTCACAAGGGTCGCAAGGAGTTTGATTTGATCCTCAGCCTCTTTGGCAACCTGTTCCAGCCGCGTCTCGGTGCGGGCGAGCCACTCACGCGCCGCCTGCAGGCTCTCTGCGCGCTGCTCAACATCGGTCATGAGTTTACTCAGACCGGAGATCTGTTTTGCTGCTTCATCTGCAGACTTCTTGTTCTGGGAGAGTTCGCGTATGGTTACCTTAAGAGCGTCGACCTGCTTTGGTAAGGCTCCAAGTTCACTTTGCAGCTGAGAAAGCCGCTTTTCAAGACTATCGAGATATTCAAAGTTTTTGTCTACGCCGTCTGCCGTCGACTCGATTACCGCCTGCTTTTTCTCCAAACGCACAAACTGATCCGCAACCTGTTTCTGAAGATCATCGACTGCCCTGAGTTTGGTCTGAACCTCTTGCAGGAGATCCGAGTCGGCGCCGACCTGCTCGAGCTTGGTATCGACCGTGGCTGCCATACTCAGTACTTTCTGAAAGTCCGTCTCAAGAGCATCAATGCGCCGCTTCTCGGCTGTGAATTTCCCCATTTTTTCACCGGCTTCAGTTGCCAGTTTTCGAATGCGGCTGAACTGAGCCTCAATCTCACGAATTTCTGCCCGTTCCGCCTCGACGCGTGCCAGATCACCCTTGAGGGCCTCAATATCCTCTTGAAGACCAATCTTCAGAGAATCGGCACGTTCGAACACCCGCGTTTGCTCAATGAAGGACTTCTGCCGTTTGTCAATCTCGGTGAGCGTGACCTCAAGGATTCGTGCTTCGTCCTCTATCCGGCCAAATAGTTTCTGCTGCAGCGAGTCAAACTGCTCACGTGTATCCTGTAAAAAACCGCGCAGCTCACGAGTTCGTGCATCGGTTTCTCCCTGCAGTTCACGCGACTGTTCCTCGAGATCGGACATCATTTGGCGATACTGGCGCTGGAAATCTTCTAGCACTGCCTCGGTGCGCTTTTCAAGATCCTCCCTCAGTTCACTCACCTGGGATCCAAGTCCAGCTAACTCAGACTTGAGCGACTCACGTCGTTCACGACTCTCAGCAACGAGTTCGTCACGTTCCTGCTGGAACTCATCCTTGAGCTCACTCAGCGTCCCAGAGACGCCCACCTTGAAGTCCACAAACTGATTCTTGAGGTCTGCCTCTGATGACTTCAGTTGTTGAGAAACCTGTGCCTGCCATACCGCGAGATCACTCTTGGTCTGCTCCAGTTCGCCACTAATATCAACGCGACCCTCACCTACCGAGCGCTGAAGGTCCTCGATATCCTCCACCAGAGTTCGTTCTAAGCGTTTGATTTCTGCCTTCCCACTTTCCGAGGTCGTTTCTAGTTCAGTCTTCAGGAGCCGTTCAAGCTCAAGCCGTGTAGATTCAATGTTCTTCTCGGCCTGCTCAGCAAACTGTTGCAATGCGGCTCGCGCAACAGAGCTCTCCTTTTCAATCATTGCCTCAACTGCATCGGCTCGTTTCTCAAAACCACCAAAGCGATGGTCTACACTATCAGCAAGCCCGAGCATTTTCGCTTCCAAGGCCATGCGGTGCTTATCTTCGCTTTCCTGCAGGTTTTCGGCTGCCTGTTCGGAGATGCGCAGCAACTCTTGATCCACGCTCTTGCGCCACTTCTCGAGACTCTCCTCCATTCCGGCGCCGCGTTCGCGCAGATCAGCGAAGAACTCATCCTCGAACACCTTGAGTTTCTCGGAGACGTTGTCGTAGGCCCGTTGCTTGAGGTCTGCAACACCCTGTTCGATCTCGTCCATCCTGGCCCACAGCTCCGCCATAGCCTCTCGGCTCTTTTCTGAGTCGTGAGCGTGTTCCTCTGCGAGCTGCTTCCGATACTCAGTGAACTGTGAGTTAAGCCGCTCCTGGGCGCGCTCCATGTTGGCTTTCAAAGCGGTCTCAAGCTGTTCCAACTCACCCGATACCGACTCTATTCGTCCAAAACGATACCCGAGTTCTTTTTCATACTCACCAAGACGATGTTCGAGTTTTCCGAGCGCGGTCGCCTCAATGGTGGTGGCCGCCTTTTCTAGCTTATCACCAATTGCCTGTCGCAACCCCTTGATCTCGCTCTCCAAGCCCTCCGCTTCTGCTGCGAACTCAGCTCGAATACGCTCTGCTTGTTTGTCACCCGCCGCGGCGAGCGCTTCTAGCTCCTGAGCTTGCTTCTGGAAGGCGGACTGGAGCTGAGTAACACGCTCCTCAAGAGCTTCTACGAAAGTCCTGCTTTGCTCGGTCTTGTTCTCGACCTTTTCCTGCAGCTCACCGAATCTTGAGTCAATACGTGTGAACGAGGCATCGGCCTCGCTATTGAGAGCCGCAAGTCGTTTCTCCATGTCCTGTCGCAGGCTTTGGGTCTGAGCGTCGACATCTTGGTTTATCTTGGTAAGGACACCGTCGGCGAGGCTCTTGCCCCGTGTCTCAACGTCCTGTATTTTTCCAGAAAGCGTTTCCTCAAGCGTGTAGAGGGAGTCTTGCAGCTTCTCGAGCCTGGCATGATACCGGTCGTTGAACTCGGTGTACTTCTCGCCGAGTTGCTCGGACACACCACTGAGCTCGGTTTCCAGCCTGCCTCGCAGAGCGGAAATATCGGTCTCGATATCCTCACGCAAGGTTGACAGCGCCTCGGTCTCAAAGCTGCGTCCCTTTTCAGCGACCACCGCCAGACGCTGCTGATACTCTTCATCTAGTTCCGCAATATCATTGCGATACCGAGCAAAACGCTCTTCGATACTGTCACCACTTTCCTCAACAAGGGAACGCAGCTGTTCCGAGATCTGCTCAAAACTCTTCTCCATAGTGCTCTCGCTTCGGAGCGCTATGTCGTCTGCACGAGACTCAATATCCTTAAGGAAGTCCTCAAACCCGGCAACGCGGTCAACTGCTTCTGAGATTTCCCGCTCCAGACCTCGCACGCGTTGCTCGGCCTCGGACTCAATACGCTGTTCAACTACGCTGAGCTGGGAAGCATTCTGCTCGGTGAACTGCTCTAGAAGCCGAGGAAGTCCCTGTTCGAGCTCGCCGAGGCGCTCTTGACCAAGTTTTAGCCGTTTGCCCACTTTGTCGATGTAGTCCGACTCGGTGCGAATGCGCTCAATGTTTTCCTCGGCGCGACGGGTCATTTCAACGAGTTCTTGCAGCGCGCTGTCATACTCGTCGATGCGCCCGCCGATGTTCTCGATGCGGTCGGCACGTACCTTCATGCCCTCTTCAACCTGTTGAATTCTGTTCAGGAGTTCGCGTGCTGCCTTTTGATTCACCTCGAGCTCAATGCCCATATCCTTGAGAACGGTTGCTCGTTGCTCCACAATTGCGTCGAGATCACGCTCGACGCGCTCTGCATACCGTTTGACCTTTTCGAGGCTACGATTATTCGTGTCGAGTCGACGGTAGATCATCAGAATGATGAGTACCAAAAGAATGGTTATTACGTTTCCGGCTCCGAAAACCATGTGCTCTCTCCCAGCTGCCTATATCGGCCACAGTATATACCGCTTCCGGCTTTTCGGAATACAGATGTTTGTCGCGCGTTGTCTAAACCCCAGTCGAAGGCACCGGTGAGTCCGAGTCAAGCACCCAGTCCCGCAGATCCTGAAACCGTGTAAAGCTGAAGTCGGCAATTGAGTCCGTTGCCGGACGCCTTGTAAGATGAGCCGCAAGCATACCTGCTAGTTTTGCACCGACGATATCGTACTTGTAGCTATTGCCGACGTACAGCACCGCCCCGGGTGGGACACCAAGTTCGCGTGCAATGTGAGCAAATGGTTCGGGGTTAGGCTTTAAATACCCAATTTCCTCGGTGCTGAAGGCCAGATCCCAGTCGATATCGGACAAGCCCAGTACATCGAGCTTTGTCTTGACCGGAAAGTCCGAACAGACCGCAATGTACATCCCTGCTGCACGAAAACTCTCAATGCACTCACGCACGAACGGATAAAGATCTACTCGGTGAAGTAACTTTTCCCACTCACCGTAGACACGCTCCTCCAGGAGACGGCCCGCGGTGTCGGGATTTGTGCTCATTTCGCGTCCCAGTAGCTCAGCCTGCACGCTATAGAAGTTCTCGACTGGACGCATATCCCGAATGCGCTTGCGAACCTTTCCGAAGGCGCGCATGAGCCCAAGGTTCCGCACCAGAAAGGGCAAGGAAACGCGGTACATACTCGAGTTGGGGTAAAGTGTACCGTCGATATCAAATGCGACCGCGCGTAAACTCATCTACCGTGTTACATCCTCGCGTGAGATCACCAGAGTGAAGTAACCGGTTTCTGTTTGCGTTCCTGCAATGCGGGAAAAACTCCAGCGTCGAATCCGGTCGGCTACCTTCTGATCGACCGGAGTATAACCGGAACGTCGAACGAACATCAAGGAGCCGACCTGGCCAGAAGGCAAAACATCAAAGGCCACGACGATGGTTACAGTCGGGGGCAACGCCGAGAGCTCCTGTGGGGTGAAGGAAAAATCCATGTCAGGTGTGCCACGGCCCTGACGCAAGCCAGTAATGGCCGCCGACCCATCGGCAGTCCCAGACTCACCTGCGACACCGTCAGGACTCGGTTCGCTGGCCGGGCCTGTATCACCGGTACCTGGCCTTGTGGTTCTATCACGCGCCGCGGCCTCAACACCGGCAATAACTCTTCGCAGGGTGGCCTCAAACTCGGGGTCTCGTTCCATTCGCTGAGCTACCTGCTGCACGTCGCGGCTGTCCATTTCGGCAGTGCTGATGCCACGTTCCTCAATACTGCGCACCCATTCCGGAAGCTCACCAGGACTGTCGTCAGGGCGCACGTCGCCTGGGGCGAAATCACGTTCAGGACGAGCCCGCTCCGGGGCTTGATCTGGACGCTCTCCCCGGATTTCGGCCTCAATCTCGGCAAGACTCCGCGTTGGCGCCTGGGCAAGTGGGTCGACCGGGGCCGGGGCTGGCGCCGGTCGCGGACGCGGTGAGGGAGCCGGGGCGGGCTGCGGTTGAGGCTGCGGTTGCGCAGGAGCAGTCGGCGTAGGCGCCGGGGGCGCGGGAGTCTCTTCGGCCGCGGGCGCCTGTACGTCCTCGGGCTGAGGTGCGGCTTCGCTCATGTCAAGTTCCGGCTCAGGTTCCGGCACCGGTTCAGGTTCCGGTGGATCTGGCAAAGGCACAAAACTCGACTCCAGCTCCACAATCACCGGGCCGGTGTACTCGGGAATTTCTGTACTCCAGTCGTGTGCCGAGAGACCTACAAATATCCCGATATGAAGTATGAGAGCAACGGCAATGCCAACTCCAAGTCGCTCTTTCTCCTGTACATCCATTCCCATATATAGGAGTTTACCTCATTTCCTCGCGAGTTCTCAGGTTTACCCCGCGATACCCGTTTCGGCGCAGCACATCTAACACCTGAACCATCAGCTCATACGAAACCGAACGATCCGCCTCTATCACCACACTGCGGGTCGCTGCCTCCTCACCAGGTGCGAGCTCGCCGCGAGTATCCGTAGCACTACGCAACGCAAGGTCCAGCTCTTGCAGAGTGTAGCGCTCACGATTCAGATACACCTCGTCTGCCGAAACCACACTCACTATCGTCCGGGTAACCACAACCGGTTCGGAGGAGCTTGAACCGGGAAGATCAAGGTTAATTCCGGGAGTCATGATGAAGGTACTCGATACCATAAAGAAGACCACCAGCTGAAACACCACATCAATCATGGGAATGAGGTCGACATTGGCGTTTCTCGATAAACGCCTACGAAACTGCATTATCTTGTCCCCTTCAGTACAAGCACCAGCTCACTGACCCGGTTTTCCAGGTGAATAATGGTGTGGTTCACTTTGCTCACCAGATAATTGTAGAAAATGATAGCGGGAACCGCGACGATGATCCCCGCGGCCGTTGTTACCAATGCCTCGGATATCCCGCGCGCCAGGATTGCAGGGTCCCCACCCATGCCAAACTCACCCAACACACCAAAGGCCCGAATGTTTCCAGTTACCGTGCCGAGTAGACCAAGGAGCGGGGAGATGTGCGCAATAGTTCCCAGACTCGTGAGAAAGCGCTCCATTTTCGGAATTTCAAGGTTGGCAGCATCGGTGATGGAGGCTTTGATGATTTCCTCGGAGTAGTCTTTGTGGTCAATTCCAACCTTCATCAGGTTACTGATTGGTGAGGGATTTGACTCGCAGATAGAAAGAGCTTCATCATAATGATGTTTCTCAAGCGTGCTGCGCAAACGGGAGATGATCATAGTTTCGTCACCGCGAATACGACGGAAGTACAAGAGCCGTTCGACGATGATCGCAACGGCGGCTACCGACAATGCAATGATGATGACAAGTATTATGCCGCCCTGTTGAATAAGAGTTATCATTCTCTCTACTCCTTAAAGATAAATCTGAGCCGTAATAAGGAAACGGAACCCAGGTTGGATAAATGGGGAATCCTCGGTGATTTTGTCGCCGCGGGCAGCTCTACCGTTCGAAAGAGCCGGTTCAAGGAGGTCTTGAAGTCGAGCCTCCAGTTCTACCCCTTCAGATATTCGGAAAAAGGAACGCAATCCAATGTCCGGTAGTTGCACTTCCTCACGGTAGCTCCAAAGCGCCGACGCCCCGCCACCGAAACGCCGGGATGAGTGCTGAAGCGCTGCATCGACCTCCAACTCATGAACTGCCTCGGTGCTCAGCAGCTCAAACAAAGCTGCCTCGTAGCGCAACGAAAGCTCGGTGTTGTCACCGGGCGTCAACAAGGCGCTCAGCGTAGGCCGAAGCGTTTGTCTGTCCCGCAACAGCACCGGGAAGGAACCACTTTGAGCATTGAAACCAGGCGTATCAATAGCATCTACCCGATACTCGTAACGAAGTCCAGGACTGATCTCGAGCGTTCCTGGAAGCAGTTGGTACTGGAGTGCTGCCTCGGCAAACCAGTTCTGTTCCGGCGCAGGTACTGCGCGGTCCTCAACCGCAATGAGGGGGGTTGTGCGCCATAGTTCGCCAAAGCGTGGATACGCAAGCTCAAGACCTCCCTCCGCTCGGAGCGCGAAGCGCCCGACCGCGGTCTCAATGCTGACGCCAAAGGGAAAGTAGAAATTGTTGTCAACCCACCAGGACACCCCCGCCTGGGCCCCAAGAACTACAGGCGCTCGCAGCGCATACTCAACTCCTATCGAGCTATTGAGCGTGTTGCGATAGTACTCGCGGCTCCAGGTGTCATCGTCTGCCAACTGGAACGCACTATCAAGGTCGAAATGCAGAGCCAACCGATCAAGCTCCCAGGCTGCACGGAAGAAAGGACGCGCTATGGTTTCTTCGGCGCCCGGAGGATTATCGGCATCTGTGTAGATCCGTGTACTGTAGTCCGCCGCAAAACCTCCAGTGATCATGAATCCCGATGCAGGCTGTCCCGAGACATCAATGCCCCCGGAGAAGTAACGATGCGAGCTTGAATAGTATTCCGAATTGTTCTGAAGACCTTCCTCTCGTTCCAGGAAGCCACCCTCGAACTGCAGCTCGGTGGGTCCAATCCCCCCAGCTATCCAGCCATCAATAGAGTTCTCACTGTGAAAATAGCCGCTACCAGGCGCTTTCAGTGAGTACCCATCCAGTCCCTCATGAGAGAACTCGAAACGGAAACGTGGATCGGCGCCCAACTTGTAGAGACTAATTGCACCAATGATGTGATTCATTGAACCGGCCCCAATGCGCCCGGTACTGAAAATGGAGGACTCACCGACCATACGTCCGGCACCAATATCAAAGTCCTCGCGCGGCATAGGCATAGCCAGCGCCGCGTCGGTAGCAAAGGGACCCAGACCCTCGAACACATCTGAGGTTACACGTGGCACCTGAAGCTCGCGTATGGGTGGAAGTTCGGCCAGAATCGCTTCAGCCGCGAAGTCCTCAACCTCAATCAAGAGAGTTGGGAGCAGAATATCGGTGTCCTCCGGTGCGGAACGAGCTGGGCTATCTACGGCCGACAGTAGAGTTGGAACTCCTATCAGCAGCGGAAAAATGAGCATAAGTACGGCTGAGAGCCGACTGATTCCCGGGTGACTTTTCATGGCTTACTGCCCTCCAAGGACGCGGCGAGCCTGCTCGGTCCAGCTTGAGTTGGGGAAGTTCTCCTGGAGTTGCTCCAGTAAGGCCTCGGCCTCGGGACGGCGCCCCATACGCTGGTAGGCCTCACCTGCGCGGAACAGACTTCGTGCGGTGCGGTCCGCATCGGCAGGATCGGTTGCGGCCGCCTCTAGATAGTACTCGGCCGCCGCAGCGTTTTCACCTACACTGCGGGCATGCTCGCCAAGCAAGACCAGTGCCTCTGCAGCTGCTGAAGGCGCCTCCTGTGCAACCGCGGCAGTCTCTTGCAGCATCGGAATAATGAGGCCAAGGTTAACTCCACCGAGTCCCTCAACAATGACGCTCCGACCGAGCTCAAGAATTGCCGCCCTACCCTCAGGCGTTGCCGCCCTATTGCCGGACTCAATGCGCACAAGCAACGAGGCCTCACGTTCACCAATGCCCCCAATAAGCAACACAAGCTCATCTGCCCTTCGGCGAGCCTCGGCGGTAGCGGCCTGCTCAGGGTACGCGACCAGCAACTGTGTCAGCACGTTCAGAGCACTGCGATAATCTCGCCGTGACTCATGCAGACGCGCAGTCTGAATCATGGCATCGGCCCGGAAGCTGCTTTCACGGTGTTCGTTAATGAGCTGATTCCAAAGCAGCAAGGCTCCTGCCGGTTCCCCCAGACGTGAGGATGCAAGACCACCCCAGTATAACGCAGCATCAAACAACGATCCCTCAGGAAAAGCCCGTCTATACTCCAGGTAGGCCTGGCGTGCATCTGCATAACGCTCGGCCTGGAAGAACAGTTCACCCCGATTATACAAAGCCCGCCCGGCAACTCCGCTCGTGGGATAGCGATCGTATACTGCTTGATAGGCCGTTGCGGCCGCCTCAAGACGGCCCTGGGCCTGCAGGACGCCAGCATACTCGAACTGCGCGTGATCGGCTAGCCCGCTGTCGGGAAAGTCTACCGTGACGGTGCGGAACTCCACCGCTGCTTCGGTGTAGCGCGAATCGGCAGATAATGCCTGGCCAAGGAGAAACAGGATCTCGGCACGCTGTACATTCGTTGTGGCCCGCGGCAGAGCCGATCTAAGCAAGTCCTCTGCGCGCCGATATTCGGCCAGACTATATGCGCTCCACCCGGCCAGATACCCCGCCCGTGGCGTTAACTCATGCGCGGGATAGGCCGAAATCATGAGTTCAAACTCACGAATTGCCTCGTTGTACTCCGCGAGCCGGTATCGAGCCCAACCGGTGTAGTAGCGGGCATAGGGGATCATGAGGCGGAGCGACTCGCCGTTATCAGTGGCGGCAATATCCTCTGCCAGACCAGCCAGCTGTGACAGCGCAGCGCGATATTGGCGCCCGGCGGTGTGGGCCAGCCCGGTCAGGTAACGCAGCTCAAATCGCGCTGAGGCATCAAGCTGATCAGCGACACTCGTGTCAGCGCTTATGAGCTCCGCCTGACGAACGACTTCTTCGTAACGTTCGAGACGAAAAAGTAGCTTCAAGTACTCAAAACGGGCGTCAAGGCTCTCGGGGCGTTCCCGTAGATACAGTTCAAGACTCTCTACCGCTTCCGGAACTCGATTCTGCCCACGAAGAATAGAGGCGTTGAGCCGACGGATATCCGCCGGAGGAACCTCATCACCCGGCAAGGATCCGACCCGAGCCAAAACCCGCTCGGCCTCAACAGGGTTTCCCGCGCGATACAGAGCAAAAGACTGTTGATAGGCTGCCTCGGCAACACGCTCCGACTCAGAGTATCTTGTCCGGTACTCAAGAAACAGCTCTGCTGCACGACTCCAGTTCTGTTCTGAAAGCTCCAGACTGGCGAGACGGAAGAGCACACGGTCAGCGTCCTCACCGCCGTACTCTGAGAAACTCGCAAGGTATCTTCGCGCCCGTGCGGTATCTCCACGTTCCAGTGCCGTCTCCGAGAGATACAGAAGGACTACCCCCTCAGGAACAACCGTGGCACGCATTTCCCAGGCTCGCAGTAACAAGAACTCCGCGCGCTCCTTGTGACCCGCGCGAAAGCTCTCCACGCCAGCCCGTTGCCGGAACTCGCTCAAGAGGAAAGGATGAGTCGCCAGCCGCTGCTCGGCGCTCCTCACCAGCTCATCCATACTCTGTTCATCTTCGGACCGCAAGGCCGCCTGGAATAGACGCGTCAAGGCCGGGGCAACAACAGTCGCGTCGGCACTCGGCTCGGTGTCCAACACACGCCGATAGTACGCCTCCGCCTCGTTCGCCCTTTCATCAAGCAGAAACAGTTCGCCAAGGTACAACGCAACTGAGGCAGTCCAGGCTGCCTCAACCTCGTCTAGATTCAGCCGCTCGGCAAAGCTCACACCCTCTTCGATCCGGCCTTCCCCAAGCATCAGCGATAGATACAACGCGACCGCATAGCTCTCCCGCTCAGGACTTTCCAGGTAAGAAATAAGACGAGATAAGTCGTCAATAGCTAACTCAGGATCATTGAGTGCCGAGTGCGCCAGTGCCCGGTACAACAAAGCCTGTCGAACAAGCTCACTGTTGTCGCGGTCGGCAAGGAAAGCTCCAAATGCCGTTCGCGCGTCGGTATATCGCCCAAGATGATAGTTCGAAATACCCTGCCAAAACGGGACAAACTCAAGAAACTGTGTGGACCGGAAGCGTGTCTCTACCCGTCGCAAGGCCACGAGCGCCTCTTCATGTCGCCCTAAACGGCTGAGCGTCACACCACGTCTAAACTGCGCGTCCGGCAGGTGTGGTGAACTGGGATGGCGAGTAATGAGTGCATTATATCGATCCAACGCAAGCTCATAGTCCTGCACCCGAAAACGAGCCTCGGCTTCCTGAAAAATAGTGCGATCCGCTGCGGTCCGTGAATGTGCTGTCTGCACGAATACCGAGAGGAATACGAGAAGCAAGAGTTTTTTCATCGTGACTTGAGTGTACTCCGTATGAAGTTGATATTCAACGCGGGGCTACTCCCCCGCCCTGCCAATGTGAGGGGGTTCGTAACGGTCGTCGGCCCGAACTCGAACCAGATGTATGAACTCGGTTTCGTAGCGTCGCCTAAGAGATACCAGACTGGATTCAACATTGCGCTCCATAACTACCACGCGAAATATTCCGTTGCTATCAAAGTACGGAAATAATACCGCAACATGCGTATGTTGTCGTAACACCGGCTCCTCGCCGAAAGGCCGGCTAAGCGATGCCAAGTAGAAATAGCCGGGCTCTGAGACCGCAAGCAGGTACATAATCCGACCAAGCTCCGTTACCGGAAACCCGACATCACGAGTATAGCGCGAGAATGGTACCGAATTCACGTCGGCTGCTCGTGGATCGATATTTTGATCGGGAACCTCGGTACCATGTACATGCAAACTATGTGCCGCCAAGGCCAAATTGCGGGTCCAGTCCAGACCGAAATACGGGTCACGCAGCTCGTCATGCTGCAAACCCCACCTGTGCCCGCGATGATCCGGATGTTTCCTTTTCAGTTGCTCGATGCTGAGATACCTACCGCTCAATGGATGAATGAGTCCATCAACAATCCATTTGGCAAAGCCAGAACAGTTGAAACCCGGCTCTTGATCCTGGAGAACGAGCGACTCAATGAATACCAGGTTTCCATGCTCATCCATGGCCCCGTCCTCAGCATCGGGGAGATCACTCAATGCTGCACGAGCACGGCGCACCATGGTCTCAACCGCCGCATAGTTCTGAGACCCGCCCACAGGAAAAAGAACCGGCCAGTCAACGGTGCGGCGTGTAAGCTCCATGATCCTATGCAGCGGCTCTCGGAGAACCTGCTCAAAACTCAGCGGGACCGGAATGTTGCGTGATGTAGCGACGTCGGCAATATGAAGATCCATCCGAGAACGTTTCTCGTGGGGAAAGATCCGAAGGTAATATCCGGGGTCACTGCGAAGAAAGATTTTCACTTGATCAGGTTCGGCAGCCGCACGCGGGCGTCGGACGATGTAACTCCCGGCTCCCCAAACCGGATATCTTCCAAAACTCTCGTTAAGAAAGAGAACGTAGAGATAGTCGCCTTCGTCTCGCGTTTCTACCCGTACCCGGTGATCCCAACTACGCTGGGTCTCGGTGCTCGGCTCAAAGGTTCGCAGCTCGGCGTCCGGAGCCCGCATAAGAGATGACTGTGCTCTCCGTACTTCGCTGTTGTCAGGTACCAGCTCCTCAAGACGAGCATCAAACCCTGCTGCGTAGGGCGTTACAGCGCTAAGGAGAACAAGACACATACCAATGGTTTTGGGAAGGCCAAAACATTTGCGGATTTTCGGTAGCATGCAGCTTACTCTCCTTGGGCAGCCACCACCGAGTTTTCACTCCAGTAGTACAAGTCTATCACACGCACACCTAGACGCGCCGTCCTCTTAGAAATATCGGTACTTCCACGATCGGAATGTAACGGCGAATCAAAACGCACCTGCAGGGGAAGGGGTCCGGCAGGTCGATGCAGAAGTGTGGGAAGCAGTACCATTTTCCCGGTGGGGCTGTAACGCCCTTCGCCCAGGCGCTCTGCCTCAATGCACAACTCGGCACCCTCATGTTTCTGAAGCGCTGCGAGTCCAATGTCAAACAACTGCTGTGGAGCCTTAAGCAACGAAAAGACCCAAACCCTGTCGGCTTCGATCCTCGTCACCCGTTCACGAAGACTCCCATTGCCAAGGAGCAGCATTCCGGCGGTTTGCGGGTCGTAGAAACAGGCTGGCGTTGGCTTGTCCGCCGCGGGAACGAGAAGACCGTCCTCAGTGAGGAATGGTATGTCCTGGACCGTGACAAATGAGACGCGCCCCGGCGCCAGGCCAAAGTTGCGTCGCGCAAGAAAGAGCCGTTCAATGGAGTCTCTCCGCGAAACATGGACCGGGAGAAACCAGTGCACCGGGCGACCGTACTCGTACTCCGCAGTCCTCAGAAGTTCGGACCACTGCTCAAGCAGCCGTTTTTCTTCACCGGAGTTCTCAAACGACTCAAACCGACTAAGGCGAAGCTCGGGCGTGAAAACGACTTGGCCACCACGGTACAGTTCGTCCTCAATGGCTCTTTGGCTAGACTGCGGAGCCTCACTGCGCAGCCGAATAGGAATTGTACCGTCGGCATTTTGCGTAGGGGACGACTCCCCAGTCCTGTTCAGCGCGGCAAGCAGGTATTCTCGTAGTTGCTCGTAGTTCTTGCGACCTATACGTTCGAGGGCCTGAGTAAGCGCATAACGCTCACGAGCGGTGCTCTTCTCAAGCCCATGAAACAGGAGTTCCTGGTCGGCCCAGTTACTAGGGGGAACAAACACGGCTCCGTCGTTCGTGGCGGCGCTCACATCTGCGAGTAAGGGCAGCAGCTGATCACGTACCGCCTGGAGTCTGGCTTTGTTACCTGCAGCGGGGCCGGTAAGCTCGTTCAATATACGTTCCGAGGCCCCACGAACGGTGTAACCGGTCTCATGCACGAGATAGCGGACCCGCAGGAGAATCTGGACATCTCTCCCCGAGTACACTCGGCGCCCGAAATTGTCCTTTGCAGGATTAACCAGCGGGATCTCTTGCTCCCAGTACCGCAGCACATGGTGTTTGACGCCGAGAATTTCGGCGACCTCGCCGATTGAGTACTCGCGCATTTATTTTCGCTTTTGCTCCCGCAGCTCAAGCCGAATTGGCACCGAGCTAAGGCCGAACTCCTTCCGAATACAGTTCATGAGATAGCGACGGTAGTGCTCAGGAAACCCGCGAGTGCGGTTCACAAAGGCCACAAAGAGAATGGGCGATGTCTCAGGCTGGGTCATGTAGCGAATTTTCAAGGGCCGCCGCTGCACCAACGGTGGCGGATTTGACTCAACCCAACGCTTGAGCGCAGAGTTGAGCCGGCCGGTATCAACATGAAACTGCTGTTGTCGATGTACCTTGAGTACGGTCTTGAGCAGCTCATCTATGCCGCGTTTCTCAATGACCGAAAGCGGAACAATAGGTGCAAACTCCAAAATAGGGAATATGAACCTCACCCTATCAATCATGGCCTGCTCGAGATTGCTAATTGGATCCAGCAGGTCCCACTTGTTCAATGCGAGAATAACCGCACAACCACGGTCGATAACGAGTGAGGCCAGGCGCTTATCCTGTTCGGCAACGTTATCTACGGCATCGATCATGAGCACCACAACATCAGCTTGCTCGGCGGCCTGAATAGATCGGTTCACCGAGTAGTACTCAACATCGTCATGAACCTTGCTCTTGCGGCGAATGCCCGCAGTATCAAGCAGTTGAATATGCACGCCACGATGCATGAACTCGGACTCAATAACGTCCCGCGTAGTGCCCGGTATACTGGAGACCAGCGAAAAATCGCCCCCTGTCAGCAGATTTGCCAGACTCGACTTGCCGGTGTTGGGTCGCCCAATCAACGCCAGCTTTAGCGGCTGGTCCGCGACGCGCTTCTTCTCTGCCGCTTCTTCCACCGCCACCGCTTGCGCAAGATCTGCCTCAATCTCGGCTTCGTCCCTGCTTTCATACCCGTCTTGCGCGTTTGAGAACTCTGACTCGACTGTTGTCTCCGGCTCTGCTTCTGGCAATGGGCATCTACGTGCGAGTATTTCCAGTACTGCTTCCTCGAGTTCCTCACGCCCAAGTCCGTGAGCGGCAGAAACGCCAACAACTCGGGCGAATCCGTACTCATAGAACGCCGCGACAAGACTTTCGCGTTCCGGGTTGTCTATTTTGTTGACGACCAGCACCGTTCTGTCCGCAACCTGACGCAACTTTTCGACAAAGTCCTCATCCTCACCGGTAGTCTCGGTGCCGTCCATTACCAGGATTACCACATCGGCATCGGCCACCGTTCGGAGACTTCGCTCTGCAACCAGGATATCCATCTCGTTTTCGCCAATTCCAACACCACCAGTATCAACCATTCGCACCCGACGATCACCAATCCTGGCTTCGGCCGAGACTGGATCGCGAGTAACGCCAGGCATCGCGTCGGTAATTGCACGTCGGCGCCCAACGAGACGGTTAAACAGGGTGGACTTACCGACATTCGGTCGGCCAGCTACAACAACTATTGGTAGTTTAGCTTTCATAGAGCTTGAGCTCAAAATTTTTCTCCATATACTGTGCAACGAACTCATCAATTTCAACGTAGGACTTCATTTCCAGGATGCTTCCGACCAGCTCTTCCGCCTCCGCCATCGACACCGAACGTATAATGCGCTTGACCTCGGGTATGCCCACCGAGCCCATACTGAACTCATCTAGACCGAGGCCCAGTAAAACCACCGTCGACATAGGATCGCCAGCCATCTCGCCACACATCCCTACTGCCAGCCCCTTGGCGTGAGCGCCCTCGATTATCAGCTTCAACATGCGTAACACGCCCGGGTGGAACGGCTCATACAAATACGCAATTTTCTCATTCCCACGATCCACAGCTAATGTGTACTGAATGAGGTCATTGGTTCCAATAGAGAAAAAGTCCGCTTTGCGGGCAAGGATGTCGGCAGTCATGGCCGCCGAGGGTACTTCAATCATGATCCCCACCGGTATATCCTCGCGGAAGGCAACCTTTTCGCGCTTCAGGTCAGACTTTACCGACTCCAGCATCTCAAGCGCCTGACTCAACTCCTCAATCCCGGAAATCATAGGAAACATTATTCGCAATTCGCCGAATACCGAGGCGCGGTACAAGGCACGAAGCTGAGTCCGGAACAATTCCGGCATTGAGAGGCACAAGCGAATTGCGCGCCAACCGAGTATGGGATTGTCATCATCATTCTCGCCCAGACTGCGCGCTATCTTGTCCGCGCCGAGGTCAAGCGTACGAATGGTGACCGGTTTATCATCCATTGACTTCAACACCGTCGCGTAGGCCGAGAACTGCTCTTCCTCGTCAGGAAGCGGACCAGGACGCATGAACAGAAACTCCGAACGATACAGTCCAACTCCGTCTGCACCATGCGAGAGCACAGCCTCTACCTCTTCCGGCACCTCAATATTTGCTTTGAGCTGAATAAGCTTGCCGTCACGTGTCTCGGCCGGAAGGTCGTTGAGTCCCATGAGGTGGACTTCACGTCGCTGCCACTCACTCTGCTTTCGCTCGTACTGTTCACGCAGCTTCGCGGTAGGTTTGGTTACAACGCGACCGCGATTGCCGTCAACAATGAGTTCCTCGCCGGTGCGAATTAAGGAGGTGATGTTGGAAAGCCCGAGCACCGCCGGTATCTCAAAGGAACGCGCCAGAATTGCGGTGTGTGAGGTCTTACCACCAGCATCCAGCACAATTCCGCGAATCATCCGCTTGTTCATGGATATAGCATCCGACGGCAACAAGTCATGCGCCACCAGAATGACCTCACTGCTCAGGTCGGCCAGCGAGATTCGCTCTCTAAACATGAGGTGGTCCAAAAGGCGTTTAGCAACGTCGTGTATATCGACACTTCGGTCTCTGAGGTACTCATCGTTGCTGCTCGCAAG
>SLAA01000259.1 GCA_007127105.1 Spirochaetales bacterium | reverse complement strand
AGTCCCCTTCTCCCAGTCCCACCTGATCTATACTCACTACGCCGAGATCCGGAGAAACGGCCTTGACCGTTTGTCCCAGACTCTGGGCATAGTCCTGTTCCAGAATGAGCACCAGCGGCGCCCCTGGCCTGAGCGTTTGTGCCGCAAACTCCGACAGCGCCGTTGCGGTTGCCGAGAGCATGGCGTAGCTCATGTCCTCGGGCAGGTCCAAGGCCAGCGCAAAGCCAATCTCGCGGGTGTGCGCATCCCACCGTGTAATGGCGAGATTCAGCATTTCCAGCACCCGCGCGTGATCAGAAAAGTCCTGGTCACCGAGCCGAGGCTGAATGACAGCCAGATTCCGCAGCGGCAGTATGCTGCCGTCGGTCCAGATGGTGCTCCCGCTCAGGGTTATGGTCTGACTTGCGGCACCAAGAACCGTGGCCCTGAGCGTTTCATCCGGTGGGAGGATCTTCAGCTCACGCAGGCGCGGGTTGCGCCGCAAGGACTGCGCAAAGAGCGGGCCTACATCGTTATGCACCGCAATCTCGGCCAGACCTTCAATCTCTAATGGCCGATAGTAGTAGTGCGCCACTCCACCGGAGAAGAACACCACGGTTGAGTCCTCTGCTCCAATGAGTGGCGGACTGAGCTGCAACTTCTCACCCAGGCTGCTCTGCCGCCCCTGCACCAGGTCGGCGGTGAGCTCGGCCATGCAGTCACAGAACTCCCGCAGGGCAGATATTTCAGGCTTGAGCCCTACCTCTATAGGCAGGCCCAGGTGTTCCACAATCATACGCCCTGGCCCGGCTACATGCCGCACGGTGCCGCTTGTTTGCTCAAGGACAATCTGGCGTCCGCCTACCGCAAGGCCAGAGGAGGAAATATGCCTCCCCATGCGGAAGATCGCCGCGTTCGCGGTACCTCCCCCAATGTCGATATTGGTCACCTGCGCGTAGTTCTTGGCCGAGTAGGCGGCCGCACCCGAGCCGCGCCCGGCAATCTGTGCCTCAACGTTGGGCCCGGCAACCGTAACAACAAAGTCACCAGCGTAGCCCGAAAGGGCGTCAAGCATGATGTCGGCGTTCTTAGTGCGGGCAATTTCTCCAGTGATGATTACCGCCCCGGTCTCTACCTCGGTCGGGTTGATTCCGGCGTTTGCATACTCACGTTCGACAATTGCCACCAGGGCGTCGGCATCGATCTCGTCCGGTGAAAGCAGAGGCGTAAAACTAATGCCACTTTCATAGAGCACCGAGCGCGCCGACACCTCAATCCGGGGAATCTGCCCCCCGCTTGCCGCATTTCGCAGCTGCAAACGGGAGAAGACTACCTGAGTCGTAGTGGTGCCGACATCAATTCCGACGCTCAGCAGCTCACGGCCGTCACTGGACATGTATCACTCGGTTAGGCTTTCCCGCCACCAGTGCTTGGGAGAATCTGCTCGACATCGCCATGAGGACGCGGGATCACATGCACACTAATCAACTCACCAACACGCTGTGCCGCTGCAGCCCCTGCGTCTGTAGCTGCCTTTACCGCACCAACATCGCCTCTGACCATAACGGTAACCAGACCGCCACCAATGTATTCCTTGCCAATCAGCTGCACATTTGCAGCCTTTACCATGGCATCTGCCGCCTCAATAGCGCCAACAAGGCCCTTGGTCTCAATCATTCCGAGTGCGGTTAACTGCATTGCCATAACTCCCTCCGATAGTGTGTGTTGTCTCTCGGTGCCGATCCGGCGCCTGTATTTATGTTCTTGTTCCTTGCGAGATCCTATTCCTTGCGGAAAGTGGTCTGTTTATTGAGCTCCAGCGAGTCGAGAATTCCAACGATAGCGGCATCTACGGCCGCATCCAGGGTGGACTCGGTCAGCCGGGCCGAGCTGCCCTCAGCCACAAAAACCAGTTCGCCCTCACCCGCCCCAACGGTGTCAACCGCGATAAAAGGTTCGCCATAGAGCTTGTTTTCGGGGGTGGCTTTCTGCACAACAAGAAGCTTGCGGCCTACGAGTTTGCCTTCTTTCACGGTTGAGACCGCACTTCCAACAACCCTTGCAATGATCATACCGGCTCCTTCGGCCGAGGCACGGCCATATCCAACAACAATAAACCCGGGCCATAGAAACCGCAACCAAAATTTATCATATGTTCCGTGACATAGAACGCATGCTTGTCGCAACCCTCGCCAGACGCTTCTAGCTTGCGCGATCTACCAAAACGTACTATTTTGGTTACAGAAAGCCGCAAAAATCAAAATTGTGTTTCAATACATCATCTATTGTCTCTGTGGAGGAACTCGTGAACTACGAAATTCGGCCGGTAATTGAGGTCGACCCGGACAACTGCGTTAACTGTCACCGCTGCATAGCAGTTTGTCCGGCAAAAATGTGCAACGACGGTTCCGGCGACCACGTAAGCCTGAATCACAATCTATGTCTCGGGTGTGGGCAGTGTATTGAGGCCTGCACGCATGATGCACGCCACGGTGTAGACGACTCGGCGGAGTTCATTAGCGCGCTTGAGGCCGGTGCACCAATGGTGACAATTGTCGCACCGGCGGTCGCCTCCAACTTTCCGGGACTCTACCTCCAGTTAAACGGATGGCTCAAACAGCAAGGTGTGCTTGCCAACTTTGACGTGAGCTTTGGCGCTGAACTGACCGTTAAGTCATACATAGAACACCTTAAGAACAACAATCCCGACTGCATTATTGCCCAACCATGCCCAACCCTGGTGACCTTCATCGAGACCTACAGGCCGCAACTTATTAAATACCTGGCCCCAGCCGACAGTCCCATGGTACATACCATGAAGATGATCCGGCGCTCCTATCCTCAGTACAAGCACGCCAAAATCGTGGTGCTCTCACCCTGTTATTCTAAGAGACGTGAGTTCGATGCTGTAGAGGTGGACTGTTACAATGTGGCCTTCCGCGCTCTGGATGCGTACCTGCGTGAGAAGGAGATCGATCTACGCCGTTATGCACCGGTAGAGTTTGACAATGATCCGGCCGAACGCGCGGTGCTATTCTCCAGCCCCGGAGGCTTGCTCCGTACCGCGGCGCGCGAGGTACCCGGAATTGGTGAGGTCACCCGTAAGATCGAGGGGGCCCCCGGAGTGTATCACTACCTTGCTCACCTGCCGAAGGCCATAGAACAGGGTCATGCGCCGCTGCATAAACTCGTAGACTGCCTGAACTGTGAGATGGGCTGCAACGGTGGCCCGGCCACCCTGAACCACAACAAGCACCTTGACGAGGTGGAGGGTGCTATTGAAAAGCGGAGTCGTGAAGCGCGTGATGCCTACTCTAAGAAGCAAATCCTT
>SLAA01000195.1 GCA_007127105.1 Spirochaetales bacterium | reverse complement strand
TAGCAAAGGAAGTGATTGCGGTACTCGACAGTGAGAGTTCCCGCTTTGAACACCTCTACGACGAGAAGCTTCCAATTGTGGACAAGATTGAGCGCATTGCCACCATGATGTACGGAGCGGACGGTGTGGACATCCTTCCGGCGGCTGCAAAACAGATACAGAAGTTCACCGAGCAAGGCTACGACAAGCTTCCCATCTGCGTGGCAAAAACGCAGAACTCTCTCTCGGACGACGCCACCCTCCGTGGACGTCCCCGAGGCTTCCGTATCACGGTGCGTGACTTGTCACTCTCGGCTGGTGCGGGCTTTCTGGTGGCGTATGCAGGAAACATTATGACAATGCCGGGTCTGCCAAAACGGCCAGCGGCCGAGGGGATAGATATTGACGAAGCAGGCCGCATTAGCGGGCTGTTCTAGGTCAGGTTTTTCACACATGGAATCGGCGGCGGAAGTCAATCCGCCGCGCAATTCCGTACTGCAGGTAGAGCAGAAAGCCCGCGGGCGGCAGCAGCGCTACGGCGACAATTGCACTCCACCCAATGGTTAGGGCAGCCGCACCGCGAATATTGGCTGCAATGACTATATCGACCCCAATGCAAAACACCGCAATACCAAGCAGCACAAAGGCTGCAATATTTGCTCCTTTTCTTTTGACCTTCAGTGCAGCCACCACCACCGCACAACAAACAACCGCGAGCACCGCCAGTATGGGTAAGCCTACAGAGTAAAACCACCACGGTGGGCCATGCAGATGATCCAGCACCCAAAGAAAGCCCGCGCTGACCGCGACGTAGGAAAGCACAATTGCAACTACTCGCCGCCGAACAAGCAAGGGAATAACCGAGTAGGCCCAGCCCGTGAGCAGTGCGGCTGCCACATACCGAGACCAGTCAAGCGTACCGCTCTGCACAAAGTCTATGACGAGAACGACCAAGAGTGGTGTGAAGAAGACCAGCGACAGAAGATACACAGCAAAGCGGCGCCTGTACTCGACGGGGAGCCGCACCCGCGCTTCTTTGTAGTCAACCTGCGCATACTCGGGCATGGCTTCTGGGTCACGCGGCAGAGCTTGTATGGGTGCGAGACAGAGCGGACAGCTCCTGGCTTTGGGGTCTACCTCAACCCCACAGTGTGAACAGTACGGCACTAATCTCCTCCCCAGTTGGTGTGAATACGTGCAGGAATTCCTAACTCACGCAAGGTGCGAAAGAAGTACATCTCCACAATCGAGTTTTCTATCATGCGGCCAAAACTAATAACAATCTCATCACCAAATCCTATGACGGCGCAGTTGATCTTGGTCATGGGACTCGGCGGCGGTAGAAACTCATAGCGATCCACCGCGCCCTCAAGCTCGGAGGGGAGGCTGACACGCCCGAGGTTTGATATGCTGGCGGTGTTCATGCCCTCCGCCACGCGCTTGTAGACAAATGCAACTAACCGGTCTTTAATTGTCCGCGGCACAACCCGCAGTACCGGGTTGCGTTCATTCTTCACATTGCGCTTGAGATGTGTCCGCAGGTTCTTCTCGTTGAGCTCCAGGCGAAGTCGATAGAACACCAAACGAAAAATTTCCTCGAACTCAAAATGACCGAGTCGTAAATCAAGTTCCACTGAAACGACCGAGAAGAAATTACGCATAGTTCGAGAGGGAAAGAAAGCTCGCAGGTTCACCGGTACGAACACTCGCACCGGGCGCTTAGGGTTGCCCAGGCGTTCCGCGCTCGACTGCAGGGCCATACAGTACACCGCCGTTAGGAAGTCGTTAACGGTGCCACCCCTCTCCTTGGCCGCGGCTCGCAAAGGCCCGGCCGGAACCACGCCGCTACACACCCGGTAGATTCCGGCTGGTAGTAGTCGGTACGGCAGATGCCATGCGCCGCTAGCCGAGACCGGCGCCGGAGCATGCGGTACGTACTCGCGCAGAAAGCTGTCCTCGGTTTCCTGAGGGTCTCGAGCGGACTCAGGATGAATAATGCTCCCCCAGTCCTGAATTACCCCGTGCACCTCCTCATGATAGGCACAGAGTAAGGTGTTCAGGAACTGAAGCGCCCCAAATCCGTCGGTCAGGGCGTGGGAGAACTCTACGGAAATACGGCAGTGATAACAGCGAACCCTCAGAAGATAGCTCCCACGACGTCGTAGGGAGTGTCGCATGCATGGATTCTGCGGGTCGGGCCGTACCCGGAGCGTTGTTGGATTCTCTTCAAAGTAATACCAGAAGAATCCGGGCCGCAGGTGCACCTGGTAGTATGGGAAGCGTTTCATGCAGCGGTCCAGCGCCCGCTGCAGATCATGCACCCTCACCGGTTTATTCAAAACAACCGCCACCCGGAAAAGTGTCGTGTAACGGCGCGACAGTGCCGGGGCAAATGCCTTTGCCGCGTTATCTAGTCGATACCAGTCTCCTGGTGCGGCTCCCGATACGGACGCTTGTGTGCTCATACCACCTGTACGGTATCGCATGCCCAAGGTATGGGCAAGGGGAAATGGAACTGAGGTGAGGGTCAGATGGGTGGCTCTCCTCCCCCGCTCTCTGTGCCGCTCTCTGTGCCGCTCTCTGTGCCGCTCTCGATGTGCACTTCTACATTTGCGTTGTGTCGGAAAGTCGGGTATTATGTACCGATGCTGGGAATGATTAGTCGTATCGGGGCCGCCGAGCTCGTTATTATTTTTGCCGTGGTACTCTTAATAGTTGGGCCTGCCAAACTTCCAGGTATGGCACGGTCGGCGGCTCAGTCTCTCGGTAAGGCCAAGAAGGTTCAGAAAGACATCCAGGATGAGCTAGACTCACTGAATCCGCTCAAGGATATCAAGGCCGACATCGACGCAATGAATCCTGTAAAGGTGGTTAAGTCACAGCTGGAGAACCCACCAGCTCCCGGCCCAAAGAGCGGTTAGACAGGGTGCCACGTACCAGAAGACAAGTTCAAATTCCACACCGGGCTGCACTCTCGCTCGTAGTTGGCTATGTTAGCCGAAAGCTCGTTGATCAGCTGCGCTCCGTAGCCTTTATTGTTGGATATCTGCTGGTGTTCCAGCTCTTCATTCTCCGCATTCCTATTGCAAACGCCGTAGTACTCGCAATTGGACTTGCTCTTTCGGTACTTGGGCTGGCCCTCTTTTTGGAGGGGCTAGTTCTCGGACTTATGCCCTTAGGTGAGTTCATAGGTCTCAGGCTGCCGGAAAGAACCGTACTTCCAGTCATACTGGCATTTGGCGTGGTTCTTGGTCTTTCGGCAACCTTTGCCGAACCGGCAATTGCTGCGCTCCGGGCGGCCGGGTCTGCGGTTGTACCCTGGGACTCGCCACTACTCTTTGCTTTGCTGCACCGTTACGCAGATTACTTGGTCGCGACAATTGCAACCGGCGTTGGTGTTGCGGTCGGACTGGGAATGCTCCGCTTTGCGTATGGGCTGTCAATTAAGCCTTTCGTGTTCGGTTTCACCCTCATACTCGTTACACTGACCCTCATTGCTGCGCTTGATCCTTCATTGCGAGAAATAATTGGTATAGCCTGGGACTCGGGTGGTGTTACTACCGGGCCGGTCACGGTACCGTTGGTTCTGGCGCTCGGTATTGGTGTCGCTCGATCCTACGGCAGCACCGAAAGCCCGACCTCGGGCTTTGGGGTTGTCATGCTGGCGTCGGCAGCCCCTATTGTGGCGGTCTTTCTGCTCAGCATGGTTCTTGCGCCGACAGTACCGCGCCTGGATTCCCGTGAGGCATTTCTTTCAACCGAGAACTCCGAACAGGCGAGGCAGCTCTTTGCCTCTGATGCGCAGTTTGAGTCGTTCATTGATACGCTCCATGAAGACACCGCAGAGACGAGCCTGGGAATTGGCGATACATTGTTGGGGTATTTGTGGAGTTCCGCGCGGGCTGTGCTTCTGCTGACAGGCGGCTTTCTGCTCGTGCTGCTTATTCTTGTTCGGGAACGGGTACGGAGGCGCGACGAGATTCTGCTTGGCATCGTCTTATCTATAGTTGGACTCACCCTCCTTGGGGGCGGAATTGAGCTTGGTCTTGCACGACTCGGGGACGACGTTGGCCGCCGGCTTCCAGTAGCCTTCTCATCAATGGAACTCCCAGAGCGGCAAGTCCGCATTCGAGACTTTGACACCGGGGTGGTTCAACAGGCAATTACCCCGGACGGCCGTTCGGTGGAGTTTTTCTACCTCGCAGAGTCCAATGAGTTCCAACCGGTGCCATTTTATCCACAACGACTGCACCCCTATAGTTCTGACTACCTGCACATTCCGGAACGAAGTGCCGTCTTTGGTGGACGATGGACTACGCTGGGACAGGTACTCATACTGCTGTTTGCATTTGGCATGGGCTATGGCGCAACCCTTGCAGAGCCAGCTCTACGCGCCTTGGGGCGCACGGTAGAGCAACTCACGGTCGGTACCTTTCGTAGCGATACACTCATTCGCACCGTTTCGGTTGGAGTCGGGGTAGGGCTGAGCATGGGAATGGCACGGATACTCTGGGATATTCCGCTTCCCGCTCTCCTCATACCTCCATATCTCCTGCTGCTGCCGCTCACCGCGTTCTCTGCAGAAGAGTTTGCGGCAATTGCATGGGACTCTGCTGGCGTGACCACCGGACCGGTAACGGTGCCACTGGTCGTCGCAATGGGCCTTGGTGTCGGGGGCGTGGTGGGAGTATCTGATGGTTTTGGTGTCCTGGCTCTGGCATCGGTGTACCCAATACTTGCGGTAACAATCACCGGCATTGCACTCCGGCGGCACCAGCACCTGATCATGCACGAAGACGAAAAGCAAGGAACGGCATGATGCGGAGTGTTAGCCAACCCGAAGGGGTTCAAAGCGCGACGGTCGCCCGAATAACCGTACACATCAACCACCGACTCAGCCACAAGCTCTACGACAGCCTGAAGGAGCTGAATGTGGGGCGGTTCTTCGTTGAACCGAGCCGGATGGTACTTCTGCAGGAGAAGAAGCGCAGATCCCGGTTGTTCGCGCGCGTTCTGTCTCTGGACGAGAATCCGGCCGAGAGGATTAGTTTCTGCCTGCCTACAGACAGGGTCTCGCAGGTCGCTACATCGCTTGTTCAGGAGTTCCGTTTTGATCTCGCTGGTCGCGGCTCGCTCTACATCGAGCACGTTACAAGTTACTCACCGGGCCGGTCCACAGTGCACGACTCGGATGAGCAGTCCAATGAAGAGGCTCCCTCCACTGCTTCGTTAGATGGATTCCGCACCGGATTGACAGGAATGACATTCATTCTTTCCAATCCAGATGCTGGCAACCAAGTGGCCAAGACTGCCCTTGAACTCGGCGTCTGTGTACCCTACATTTCGCTCGGCGTGGGGACCGGCATTCGGGATCAACTCGGCCTGCTCCGGGTCACAATCCCGGCCGAAAAGGAAATTGTGGAGCTGGTTGCGCCCGATCATGACGCCGAGGGGCTGCTTCGGCTCATTGTCGATGAATGCCGGCTCAATCAGCCGGGTCGGGGCTTTGCCTATCTCTACCCCATTCACTCGGCGGCCCTCAGCCCACGGCTCCGAATTGGGCGCCAGGAACATGCGGCAAGTATTGAGCAGATCATCGGTGCTATTGATGAGCTGCGCGGCGAAACACGCTGGCGCACTCGTTTTGCTACTGCCGGAGAACAATCTGACCAGGCAGATAGCCTGAAACGCGATGAGCGCGAGGTTTCGCTTATCTGCAGCGAGGGGCACTCAGACTCCTATGTAGCTACAGCCTCCCGGATCGGTGTGCGAGGCGCCACGACTTCCAAAATTCGTGCCCTGGGAACAGATGCAGATGCAGACGCGGCACCGGTCGGTGTCGTGGCCCACGAACGTACCACCATGATTGTATCGGCATCACTGGTAGAGTCTCTGGTACAAGGGATAGTGAAGGACGGACTTTTTGAAGCCGAGAATACCGGCCGAATAGAGATCACCGATGTTACTGCAGCGTATAGTTATAGGCGCAAACGCTAAGGACGAAGGAACGAAGGAACGAAGGAAGACCTGAAGAAGGGACGGTGGGCGCCGCTCTCTTTCTTTGAGAACGGCGCCCACCGAAGGAACGAGCGGGAAGGGAGGACTACTTCACCGCTCTCATGCTGCGTGTGGCAATCACATTCACCCCGGTATCAAAGACATTGGCGACCACCACTTCGCCAATCTTCACCGGTGCTTGCAGCTTGACTTGATTAATAAGTTTCATAAGCTCGTAATTGAGATGCTTTGGTATGTCTTTCTCGGTTCTCACCGGAAGACGAGGAAGCAAACCACCCTCAATTGCCACCGTCGATGTAACGGTACGTGTTGGATTGGTTACCTCTTTGACCCCGAACTTCTCCCCGCGCTTACAGACACCACCAATAACCTTATATCCATCGGGTTCATGTTCCTCACGAATTACAGTGAGTCGGCATCCAATGGGACAGACGGTGCAGATTACATTATGTTCTTCAGGCTTATACATGTACGGTCTCTCCTCCCTCTACCGAGACAAGCAACTCAGCGGGCTTCAGATCCTTCAGCTTCTGAGCGTCAATTTGCACAATCTCCATTTCGCCTGGTGCCATATGCCGTTTTTTGCGGCTGTATACAACCTCGCCGTCGGCCTTGACCACCAGTTTTGCGTCGTGGAAGACTTCCTTGACTCTCATAAAGATAGCAAGCTTGTCATTCAAATTCTCAGGTCGAACCTTGTGCGGAACAACGTATCCAATGCCGTCTCCCGGCCGTGAAGCAATTACGCTGGCATCCTCAACAAGCTTATTCTGGACATACCGCGCAGCGTAGGCTCCCGCTCGGCGGCTTTCCTCGGTAACCCAGTCTACAAGGTCATGCACATGGACAACATTGCCGGATGCAAAGATGCCGGGCACGCTGGTCTCCATGGCTTCATTGACAATTGGGCCGCCGGTTACCGGGTCCAACTGTATTCCAGCTCCTCGCGAAAGCTCATTCTCCGGGATAAGTCCGACCGACAACAGCAGAGTGTCACAATCGTAGTGCTTCTCGGTTCCAGTCATCGGTTTGCGGTTTTCATCCACCTCCGCAATGGTTACACCCTCGACTCTTTCCTTTCCGCGTACTTCCGTAATGGTATGGCTAAGATATAAGGGAATATCGTAGTCGTGGAGACATTGTACGATGTTCCGGGTTAGCCCTCCCGAGTACGGCATGATCTCGGCTACGGCAAGTACCTTAGCGCCCTCAAGCGCCATCCGACGAGCCATAATCAGTCCGATATCGCCGGAACCAAGTATGACAACCCGCTTACCGACCATGTACCCTTCCATGTTCACAAAGCGTTGCGCCGTTCCGGCGCTAAACACACCGGCCGGGCGGAACCCAGGAATAGCAATTGCGCCGCGTGTACGTTCGCGACAACCCATGTTCAAGACTATAGCCTTGGCCTGAATCTCAATCATTCCGTCACTTGGCGAAATTGCTCTGATAGTTTTGTCCGCGTTGACCTCGAGCACCATAGTCTCAAGCCGGTACTCAATGCCTAGCTCCATAAGCTCGTCAATAAACCGCTCAGCGTACTCGGGGCCGGTAAGCTCTTCGTTAAAGACCACCAAACCAAATCCATGATGAATGCACTGCTGCAAGATTCCACCAAGCTCTCGATCTCGCTCGAGGACAACAACCGACTGAGCCCCGTTCTTTCGGGCTTCTATAGCAGCGGCAAGTCCGGCGGGACCACCACCTACAATGACAACTTCATAGTGCTGCATCTTACATACCACCTTCAACAGCCTTGGTGCGCCCGGTCAAGATGTAGGATCCCGGACCGTCCTTCAGAACATCACCCATGTCAGTTCCCAGCTCTCGGGCAAGGATCTCCATGACCCGCGGTGAGCAAAAGCCCCCCTGGCACCTGCCTCCACCAGGACGTGCGCGACGTTTGACACCGTCAACGCTTCGCGCGCCGACTTTTCGGTGAATGACATCAACGACCTCGGCCTCGGTCACGTACTCGCACCGACAGACGATCCGGGCAAAGCGCGGGTCCGTGGCAATGAGTTCGGCCTGCTTTTCAGGTGACGCTTCCGCAAAGTGTGCCGCCGGACGGCGGTGCGGATTGAAGTCTTTCCGTTCCTTTAACTCACCACCAAGCGCAACCCCCACATGTTTGACAACCTCCTCGGCAACCGCAGGTGCGGCGGAAAGGCCGGGAGACTTCATGCCAGCGGCGTTAATGAAATTGGGGACGTCGTCTGCAGGGCCTATGATAAAGTCCCGAGTGCTCGACTCGGCTCGAAGCCCAGCGAAGGTTGTTATGTTCATCCCAAACGGTATGTTGGGTACGCTCTGTCGCGCTGCCTGACGAACGTAGTCAAGCTGGGGGCCTGTTGTGCGCAGGTCTTCCCGGTCCTCTACGTACTCCGCATCGGGGCCGACAATTATATTCCCATGGACGGTGGGCGAAACAAGAACACCCTTGCCAGCCTTGGTAGGTGCTTGGAAAATGACGGTGTCAACAATGTCACCTGCTGCTTTGTCCAACAGGAAGTACTGTCCACGCTTGGGATGTATCTCAAAGAACGGTTCGGCGACCATGTTGTGTATGGTGTCCGCATATACCCCAGCAGCATTCACAACTACGCGTGACTCAATGCTTCCACCGGCCGCCGTACTCAGCCGAAAGCCTGCATCAGTTTTCTGAATCCCGGTAACCTGGGTGTTAAGTGCCAACTCTGCACCGTTCTCTACCGCATTCTCCGCCAAGGCAATGGCAAACTCCCACGGCCCGCAGATCCCGCCGGTGGGAGCCCACAGTGCACCCCGAATCTCCTGCGAAAGATTTGCATGCTTTGCATGCACCGTCTCCGGCGCCAGCATTTCTACACCCGGAATTTTGAGCACATTGGCGTTATCAATGAGCTCACGCAGCGACGCAAGTTCTTCCTCGCTAAACGCGAGAACCAGGGAACCTATTCGCTGAAACGGGAAGCTGAGCTCGGCAGCCAGGCGATCATACATTGGATTTCCACGAGCGTTCATTTGTCCGTTAACTGTTTTGTGATAAGCATCAAACCCGGCATGCACAATGGCGCTGTTTGCCTTTGTCGTACCGTCCGCCACATCTCCCTCTTTTTCCAAAATGAGGATGGACAGATCGTACCGGGAAAGCTCGCGCGCAATTCCGCAGCCGATGACGCCTGCGCCGATGATTACTACGTCGTACATCTCTCCTCTCTTCATGCGTGAGCCGGTGAAGTGGTTGTAAGGCCCGTAGCGCATTCATGTTTTTCCGTGAGTCGGAGGTAGTATAAGGGGAGATTGTAACAACTGTCAAAGATTAAATGAAAAACGTTACGTTAATTACTCATCGTTTTTTGACATAGGTTGGTTTTGAGTTCATTGCGTTTTTGTAAGCATCGTGGCAGTTAACCTCATCGCACTTAAAATGGATAAAGCCTTCTTCTTTGAAGGGCATGATGAGCACCTCGTTCCAGTACTCAAGGTTATTCGCCAGGAACCTCCAGAGTGTTGAGCGAACCTCAGGATCCTTGCGGTCGCTTATGCATATTTCCAGGTATCCGCCGGAGTAGAGTACAACCGATATCCAGCGCTTGTTCACCACCAGCTCAGCAACCGTGCTGTAAGGCCCGACAAAGTCTCTGAACTGCCGTATCCACTCCTCATGAAAGCCCGGTACAATGTAGACGTCGCCGTCTAATGAGAGCCAGGAGGCACCCGTATGGAGCGAGAACTTCTCCTCGGCCTGGGGTGTTTCAACTGAAGCTGCTTCTCTCTCACTCATCCTGTTCCTCTCCCTGTACTCCCTTAAGGCTCACTAGGTCACCCGCAACTCATCCCACTCGATATCGAACTCAATGATCTCCAGACAACGCTGGTACTTTTCCAACAGCTCCGCCTGATCCCGACCGCCAATGCAGATATTTGCAAGTTCGTAACTGTAGCTATCTTGTCCATTCAGCTCCGACAATCTTTGCCCCACCGTCACCCGAGCTAATACTACGGTATGAGGTTGCTCCTTCTGCACCTGTGCTATTTGGGCCTCGGTTGGAACGGAACGCACAACGCCGTCCGAGAAAGCCCGTAACATGAAGTTCCCAGCCAGTCGAAACAAACCGTTTTTCTCCAGAGGCTTTGGTTTCCGCCCCAATGCAACGTCCAGCATAACGACATGGTTCGAGACCCCATGCACTTTCTCAAATATATCGGTGTGTGCTTGAGAGATTCGTGGATTGATTTCGAGCAACCCTACTTGATTATGGGTCTGATCCCAGAAAAACTCAATGTTAAAGGGAGAGTTGTTTAGGCCAATTCCGGTAATAACTCTCCGAGATACATCTGCCATGCGAAACTGCACATCTGGCGGAAGTGAGGACGGATATTCGTAGCGCGAGAACGAAGACCGGTCTCCCTCCCGAACCGAGTCAATTACGCCGTAAATGACTACATCACCATCAAATACGTAGCCCTCTACCGTGCACATACTCCCATAGAGTAAGCTCTCAGCTATGAAGGTTTCCTTCATGGTGGTGATCTCGGCTGGCATGTTGAAGTTCTCAAACAGGTAGGCAAAGGGGTCTGCAATGTAGGCGCCTTGTTCACGAATCTGGGGCATAGCTGCAAGCAGGTCGCCAGGGTCGTTAATCCGAAAGGCCAGGAACGACCGAAACGACTTAATGGGTTTAATCCAGTACGGCGGCATGAGTGGAATATCGCCCAGGGGATCTTCTGACAGAGGATCAAAAGCGTGAAATTGCGGAATATACTCGGGAACGCTTTTCTGGTGCTCCAGGCGGCTCCAGTATTTATGCTCACATTTCAGCACACTCTCCAGGCTTGGCCCTGGGACTCCAAACATCTTTGCGAGTATCGGAACCAGGTCGGTCGCGGGAAAGTCGTAGTACGCGGTTATTGCGTTGACCGGCACACCGGCGCCCCGGATGTTCCGTGCGGCCTTGTCTAGGAGGGCCTTCATATCGAAGTGATCTACGCCTCGGATATCGCTGATATCCAGAGCGGCATGAATAACGAGCTCATGCTCATGGGGGATCCGTTCCAGTTTCTGTCTGTTAAACTCGTCCAGTCCAACCACGAAAAGGTGTCGCTGTTCCATCCATCTCTCCTCCCTTAGAGTCCTTCGCCGGGAGCGTATCACCGTACCCTACACAAAATCGCGCGCAATGATCTCGTCCCAGCTCTTGGCAAACACCCGTGCGTCACCCTCGTAGGCGTCCAGGGTTGCCCGCACGCGAAAATGGGTAGTAGTTGAGGTCAGGACTGTGCGGGTTTCGGTGCGAAGCACCCAGTCCCCGCGCGCAAACTCGCGAGTGGAGAACACCTCCCCACGAACAGTATCGTAGCGATTGTTCGTGTAGGAGTAACGTTCGCTCACATTTTTCCCTATGCTTAGGTCGATATCGTCAATTGTGTAGCGGGCATCGTTGTTTATGACGTTGAGTGAGACGTGGTTGGTGGCAAGATTCTGGACTACGGTCCACTCGCGGTGCGCTGGAGCTATGAGAGTAGTAGCCGGAGCAGGCGCGCTTTCAGGCGCGTCAAACACAGGCTGAGGATCTGGCATGCGAGCCGTCCTCACCGGGAGTTCCAGCCGACCGCCGCTATACACCGTCAGCCGAGCTAGTTCAGGAGCAGGCCATATGAGGGGCCAGTAGGAACTGGACACCGCAACACGAATTCTATGACCTACAGGGAACCGTTGGGCAATATGATTCAGCTTGACCCGTACACGATAGCGCCGTCCAGGCTCGAGCGCTTCGGGTTCCTCATGCGAGTTGCGATGTGACAGATTAAGCACGCCGTAACTGACTCGGGACACCACCCCGTTCGGGGCGACGCCGGAGAGACGCACCGCGACCTGAGCCTGCGGCCGGTCAGCGGAAAGCTCAAGATCCACTACCGGAGCACCAAGTATCTCAACGGCTTCCTCCAGGGGCAAACCGTCAAAAACCAGTGCGCCTCCGTCCTCTTCCCGCTGGTCGTTCGGCAGGTCGGTAGACTCGGCATAGGAACACCACTTTCCGGCAAACAGACCCACACTGAGCGGACTTTGAACCTGGAAGTAGGTTTCTCCAACTGCTTGTTCCGCATCTTCGGTCTGGGCTGTGTCCGACAGGCCCAGGGCGGTCATTTCTAGAAGATGAAGGCGGATACCACCGCTGCTTAAGCCGGTCTCCCGCACCCACCTCCCCGGGCGCTCAGCCTCTGTTGGAGTGAAGCTGTCCCTCATCCAGGCAATGAGCTCACACT
>SLAA01000100.1 GCA_007127105.1 Spirochaetales bacterium | reverse complement strand
GGGCTCGACCACGAGAGCATGGGTCAGGTTTTTTCGGACTGGAATGAGGGTGATCTGAGCAGCTACCTTGTCGAGATCAGCTCAGCTATTCTGCGATATAGAGACAGCAACGGCACACCACTGGTCGAGCTTATCCGCGACAGCGCGCAGCAGAAGGGCACCGGCAAGTGGATGGTAAATGACGCGGTGAACCTGGGGGTACCAATAACCCTAATTGCGGAAGCCGTCTTTGCCCGCTCCCTGTCGCTCCGCAAAGAGGAGCGCGAACTGGCTGCTAAATTCCTGCCGGGCCCACAACCAGCGCCTCCTGCGGAGCTGGACCGGGTTCGTTTCACTGCAGCGATCCGTGACGCACTCCTGGCCTCCAAGATCATTTCCTACACGCAGGGCTTCATGCAGATTGCAGCAGCTGCCAGGGCCAACGGTTGGGACGTGAATCTTGCAGAGATCGCTGGCATGTGGCGCGGGGGATGCATTATTCGCAGCGTATTTCTTGATCATATCCGCTCAGCCTTCAGTGGCAGTGCGGAACGTGAGAGTCTCATCCTAGATGAGTACTTCCGCGGACTTATAGAGGGCTGCCAGAACGGCTGGCGCGAGGTCGTTGCGGCGGCGGCTCTGTCGGGAATTCCGACCCCCGCCTTCTCCTCGGCTCTGGCCTTCTATGACTCATATCGGGCCAAGCAGCTGCCTGCAAACTTCATTCAGGCTCAGCGGGACTATTTCGGAGCCCACACCTATGAGCGAGTGGACCGGCCTGAGGGAGAGTTCTTCCACACAAACTGGACCGGCACAGGGGGCGATGTAGCGTCAGGCAGCTACAGTGTTTAATATAAGCTTTTCTGAATATACGGTTGACAACATATGATTCCTACTATATATTGAGACCATAAGACAGAGGAGGTCTTGATATGAACAAGAAATTAGTAATAGTTGGCGCCTCGGCGCTGGTACTTGGTGTTCTTCTTACAGCAGTGGTCGGCTTTTACAGCATGCCATCCATGATGATGATGGAGGATCGCAGCCCGCATGACTTTGCAACCACGGTTGCAATCTTTGAGCACGAAGTGCGCGAGGGCGGCTGGTCGGTGCTTACCACCCATGACATGCAGCAGGTCCTGGCCGGACATGGTCACGAAGTTGACGCAGTGAAGATTTTTGAACTGTGTTCTTCAAAGTACTCGGCCGAGATTCTGACACTTGATGATGAACGCATTGTCTCTCCCCTTATGCCGTGTCGTGTAGCCATTTACGAGAAGAGCAACGGTCATACCTATATCACCCGCATGAACAGCCAGCTGATGGCAAAACCTTTTGGTGGCGTTATTGCCTCGGTCATGGACAAGGCCGCAGTTGAGACTGAGGTCGTTATCTCACGCGTTCTTTCACCCTCAGCAGTAGCTCAGCAGTAGCTCAGCACCGAAAGCGAAAAGCTGCAAACCCGCGAGTCCTTCATGTGGAGCGAAACACTGTATTGTGTGTTTCGCTCCTTTTTTTCGTGACCGGAGAATCAACGCCAGGGAACAGCCAGCCAGTGAACTACCGGCCAGCAAATGGCCAGCCGGAATGAACAACCATCTCAGGCTTCAGGTCGCTCACCTTTTTTGCTCCAATAAGTTTCATGGCGGTGCGGAACTCGTCACCCAGAATTTCCAGCATGCGGCTTACCCCCTGCGCGCCACCCACGGCAAGTCCCCAGAGCGCGGGCCGGCCAACAGCAACCGCGTTCGCTCCCAGGGCGAGCGCTTTGAGTATATCGGTACCCCGCCGAATTCCGCCGTCTACTACAATGGGCAGTTTGCCGTCGGCCGCCTCTACGCAGTCAGGCAGCGCAGCAACCGTAGCGGTAGATGTATCCAGCTGCCGGCCACCATGGTTGGAAACCCAGACGCCGTCCACACCGTGCTCTACCGCCAGACGGACATCCTCCGGGTGATGCACTCCCTTAATGATAATGGGCAGGTCCACCTCGTTGCGAATCCAGTCTATGTCATCCCAACCCAGAACAGTGTGAAAGCGGGTGCCGATGTAGTCCGAAAGACCTGAGGAGCCGTCGCCCTCTGGCAAGGTCTCGGTGCCGTCTGGGTCTACGTTGCGAATCCACATGCCATGCGGCAGGTGAAATCCGTTGTGGATATCGACTTCGCGCTTACCCCAGGCCGGAGCATCTACGGTAAGGGCAATGGCCTGATACCCACTGTTCTTGGCGCGCTGGAGAAGCTCGCGGGTGCGTCCCTGGTCTTTGTACATGTAGAGCTGGAACCACAACGGTATTCGCCCCTGGGTCTCAGCAGCTACCTCCTCCATGGGCTGAGTGGCCAGCGTACTCAGGCAGAAACCAACCCCGCGATCTGCGGCGGCCCGTGCGTTTGCAATCTCACCCTCTGAGTGGGCCATGCACTGAAAGGCGGCGGGCGCAACATAGAGCGGAAACGATATCTCGCGGCCAAATAGCGTGGTTGAGGTGTCGACATCACCCATCTTCTGAAGCACGCGATACCGCAGCCGAAGCTCACGGTACATCCGTTCGTTCTCCCTCAGGGCGTACTCATCCTCCGAACCACTTTGGTAGTAGTCCTTGGCGAGTCCAGGGAGCAGGCCGACGGCTGCGTCCTGCATTTCCCACAGCGAAACGTAGTTTTTCATGTTGCTTTTCATGGACATCTCTCCTCAAAACAAACTGCTCACAGCGCCACAGCCTGGCCATCCATCCTCAGTGATGACAAGGCAGATTTCTGTCTGTGTTGATAAGGTACTAAGGATGGATAGGTATCGGCACTAGTCACTGAGCCACCAGCGCAACAGCCGGTGCCTCTGGTCTCGGAATGAATAGTTGCTTGTGCCACGGTGAAAACCATCTTATTCTATAGATAGTTGCAGTTCTATTTCTTGGGGAGGGCTCAATGAACCTAATTCACGTTTTCAAGGAAAGCATTTTCGCAGCAAAGGGTAATCCGCTGATTTTCATTCCAATGCTGGCTTCCGTTGTGTTCTCGGCACTTGTGGGTCTTGTTTTTACGGGTTCGGCTATGCCCATGATGGGCAGATTCACGGGAGAGCAGTTTGCCGCCAGTCCGGAACAGGCTCTGGCAGGAGCCGGAGCAGCCCTCGGAGCCTTCATGATAGCGAGCATGATCAGCAGCTTTGTTAGTTTTCTGGCACATGGTATGACTGTTGGGATGGCTGACCGCGCCCTGAAGGGCCAAGCGGTAACACTCCAAGCCGGTTGGGAGCGCCTGGTTACGCGCATAGTTCCTCTTGTCATTGCCACCGTTGTGGTGATTGCTGTTGTAACTATGGGGATGATCTTACTCATTCTTCCAGGCCTGGTTGCGGCTTTTTTCCTCATGTTTACGCTCATTGCGGTAATGCTGGAAGATCTCCCGGCCGGGAAGGCAATAGGCCGAAGTGTTCAAACAGTCAAAAAGAACCTCGGGGCCGCATTTATTTCTTTACTGGTGATCCTAGGGCTGAGCGTCCCGGTCATGATCCTGAACTTTGCACTTGTGTTCATTCCCCTATTGGGGGTGATACTGTCGAGCATACTGTTTACCATCTACGCAGCGTTCATCACAGTCTTTCTCGTCTGTGTATACCACAATCTAGATGTGCAGACCGACACCTCACCGGAAGTGGAAATCTGATACCTCAGGGTACCTGCCTTCTTATTGAGGACAACAACAGCAGCTAGCCGGTGTTCTGCACCGCGCGGATTACGTCGTAATGCGCGTCGGTGCTGGGCTGGAATCCTTCAAGTTGCGTCTGGTAACGAGCAAAGTCCGAGAAGGCAATGAAGTTCTCGCGCAGACGAGCCCGAAGCTCTTCAGGAACATTGAGCCGTGCTGCAATGCTGTCCTTGGGAATATCCTGGGTGCGGGCAATGACCGCAAGCCGATGTACCGGCAGGCCAGAGCGCTCAGCATTCTCGTAGGCCTCGTCATAGGTGGCGCCTGCATCAATCTTTCCGTCAAGCACGTCTCGGATCACCTGGTCATGGCTACCGCAGAAGGCTGCGTTGCCAAACATTGTATCGGGGTCAAGTCCTTCCTGCTTGAGAATGTGACGTGCATAGAGATACCCGGAAGCGCTCTTGGGGTCAACGTATCCAAAGTTCTTCCCAGTCAGTTGCGCGGGCTCGCGGAGACCGCTGTCCTTCAGCGCTATGATGAGTCCTTGATAAAAGGCCTTTCCCTTGACCTTGGGTGTTACGAGCGGGTCAAGCTCAAGACTCTCTCTGGCCTTCACATACGCAAGGGGAGAGAACCACCCTACATCGATATAGCCTGCCTTCAGACCATCGCTCAGCGCGTCGTAGTCGCGCACAATGATAGTGCGTGAGCGGCATCCGGATGCACGACACACCTCGGCAATAATGGGCGCATACATTCGCTCAATCTCGTCGGGAGTGGTGAAGGGATTCACCCCAAAAATGAGCTCGTCCTTGTCGGTGAAGCGTGTGGCGAGAATCTGAAGCTCCTCGGCCTCATGCTGAAGACGCTTATTGTACCGCAATGACTCGTCGTGCTTTTTCTGCTGCTTCTCGGCAATATCAATAGTAGCGAGGGCTGTCTCACTCGTGCCTCGCACGGCCTCGTGGAGGGCCTCGACCGCAGCGTTCATTTCCTTAGCCTGCTCACTATTGCGCACTGCCATTCCACTGAGGTCGCCCGCCGAGGACTTGATGTGTGAAACGTTCTCGGATATCGCGCTCATGCGCTCCTGTGCCGACTGAACCATTTCGTCGGCCCCGCTGAGTTTCTCCAGTGTCAGGTCAAAAACCTCGGCCGTCTCGCCAATTCCGTGCACAATGTGGTCAAGAATTGTTTCAATCTGACCTACCGATGCATCTGTATCCAAGGCAAGACGACGGATCTCCTGGGCCACAACCGCGAAGCCACGCCCGGCCTCGCCTGCTCGTGCCGCCTGTATAGAAGCATTGACCGCCAGCACATTGGTATTGGCCGCAATGTCGCGCACCTGGTTGATAATGCTGCCAACCTCGCTTGAGGTCTCACGCAATACTCGGTTGCTTTCCGAGACCTTCTGCACAGAGGCAGAGATCTCCATAATGAAGCTCACCATGGTATCAAGCGCCTTGCGGTTAAGCTCCACCATATCCAGTGAGCTGGAGGACTCGGCGTCAATCTTCTCACTACTCGCCTGGAGGTCGGCCGCAAAGCGAACATAGTCACTTAGCGTCTGGTCAAGGCTTTCCATGGTCTCGGCGTTCTTCTGGCTGGAGGCATGCAACTCCTGAGCGCCTTCTAGTGTACGCTTGAAACCTTCATAGCTCTCCTGCGCCAGACGCAGCTGTTGCTGCAGGTCGTAACACATGCGGTCTGAGGATGTAAACAGAGCATCAATGACTCGGGATCTATCCGCGTCGCCACGCGCCGCCCGCCTGTCCTGCTGGGTATCGGGAAGCCGCTCACGCACCCCTACTTCATTTTGCTGCAGCACTTTTGATGTATCGTTGTGGTTCTTACCTGAAGTGTCCATAAACGCTCCCGTATGTAGCAAATGTTCTTGTACGCAGAACATTGTACACCAGAATGAGGAAGTTTGCAGCTGTTCTTCAATGTAAATCCTTGGAGAAAAGAACCCGCAGCCCTTGCCTAATATAGGTTTTCTTCTATATATTAAGGCAACACTATTTCGAGGGCATGCAACAAGGAGGATTTCATGAAGTTTGAAACACATCACAAGCCCTATATTTTTGGAGCGCTTTCGGGCTTATTGCTGACGCTGAGCGTAGCTGTAGCTGGCCAGTTTTTTGGTACATCGACAACCTTCCCCAGGGCCGCATCAGGACTGGTGCAGCTACTTGGAGTCGATATGTCGCAGATTGAGTTCTACACAGTCGGCAATGGAAGCAACACCCTGGCATCCTTTCCCAACTGGCAGCTCTTGTTCGTGATTGGCATTGGTGTCGGAGCTTTCATCTCGTCCAGGCTGAGCGGAACCTTTAAGGTGGAGAAACTACCCCCAATGTGGGTCAGTCGCTTTGGCGACAGCACCCGAACGCGCGTAGCGTTCTCCCTCGTTGGTGGCTCGCTTGCCATGATTGGCGCACGTATGGCTGGTGGATGCCCAAGTGGGCATGGCGTAAGTGGTGTTAGCCAGCTTGGACTCAGTAGCCTGCTGGCCCTGGCCATGTTCTTTGTTGGTGGAATTGTTACGGCTCGCGTACTCTACAAGGGAGGTGCAGCATGACCTTAATATTTGGACTCATTACCGGAACGCTCTTTGGAGTCTTCCTGCAGCAGGCTGAAGCCATTCGTTTTGAGCGGCAGGTCGGAGCTATGCGTCTCGTTGACATGACAATAGTGAAGTACATGCTGACAACTATTGTAGTTGGTTCTATTGGCATTTATCTCCTGCGCGACCTCGGTATGGTTGAGTTTGCCCCGCGCGCGTTCAGCCTCGGTCTGCAGGTAGTTGGTGGGCTTCTCTTTGGGATCGGCTGGGCCATTATTGGATACTGCCCAGGAACAAGCATTGGCGCACTTGCCGAGGGTCGAGTGGGAGTGATCTGGCCCATTCTTGGTATGCTGCTTGGGGGAATTATTTTTGCGTTTCTCTACCCTGCGGTGCAGACCTACATAGCCCCAATTGGTGCCTTCGGGCGACTCTCGGTTGCCGACCTGCTCGGCGTGTCGCACTGGGTAGTGATTGCGTTCCTGGCAGTCGCCGCAGGCGCACTGTTCAGGTTCTTTGAGAAGAAAGGGCTGTAGAGCGCCCGTTCCCCGGACGCTACCGGGACAGGGCCTGCCGCCCTTGGTGTGCAGGCCTTGTTCACTCTCTTTGCAATGAGTTCATTATCAGACGGTGCAGTTCCTCGAACTCCGCAAGAATCATCGCGGTAGCCCCCCAAACCTTCAGGCCATGTGGCTGGTAGCACGGCGCCCGCAGCGGCGCAGTTTCAACACTTCCAACAAAATCCGACTCGCCTACCTCGCCCCCGAGCTCCTGAAGATCAAGCAGATGGATTCCTGCAACCTCACGTGGATCCGGTGTGAACTGCGGGGCTTCGGTGCTTGATGCCACCACAGGCACCACCGTTACATTGCTCACCGGAATATACAGCGGCGTCAGACGCAGCACCGGCCGTACAGAGTCGGGACTGATTCCAATTTCTTCCATAGCTTCCCGCACGGCGGTCTCTTCTGGAAACACTTCACCATCTTTACGCAGGCCTCCCGGCAGCGCCACCTGACCTGCATGCGGGCCACCGTCCTGGGGACGGGTAATAAGCGGGAAACAGAGTCGTTCGCCGTGGCAAGGGAACAGCAGAATAAGTACCGCAGCCTCGCGGGCATGTTTGGGATAAGGGTCGTAGGGAGGATCCAGACGCATGCGCGGTGCCATGCGAGCCTGTGCGTTTATGCCTGGCAGGTCCAACTCGGCGGCCGCACAAAGGGCGGCAACGTAGGACTCAATAAAGGTTTGAGACATTCGCCAGCCGGGTCTTAGCGGGATTTTGCCGCGAGCTCACGGTCGATAATGCGTTGCAGTAGTTCTGCACCTTCCAGAATAACCGGCAGACATCCGACATCGTCCTTGCGCCAGAGATCCTTGAGCGGGGCACAGTCGACCGAGTTCATGCGAGCCCGGAAGGCGTCGACAAACTCACGGTTCAGTTGTTTAATGAGCTCGCTTTCGTGACCACGCTGCTGAACAAACATCGCGCTCAGAACCATGGAGCCTCCGGTCAGCACACCGCACAAACCCTCAAACCCCATGCCACCGCCAAAACCCGCCGCAAGCTTAAGCGACTCGGGGCTGAGACCAAGCCCATACGCACGGTTTGCCGCATGAAGCATGGTCTCAGCGCAGTTAAGGTCTTCTGCCTTGTTTAAGCCGCTCGCTACATAGCCATAAAAACTCTTGTCTTTCATTGCCCGCAATTATATCACAGGCACTCAGAACCGGGGAACGCACCCGCAGTCCGAGGTTGAACCATACAACGGCCGTGAGACATACTCGGTGTGCAGCAGTTCATGGGCTGCATGGCTTCCCGGCTCGCCCAGGTAATCGGCATAAAGCTGCTTGACATAGGGGTTCTGGTGAGAGCAACGAACCAGGGCTCGCTCGTCGTCCCCATACAGCCCCTTGATCCGTTTGGCGCGTAGAGCGTCGTCGGCACCGTAAGGTTGGCCCCCTCCAGAAATACACCCGCCGCGGCAGGCCATTACCTCAATGAAGTGGTACGGCGGCTCCTGGCCAGTCTCAGTCGCGGCACGCACCTTTTCAAGAATGCTGCGCACATTGGCAATACCGTGGGCCATGGCCACACGTACCTCGGTTCCGTCTACGTCAACCGTCGCTTCCCGCACACCATCCATGCCGCGGACATTGCGAAACTCAATAACGCTGTGTTCCTCTCCGGTCATGAGGAAATGTGCGGTACGCAGCGCGGCCTCCATCACTCCACCGGTTACCCCAAAAATGGTACCCGCACCGGAGTACCCACCAATGGGTGTGTCGGCCTGCTCATCAGCGAGGGATAGAAAGTCTATACCCGACTGCTTAATGAGCCGCGCCAACTCGCGAGTGGTCAGGACAAAGTCTACATCGGGATATCCGCTGCTGCACATGTTGTCGTCCCGCGTGCATTCGTACTTCTTGGAGGTGCAGGGCATGATTCCTACCGAAACAATCTTGTCCGGTGATAATCCTTTGCGTTCAGCGTAATAGGACTTGGCGAGCGCGCCGAGCATCATCATGGGCGACTTCACGGTGGAGAAATGCCCAATCATGTCGCCGTAGTACTTCTCCATGTAGTCTACCCAGCTCGGGCAGCAGCTCGTAATCTGCGGCAGGACTTTCCCAGTTCGCACGCGGTCTACGAACTCTGTCCCCTCCTCCATTATGGTGAGGTCAGCGGCAAAGTTGGTGTCAAATACCGAGTCCACCCCCAGCCGTCTGAGTGCGGCATAGATCTTGCCGGTTGTGATCTCGCCAGCGGCCAGGCCAAAGGCCTCACCAATTGCAACTCGGACTGCTGGCGCAATCTGCACCGCAACATGAAGCTCCGGGTCGCGAATGACGTCCAGCAGCCGCTTGGTGTCGTCCTGTTCAAATATCGCACCTACCGGACAGTGTGCCGAGCATTGACCGCACTTTATGCAGGGGCTGTCGTTCAGCAGCACATCACCAGCTGGTTTCATGCGGGTGCCATCACCCCTGTTCAGAAACTCGAGTGCCCAAACATCCTGCTTTTCCTGACAGACCAGAACACAGCGGCCACAGTTAATGCATTTGCGCGGGTCGAGCACAATTGCCCTGGTAGAGTCATCACGCGGCAACTCCGCCAGAATGGACTCAAAGCGCCGCTCACGAATAGAGAAGTCGGCTGCCAGACCCTGCAACTCGCAGGTGCCGTTGCGCCCGCAGGAAAGGCATTCGTCGGGGTGGTCGGCCAGAATCATCTCTACCGTCGCCCGGCGCACCTGGTTGAGTTCGGGATCATGGGTAATATAGCGCGTTCCCTCCTCTACCTTGGTAGCGCAGGCCCGCGGCATCTTACCGCTCCCCTCTACCTTGACTACACATAAGCCGCAGGCCGCCCATGGGGTAAGATCCGAGTGATAACACAGGGTTGGAATCTTGTAGCCCGCCGAGCGCGCCGCATCTAGAATTGAACTATCGGCTGGCACCTCATACTGCCCACCGTTAAAGTGTACCTTTACCATACTCACCTTTGCACTCCTTGTACGCTGCCCTAAGCATTCGCATTTCCTGCCGTAGACAATGAGCCTGACTTACGCAATGAGAACCGCATCAAACTTGCAGGCGGCCAGGCAGGCGCCACACTTGATACATCGCTCCTGATCAATGACATGGAGCTCCTTGCTCTTTCCTTCTATACACGCTACCGGGCACTTGCGGGCACACACTGTACAGCCAATGCATTTTTCAGGGTCGATGCTGTAGAGCATAAGGTCTTTGCAGACCCCGGCTGGACATGACCCCTCGTCTATGTGGGCCAGGTACTCGTGCCGGAAGTACTGCAGCGTTGAGAGAATGGGGTTTGGAGCGCTCTGCCCGAGCCCACACAGAGAGGCTTTTTTGGTGGCGTCCGCAATTACCTCAAGATTCCACAAGTCGTCAGGTCGAGCGGTGCCCTTGGTAAAGCGGTCCAGAATGTTGTACATCTTGCGAGTTCCAATGCGGCATGGGGCACACTTTCCGCACGACTCTTCTACGGAGAACTCCAGATAAAACTTGGTCACGTCTACAATACAGTCGTCCTCGGCAAGCACAATCATTCCGCCGGAGCCCATCATGGAGCCAAGTTTTGCCAGGTTGTCAAAATCTATGGGGGTGTCCAGATGCTCAGCGGTAATGACGCCTCCGGACGGGCCACCGGTCTGCACGGCCTTAAAGGCCTTGCCCGCCTGCATTCCACCGCCAACGTCGTAGATGATCTCCCGCAAGGTTGTTCCCATGGGGACTTCCACCAGTCCGGTGTTGTTCACCTTGCCGGTCAGAGCAAAGACCTTGGTTCCTTTTGAGTTCGCAGTTCCAATGCGGGCAAACCACTTTCCACCCCGCAAAATCACAACCGGGATATTTGCCCAGGTCTCTACGTTGTTAATGACGGTCGGCAGGCCCCAGACACCAGAGTCGGTGGGAAAGGGTGGCCGCGGTTTTGGTGTTCCACGCTCGCCCTCTATGGAGGCTATGAGCGCTGTCTCCTCACCACACACAAAGGCTCCGGCACCAAGCCGAATCTCTATATCAAAGCTGAAGCCACTCCCGAGAATGTCCTCACCCAAGAGCCCGTACTCACGCGCCTGCTTCATGGCGGTCTCAAGACGTTTTATAGCCAAAGGATACTCGGCGCGAATGTAGATATACCCCTGGGCCGCACCAATGGTATACGCGGCAATGGTCATGGCCTCCAGCACCGAGTGCGGGTCTCCCTCAAGGGTAGATCTATCCATGTAGGCACCGGGGTCACCTTCATCGGCGTTACAGACGACATAGGCGGTACCGGCGGTAGCGGCCGACTTGCGACCAAAGTTCCACTTTAACCAGGTCGGCCACCCTGCCCCACCACGTCCGCGCAACCCGGACACCTTAAGCTCCTCAATGATTTGCTCGGGGGTCAGCTCAAACAACGCCTTGTCAAGTGCGGCGTAGCCCTCACGCGCAATGTATTCGTCAATGCTTTCCGGGTCGATTTTTCCACAGTTGCGGAGAACTATGCGCACCTGCTTCTGATAATGCCCATGGTCTTTCTTCACCTCAAGGTGGGGCCGCCGCGCATTATCCCGGAGCTGCAGGCGAGTGACGATCTCGGACTTGACGAGGTGTCGTTCCACCAGTTCGGCTGCATCCTCGGGTTTCACCTCTATGTAGACAGTCTCTTCCGGGAGCATCTTGACAATGGGGCCCTTCTCGCACAGGCCGAAACACCCTGTTCGGACTACCTGAACTGCGGAGCTAAGACCTCGGTTGCGCACCTCGTTCTTGAGGTTGCGGTACAGGTCTTCGGACTTCTTCTGTTCACAGCCGACGCCTGAACAGACATAACAGAACTGAGAATAAGGGCTTTCCAGGTCGTATCGTGAGTATCCCATCTTTAGTCCTCCATCATGTCGGGCGCAGGGCGATGTTGTACGTAACGGCCCACGAGCTCGCGATCCAGAATGTGTTTCTCAATAATTTCCGGTACCAGCTCTGCCGTCATGGGGCCATAGATTGTGTCCGGCATGTTGGCCATGCGAATCTCAATGACCGGCTCGGCAAAGTCCAGGCCCAGCGAGCCAACCTTACGCAGCTGAATATTGGTAATATCGTGCAGGGCTGCCTGTTCTATAAGGGCGGCCTGCACGGCAGGTGCGCCTGCGGCTATGCCGCTGGTTCCCATCCCAATGAGGACCTGAATCAGGTCGGCGTTGTTGTCGTTTTTCTTGAGCTCGGCGCGCACCTGTTCGCGGTGCAGGCGCAGTTCCTCTCTGCTTTTCTTAGCCACGGCCCACCTCCTGCGTGACACCGGCAGCGTCGGCTGCAGCGGCAATTTTCTCCTCCGCCTCGGCGTGCGCTGCACGATACCGCCCAAGAATCTCGGCCAGCTGCGCGGCGCTCAGTTTTCCAAAGGTGTCTTCGTCTATTGTTACTACTGGCGCAAGTCCACAACAGCCAACACATCTGACCGACTCAATTGAAAACTCACCGTCGGCGCTGGTCTCACCAACACCCACGCCAACAATGCGTGAGAGTTCGTTAATAAGTTCAGGTGCTCCCT
>SLAA01000224.1 GCA_007127105.1 Spirochaetales bacterium | reverse complement strand
GGTGAAAACATGGTTGCTACCTGTTCAACGAATATGTATCTCTTTGCCGAGATGTACTGTAGCTTGCGCGATACCCTTTGTCAAGGTTGGTTCATCTTGGGACAATCCGTGCCGAGTATTGGAGAGAGGGATTATATGCCAATGAGAATAGGTAATAGACGAGTGTTTCTAAGGAACGGTGTCCGCCGTGTGGCCTGCCGACTTTTTCTGCTGGCACTGGTCTGGATGGTGAGTGCAGCCTATCTGCATGGACAGGAAGCTCGAGAGTTTCGATTCACGTACACCGAGGGCGATCGGTACCGCATAATTTCAACGGTACAGCAGGATGTTCGCATGAACGGCGTCTACTCGCACTCTGCAACCATTCTTAACCGGGCGTCCATAGAGGTGAGTGATGTTGGAGAGGACGATGCCCACATCTCGGCGCTTTATCACACCTCGGAAGAGAGCACCGGTCACGGGCAGGTCTACCGGTGGGGCGAGGAGTATCCTACCGAGTTCCGCCGAGACGAAGTAGGTCGGTTTGATATCTCGCCAGAGTACTTTATGCCGGTCGTTCGTGATGTTCCCATATTCCCGGAAGAACCAATTCGTCCCGGGGATACCTGGACGCACACCGGAAGTGAGGTGCATGACTTTCGGCGCAATTTCGGGTTGCAGGAGGCCTTTCATTTTCCCATTGATGTCGTGTACGAGTACCTTGGTATTGAAACACTGGATGACAAGGAGCTTCACCAGTTTTCTATTCGGTACAACGTCTTCCACCAGGCTCCACGCCAACCGAATATCCGCAACGCCTATCCAATGCTCATAACCGGGTTCTCCGACCAAATCCTCTATTGGGACGATGTGCGTGGGCGACCACACTACTACGAAGAAACCTACGCATTTATTGTCCATTTGACAGACGGTACCGTCGCGCATTTTAGCGGAGTGGCGGACGGGAGGGTAATAGAAACCGAATCTCTGGACCGCCAGGCTGCGGTTGATGATATTCGGAATCTTTTGAACGAACTCGACATCGACGAGTCAAATGTGCAGGAGGATGAGCGGGGTGTGACCATTACCTTAGAGAACGTTCAGTTCGCAGCTGACTCTGCAGTGCTGCGCGACTCTGAGCGAGCCAAATTGGACCGCCTTGCCGAGATTCTGCGCCGCTATGGCGAGTACGATATCCTGGTGACTGGGCACACAGCCTTAGCTGGCACCGAGGCTGGACGCCTGCAGCTGTCGCGCGAACGCGCCGACTCGGTTGCCGAGTACCTGTTAGAGTTGGGGGTACGTGAACTTGACCAAATTCTGACTCGCGGCTTCGGTGCCGACAGACCGGTTGCCGACAACGCGACCGAAGCGGGCCGGCGACGCAACAGGCGGGTAGAGCTTACCATTCTGGAGAACTGAGGGGCCGGCCACGGTAGCGGAGCACGAAGAGTTCGGGAAAAACGCCCGCCGTCTCAATGAGGGTAGAACCGCATAGTTCAAAGTCGCTTCGTGCCTGAATCGACTCGAGAAAGAGATAACGACGTTTACCTACGAGCATTGCCACCACCGCATGAGCCTTAAGTACAACCGAGAACTCCTGGAGCAGATCTCGGTAAAAAGCACCGAACTCGGTATTCTTTCCCATCCGAACGCCAAAGGGTGGGTTCGTGACAATGCAGTCGACCGAGTTGGCTTCAACTCGGCGTGAGAGCAAGCGTGCGTCGGCGCGCTCAACGGTCGCACGGTCGCTAAGCCCTGCCGCCTCTATGTTGGTGACCGCTCCGGCAGCCGTTGTTGGGTCAATTTCCAGTCCTAGTAAGCGGGCATTTGGAAGGTGGGCCCCTGCCTCAATGAGAATGGTTCCGGATCCCACAAAGGGGTCGAGCACAGATAGGCGGGCCGACTCGTCCTGCAACAGCCCTGCCCTTCGGAGCATGGCGTAGGCCACCACCGGGTTCAGCGTGACGCGCGGTTGAAATACCCGAGCCTGCCGGTGGGGAGGGGCCGCAGGGCCGTGGTCCAGTCCCACCAGGCAGTGACGCTCAAGTACATCTACCCGTAACTCGAGCCCGGGCTCGTCGAGCTTCACCGGTTTTGCATAGCGCTTCACCAGCATGGCCCCTACCGCGCGCTGCACGAGTTCACTGCGGAACTCCTGCCTGCCGGTGCGCTCGGTGGTTACGCGAAAGCTCTCGGCGGCAGCCAGTCCCGGTACCGTGAGCTCCGACAGCCTTTCGGCAATACGGGCCGGGGTCTCGGAGTCACGTCCCACTGTGAAGTGTTCCAAATGGCTCATAACCCGGTGAACTGAAGCTAAACCCCTGAGGAGTTCTATCAGCTCCTCTGCGGATTGTGGCTCACCTGGAAGGTCTGTGTCGACTCTGTGCTCTATCAGCACCTGCGCCTGCAACCCGCCGGGCCGCGGCGTGATGCGTGCGCTTGGGAGACGTTCCTGCGCCTCCTCGGCCACCACCTCCTCAAGGCCTGGGTTGGTGGTCAGCCGCATCACCTGGGTTGGTGTGTGTGGGTCACCGCCGCCGATTTCTGGTTGAGCGGTGTGCGGCATATCTATGAACGGGACTTTTCCGGGTGCTGCCGGGGTCGTCGGCTCAAGCTCAACCACCGCCTCAAAGTGTGGTGTCTGAGGAAACATGTCAAAGAGCGCAACCCCCGTCACTCTATAGTTACGAAACTGTGGGAGTTCCTCAGCAAGCGCCTCAGGGTTACAGGACACGTAGACAATTTTGCGGGGCACCATCTCGGTGAGTCGGCGGATAGCGGCCGGATGCATGCCGGAGCGTGGGGGGTCACTCACCACAAACAGCGGCCGCCGGTACTCAAGACGGTCCGCCTCGGCTGCATCGTCAACTACGGCTCGAGACTCCACAAAGCCGCCAGCATCAAGATTCCGGCGGGCTGAAGCTATTGATCCGGCGTAGTTCTCCATTACCGTCACGCGCGAAAAGAGCGGTGCAAGGGACACCCCAAAGGAGCCGACTCCGCCGTACAGGTCCAGGAGTTCGGCTCGGGTGCTGAGCACGTCTTTGGTCTGAGCCAGAAGATCCTGCACATAGGACACCATCGACTCGGAAACCCGGTGATTGACCTGGAAGAACCCCTGACTGTGGTACTCAAGCGAGTTGCCGAGGAAGGTCTCGGTCAGCGTTGCATCACCACGGAGCACTACATAGTCCTCGGTTGTGCTCATGTCGGTTGTGGCAGGTACGTAGCCAATGAGTACATTGTCGGCCGAGCATTCTGCTGCGAAACTCCGCAGGAGTTGTTCCACGCGTTCTCGGCCGGATGAGTCCGGGTTGAGGATGAATGTCAGGCTGCAG
>SLAA01000247.1 GCA_007127105.1 Spirochaetales bacterium | reverse complement strand
TTCGGATACTGCGCGTGAAATGAAGCAAAGTTGTCATCCGGGATGAAGTCCTGTCGACCAAACCATACGGTGAGCTCAACCACACCATCATCCGCCCTCTCTGCTCCACCGCCAGCAAATGCCGGAGTTACCAGGAGCGCGATAAGAACAAGCGCCAACACGAGTCGGCTTGTAGTTCCCGTTTTCATGAAAACCTCCTTGAAGATTCCCGCCTCTTTTTTTTCGGTTCCCACTACGGAGAACCGATCTAAACCAATTCGCAAGCGCCTCAGCGCTCTACTTCTATTTTCTCTGAACGGCAGTAACTGCGGCCTCTCGTATCTTGTCCGCGCTCAGCCCGTACTTTGTGAGAATTTCCTCGGGTTCGCCCGACTCACCAAAGGTATCCTGTACTCCTACGAACTCGATGGGGGTTGGTTGCTTCTGCGCAAGCAGCTCCGCAACGGCTCCGCCTAGTCCACCAATCACCGAGTGCTCTTCTGCCGTCACGACTGCCTTACAGTCGACTGCGCATGACAGCACGCATTCGGTATCTAGCGGTTTAATGGTGTGCATGTTGATAACGCGGGCGGAGATTCCGTCTTTCGCCAAGGCCTCTGCGGCCTGTAACGCCCGCACCACCATAGTTCCGGTTGCAATAATTCCGACATCGGCCCCTTCCCGGAGCACCTCAGCCTTACCTATCTGGAACGCCTTAGTAGGATCCGTGAAGACCGGATGCGGGGAACGAGCAAGGCGCAGGTAGACCGGCCCATGCATGGCAGCCACTGCAAGCGTGGCGTGATATGCCTCATTCGCATCTGCTGGCACAACCACCGTCAACCCCGGCAGCACGCGCATGAGTGCAATATCTTCAAATGCCTGATGTGTTGCCCCGTCGCCACCCACGGTGATTCCTCCGTGTCCCGCCGCAATCTTGACGTTTGCCTGGTTATAAACAATTGAAAGCCGCACCGCCTGGTTCGCCAGGCTCGCGGCAAATACCGCGAAAGTCGTAGGGAAAACGATTTTGCCAGCAAGGGCAAGTCCGGCTGCCGTTCCCATCATGTCGCCTTCCGAGATTCCCATCTGAAAAAACTGATCCGGAAATGTATCTGCAAAGGCCTGTACCTTGGAGGAACCGGCCAGATCGGCAGACATGGCAACAACGTTCGGATTGGATTCACCCAACTCCATGAGAGCTTTCGCGAAGCCCTCGCGTATATCGGCAGAGCCACTAAATAACATTGGTACCATCCATGTGCCGAATATCATCGAAACCTATCGCCGGGCCAAGTCCGCTAAGGGCCTGCTGCGCCTGCTCCATGCTGAGCTTGCCTCCGTGCCATGCCGCCTTGTCTTCCATAAAGGAAACACCCTTGCCCATGACCGTCCGCAGTATAACTGCCGTCGGCCGATGGTCTTCGGTAGGCGCAGGCTGGGCTGCCGCAACAACGGCCTCGATATCATGACCATCTATCTCCACAACTCGCCACTGAAAGCTCTCAAGCTTTGCGGCAAGTGGATCAATACCCATGACATCTTCCACCGCGCCGTCAATCTGCAGCCGGTTGTAGGAAACAAACATAGTGAGATTTTGCAGTTTGTAGTGTGCGGCCGTCATCACCGCCTCCCACACCTGGCCTTCCTGCATTTCGCCGTCACCCAGAAGCGCAAAGACACGACTCTGGACGCCGTCTAGCCGCGCAGCAAGGGCCAGGCCATTTGCAACCGAAAGCCCTTGTCCCAGCGGACCAGATGAAGTCTCAACCATGTCTGGGAGGTGAGTGCGCGCCGGGTGACCTTGCAGCCGACTTCCGATCTTTCGGTGGGTCAACAGCTCAGCAACCGGGAAGTACCCTGCGCGAGCCAAGGCCGAATAGAGACCCGCACAAATGTGGCCGTTACTCAGAACGAATCGGTCACGGCCCGGCATCTGTGGCTCCCGGGGGTTGTGGTGCATGACCTCGAAATAAAGGGCGGCGAACAACTCTGCTGCTCCAAGCGCCCCCCCCGGGTGGCCATCACCAGCAACAGCTATCGCGGTGATAATGTCCCGGCGAATCTGATGTGCAGCCTGGTGTAGCTGATCTCTCCGCTCAGGGGATAGAACGAAACTTGTAGCTGTACTATTCATGCAACTCTCTTTTTCTCTCTTCTGTGCTCATCAAGAAACCTATTTCGCTAACAGTACCACACAAAATGTGTGTTAGCAACCATAAAGTGTTTGTTATACACCAGTAAATGTGCTATAACATAGTATATCAATCACTATTTGATTGTTTTCGCACATTCAAGTGCGGAGGACTTGGAATTGTCGGTGATATCCGGATAATGAGTGTGGCTAGATGGGGCGGTAGTGATGAAGGACAAGCAAGGTCAAAAAATAGTCGCGTACATCGAGATGTCGGGCGGCTTTGCCTCGGTTGAGGATATCGCTCGGGTTATGGATGTTTCTGTAATGACGGTACGCCGCCATCTCACCGAACTGGAAGAACAAGGAAGCATTGCACGCGTCCGAGCGGGTGCAATTCGCACACATCAGCTTAGAGAAGGTGACGAAGACTTCACAGCTTCGTTAAAGCACTACGAAGACGAGAAGCGCGCGATTGCCCGGCACGCAGTAGGGCTCGTAAGCAGCCGCCAGACACTCTTTCTTGACACTGGTTCCACCTGCTACTATGTAGCCAAATATCTTCCGGAAGACAAAAGCATAACGGTAATTACCTACTCTCTTGATATCGTCAGTGCCCTGCGGAATCGGAGAGGCATCCGTGTCATCTGCCCCGGGGGCGAACTAGATAGTATTCTCAATGTGTTTGCTGGCCCCCAAGCCGAACAGACCCTTGGCAGTTTTGCAGCCGATATATCGCTGCTTGGAGTTGGTGCCGTTGATCTGAGCGCTGGCACCCAGGAGAACACAATTGTTCAGATTCCGCTCAAGACACTCATGGCCAAAAACAGTCGAACCAGCTATCTCCTCGCAGATTCCTCAAAACTGGGGAAGAGATCCTACTTTAGCGCGATACCCCTTGCGGAGCTTTCACACGTCATAACAACCACCGCCGCCGAGGCCGCACATGTGGAAGCCCTACGCCGAGCCGGCATTGAGGTCACGCAAGCCTCCATTTCTTCAGGCACTGTAGACACATAGCCTCAATCAGAGTCGCGCACCTAAGCCTCTCCGCGCGCTACGACTCCCCGCACTCGCCGGAGGCCAGAAAGCTGCGAATGGCCTCCAGAAAGCGTGCGCCGTAGGCCTCAAGCTTGCGGTCACCCACCCCGTGACAGCGGAGCAGTGCTGTAGGATCGGTCGGCCGGTTGCGCGTCATCACCTTGAGTGTTTTGTCGCTGAACACTACATAGGGCGGCA
>SLAA01000027.1 GCA_007127105.1 Spirochaetales bacterium | reverse complement strand
GGACACGGTGTGCTTTCCGGCCAAGGTGGCCCATGGGCATGTGCTTGACCTGGTTGCCAGGAAGGTCGACCGCATTTTCATGCCTATGATGATCCGCGTGCCTAAGGAGAACCGGCATGCAGAGTCGGATGCCGTTTGTCCGGTGATACAGGGGTACCCCAAGATCATTGAACATAGCGACGCACCGTTAGAGCGTTACGGAATTCCCATGGACCTGCCTGCCTTCCACTGGCACAACGAGAAGCTCCGTCGGCGACAGACCGTCGACTTCATCACCACGTCGTACGGGATTTCGGCCAAACAGGCCCTCGCCGCAACCAAGGCAGCCGAAAACGCACTTTCGCGCTTCCGAACCGAACTCCAGGACCACGGCCGCCAGATCTTACATGAACTCAACACACAGGACGGTGCTGAGTTTGGAGTAGTGCTAGCCGGACGTCCCTATCATTCAGACAACCTGGTCAACCATCACTTGTCGCGTTTCTTTACCGGCCTTGGCATCCCTGTTATGACCTTGGATGGGCTGGCCGATCTTGATGAGGTAGATATACGACCCAGTCGGGTCGACAGCTACGTGCCCTTTCACACCCGCATGCTGGCGGCCGCTCTCAGCGTTGCCCGAAACCCTAAGCTTGAGCTGGTACAAATAGTGAGTTTCGGTTGTGGCCATGACGCGGTTCTTTCGGACGAGATGGCACGCATACTCAGCGAAACCTCGAACAAGGAACTGCTGGTTCTCAAACTAGATGAGGGCGAGGCCTCAGGCCCGCTGACCATTCGAATCAAGAGCTTCATAGAGACGGTGCGCACAAAACGCGGCTTGAACGCATCTCCGGCGGAACAGGAGCTCAACGGCACCACACAACCCAGCCCGAGCCCGCACAATGCTCAAGCCGCGCCCAAACTCGCGGATGGCTTCCCCCAGAAGTTCACCAAGGCCGACAAGAAGCGCCGCGTGATTCTTGCGCCTAACCTTTCACCGGCCTTCACTCGTGTAAGTGCTGCCGTTGTAAGCCGACAGGGTTACCACCTCGAGCCGCTACCGGTGGCCGGAGAACGCGCATTTGAGTTAGGAAAAAAGTACGTGCACAACGACATTTGCTTCCCGGCGCAGGTGAACATTGGCGAGTTTCTGTCCGAGATTGAGACTGGTCGATATCGGAGTGACGAGATTGCCATTGGCCTTGCAAAGAACTGTGACGCGTGTCGGGCCGGACAGTATGCCGGGCTCGCGCGAAGCGCGCTCGATGAGGCCGGTTACAAGGATATCCCGATAATCACGGTGGGAGACGACACCAAAAACATGCACCCCGGCTTCAGGTTGAGTCCTCACTTTCAGTTACGCATGTTATGGGCATTGTCTATTACCGACGCCCTTGAAACCATGCGGCGCCGCATACGCCCCTATGAAGTTCGAAAGGGTGAGGCTGACCGCGTATTTGATACGCAACTGGAAAGGATTTGTACCGGCATCTCCTTGGGACATCGCGATGCGCTCAAGGGGCTAGACGCCGCCGTAGAAGCGTTTAATCGCATACCATTGACCGTGAGTGCCTCAGGCGCTGACCGCAAACCCCGGGTCGGAATCACGGGAGAGATTCTCATGAAATACCATCCGTCTGCCAACGGCTACATTGAAAAATACCTTGAAGAGCACGGTATGGAGGTAGTCGTTCCGGGAATGATAGACTTTTTCCGGCGCGAGAACGTAATAAACAGGCATCTTGGCCTTCGCAGACTGTCGCACTACCCTTTCCTTTCCATGCTATTGGGTGACGCCGCCGATCATGTGTATGAGTTCGTCTTGCGAAAGGTTGACAAGGTGATGGAGGAATTCCGCTTCGTTGAACACCGCCATGACGTCCATGATCTTGCGGCTCGTATCGGTAACATCCTTGATCCGAGCTTTGTTTCGGGTGAAGGCTGGCTTATTCCTACCGAGATCATGCAAATGGCAGACGACGGAGTGAATGCATTTGTCGTATTGAATCCTTTCGGTTGTCTTCCCAACCACATCTCAGGTCGTGGTATGATAAAACCATTGAAGGCGCGATACCCTCATATACAGGTGCTGTCGCTTGATTACGATCCGGATACCAGCTTTGCCAACATTGAGAACCGGCTTCAGATGTTGGTAATTACCGCACGGGAACAGCAGCGCCTGCGCGCGGCACCATTCACACACACAGGTATGGCGGAGAAGCAGGGCACATCTCCTGTACGTGAGGAGAAGTTTTCGCCCGTCCAACAAGAAGGAAATTCGGACAGCGTATGAACATTGCGGTATTTACCGACACCTATAAACCTGAGATCAACGGCGTTATCACCTCCATAGAAATATTCCGCAGGCAACTTGAGTCCAAGGGGCATACCGTTTATCTCTTCTGCCCCAGCTATTTTGGTCGTGAGACAGTGGCCGAAAACGTCTATCGCTTCCCTTCAACTCCCTACCTGTTCAAAAAAATGTCTGAGCGGCGCTTCGTCTTCCCCTCGCTGAAGGTATTCTGGAAGCTTCGCAAGATGGAGATCGATGTAATCCATTCGCAGGTCCCGGCAAACACCGGAGTGTTTGCGATACTGCTGAGTCGCTTTCGGCGCATTCCGCATGTACACACCTATCACACCCTCTTTATGGAGTACAGACACTACATGCCGGTGCCACGCCCGGTAGCCGTTTGGCTCATTGAAGAAATTAGTCGGCGTTATTGTGGCCGGTGTCAACGGGTAATCTCCCCAAGTATGCGCATCCGACGTGAACTTGAGCGATACGGGGTAAATGCGCCAATCGACGTCATTCCGACCGGCATCGATATCGACCCAAACCGGAAAATCACCCCTGAATCTACTATCCGAACCCGCCACGGTATTCCCAAGGATCGAAAGCTCCTGCTATTTGTCGGGCGGATAGGTCGCGAAAAGAATATCTCGTTCCTCCTGAGAGTTATGAAAATGCTCGCAGCTCGCCGCAACGACCTGTGTCTCATGGTTGTGGGTGACGGCCCGGATCGCAAGCGGCATTTGCGTGAGCTGAGCTCACTTAAACTCGAGCTCAACAAGGACATTGTCTTCACCGGTTATGTCAAACGCGATGAAGTCTTTAGTTATTTCAAGGCGGCCGAAGTTTTCACCTTTGCCTCCTTGACCGAGACACAAGGGCTGGTGTTGTTAGAGGCAATGTCAATGGGGACGCCAGTGGTAGCGATTGACGCCATGGGCGTCTCGGATTTGCTCGCCGACGGTCGCGGAGGAATACTCTGCAGCCTTAACGAGGAGGAGTTTGCAGCACAGGTGGAGCGACTCCTGGACGACCGTGCCCTGTACGAGCAGAAGGTTACCGAAGCAAACCTGAAAGCCGAGGAATGGTCCATTGAGCGCATGGCTGAACGTCTGCTTGAGAGTTACAGTCGCGCACGAAGCGACTTCCGGCTCAATCGACACGCCCGATTCAACAAGCCACGACTGCATCCCCCCGCTCCTCCACTCGACCCGGAAACCGAGATCTGACACCGTGGCGGAGTGAAAACCCGCCCGGCCATACTTTCGTGGCGCGCCACCGACTCTCGGGTTATACTCCAGTATGGGGGATTATCCATGGCCGAGGCTACCGCTCAGATACTATTCGTAGATGATGAACCACAGAGACTGCGCGCCTTCAGTCGCGACCTTGAGTCCTGGGGCAGCCTTGGCGACATGAACATTGGGCTCTTGCCATCTGGTGAAGAGTGCCTTGAGTATCTTGAGCAGCATCATCACGAGGTGTTGGTCGTAGCTACTGACCTGCGCATGAGCGGAATGCAGGGAACAGAGCTGTTGCATCATATCCATGAACTCTATCCTGACATTGGGCTCCTTCTCATTACCGCCTACTCCGATATTGAAGCCATACAAAGTGCCGTTGCCGCCTCAATTTCTGGTTTCATCCTGAAACCCTGGGAGCCCGAGCAGTTAGCAAAGCAAGTGGAGACAACTCTTGACCTTGTTCAATCCCGAAGGACCACAAAGCGATATATTCGCGAGCTCGAACAACACGTACAAGCGGCTGCCGAGTTCCAACAGAAAGTGCTGCATCCGGAGCCACAAGCTAACGCTCGCCTGGAACTGGGGGTGCTGTCTCAGGCGGCCCGTGAGCCCTACTGCACCGGCGACTACTACGACACCATTCACCTCTCAGCCAGTCAGAGTCTGCTCATAATTGGCGATGTCTCGGGCCATGGCATTAAGGCCGCGTTTGTTACCGGTATGATTAAGGTGTTGTCCTCAAAGAACATTGACGCTCTACGCAACATTGGGAATGACGGGCGCTTCTCAGTTACCGCATTCTTGACAAAACTCAACCGCGACATCTTTCACGAGATGCCAAGCTATTCAGATGTGGTAATATCGATGTCGGTGGCGTTGCTGGATTTCGAGACAGCGACCATGACGGTAGCTAACGCCGGGCACCTTCCGGTCATGCTGCTGTATACAGAGGGATGCCGACGCATTTTGCCGGTTGGAGCCGCCATGGGATTCCACAAGAACACCGAGTATACCGAACACACCACGCACATCGGCTCTGGCGACCGAGTCGTTATGTTCACCGACGGACTCACCGAGGTCGCTGGCAACCTCTCACCCATCCCCGACAAGCACCTGACCGAGATCCTCGAAAGCTGTCATATGAGCCACAACCACACACCCACAACTGAACAGGATTTCTGCGCCGCTGTGGCGCGTAGAGTAGAAGAATTTGCAGTCTTGCACGGAGCCGACCCAGAATCGGTTTTCCGCGACGACGTCACAGTTCTGTCTGCGTTGCTCAGGTGAACCGCAATGCCTGGTGACTATGTAGTTTTCCTGGTGTTAACACCCATCGCGGGACTCGCGCTTGTTGCGTCGGCAATCGCGGTCTGGGGGTTTCGCCGCAGTTCACCGGCAAGCCTGTTACTGCTGTACTTTGCCTTGGTGGGCACCCTCCTTGTCGGAAATACTCTTGAGTTGCTCACCCGCAGCCCATCAGCAACCTTGCTCATGGCCACACTGCAGGCAGTCGCCTTTGCCTTCATTCCACCTATCTGGTTGGTATTTTCGTGGAACTATGCGCGACCAGACAGCAGGATTGGCCCTTACCGCACTCTAGGACTGCTTGTTGTCCCAACCATCACATCTTTGCTCGCCATAACAAGCGGACAGCATGAACTTTACTGGAGTTCGGTTGAGTTCGTCGGTGTCGGCTCATTCCTCAGCATGCGAACCAGCTACGGAACCTGGTTCTGGATTCACGGAGCCTACTCTTACCTACTACTGCTGTCGGGAGCCGCGCTCATTGTCTATGCGGCGACAGCCTCACGTCCCGAGCATTCGCGCCAGGCAGGGTGGCTTATTCTTGGTGCCCTCACGCCACTCGTGTTGAACTTGATCTACGTTTTCCGGGTTTTTCCCTATTTCATTAAGGACTATACGCCCCTCGGTTTCGCGGCTGCAGGTGTGTTCTTTTACGTCGGCGTGCGTTGGTTCCATCTCTTTCACGTCCGTCCTATTGCACGCAACATTGTGTACAATGACCTTGAGGTAGCGCTCATTACCCTCGATACAAAGGGGAGGATCCTGGACTTCAATCGGTCTGCCTCCAGCCTCCTTGAGATAAGCGAGGAGGTACTGGGCCAGCATTTGTCCAGTGTTCCGGCCGCGGATGGCGTCTTAGGCTCCCGGTCCGTACTCCACGCCGCGCGTTTTGACAGCGCCGGAAGCTTTGCCGGACGCTACCGGGAACTGGAGGTACAACTTACACCACTATCCGGTCCACGAGATCAGCCGGTAGGCATGCTGGTAATGATATCGGACGTCAGTTCATGGCGTAGACTTATTGAGGAGCGGGACAAAGCCGTAGCGAAGCTGACCGAAAACAATGCCCGCATAGAGGCAGCTCAGACTCAGCTTATGCGTCAAGAACGACTATCTGCAATTGGAACGCTTTCGGCTGAACTTGCACATGAGATCAATAACCCACTCACGGTTCTCAAGAGCAGTGTCTCCGGTCTTGTTGAAATAGCCATGCTCGCTCCCAACCGCCCGGACGCCGAGAAGTCCCAGTTGTTTGCCGATATTGAACCTGCACTCCGGCGAATTGCCGATGTCACCCATAGTCTTGTCCGTTTGGCCCAGCCCACACAGATAAAACCGCACGCAACCAACCTGTCTGAACTCATTGAGCGAGCTCTCAGCATTACCCACCCAGTCTACCGCGCGGTTTTGCGCATTGAGAAATACCTTGCACCCGAGCCGCTCATTATCGAGTGCTACAGCGAAGACATTGTTCAGGTGTTTATCAACATCATTATCAACGCTTCTCAAGCATGTTCCGACGCAGGCGGCAGCCTGACCATTACTACCTCGGCGCTGCATGAACCTCAGGGAGCACGCTGCTGTTTTGCCAACACCGGGCCCGACATACCACCAGAGATCCGTGACTCTATTTTCGAGCCATTTGTGACCACCAAGGCCGAGAGCGGGGGTGCGGGCCTTGGCCTTTCAAGTGCAAAGCACCTCATTGAGACTCGTCACGGCGGACACATAGCTTTGGAGCCCGGCCTGCCGGTGAGTTTTGTCGTTGATCTGCCTGCGAAAATATCTACCAGCGGCGTTCAACTCTGAAAGCTGTTGCACCTTTGTTTAGGCGCTCAACTCCCCTCGCCAGATCTGAGTAGCGGTGCCCCTGAGAAACACCTTGTCAAGCACCGGACGTACAAAGACGAAACCACCACGCCTGGATGCCTGGTAGCCAAGCAGCTCGGTTCCCCCTAACTTCTGTTGCCAGTATGGCCCGAGACAGCAGTGCGCCGACCCGGTGACCGGATCCTCATTTATCCCGGCTCCCGGAGCAAAGTAGCGCGATACGAAATCGTACTGCTCCCGTGAGTCCGACACCGCCGTAGCAATTACTCCCCGCGCACGCAGGTCTCGCAGCACCCCGAAGTCGGGATTGAGCTCCCGCACCTGCTGCTCGTGATCAAGCTCCAGGATGTAGTCAAGACGATTCTTGCCGATGTAGCGCGCCCGATCTACACCAATGGCCCGCAAGAAACGCTCGTCAAGCTCACACGACTCCGGCCCTTCGGCTGGAAACTCCAACTCAATCTGTTCAGCGCCGTCGACATCGCGAACACGTGCTGCCTGAAGGATACCCGAGGAAGTGAAAAACTTGATCTTGTTGTAGCCGGTAACCTGTCCCGTTGAGTACCACAGCACGTGCGCGGCAGCCAGAGTCGCGTGCCCGCACAGATCCACCTCCATTTCTGGGGTGAACCACCGCAGATCGAAGCCCCCCTGCCGCGTCACTACGAAAGCGGTTTCAGAAACACCGAACTCAGCTGCAACCTGCTGCATCCAGTGCGGATCAGCCTCGGTCGCCAGCAGGCATACCACGGCGGGGTTGCCGGAAAAGGCACGGTCGGTAAAGGCATCAATGCCAAACATATACATATGACTGGAATTGTATGTCCCTTGTGGGACGAGGTCAACAGATTCTGGTTGGACGCCACAGCTCCCAACCTGAGGCGCCGAGTACCTGCATCGATTTGGCGCTGGGCTGGACAAAGCTACCATCTCCGATTATGGTGGTGCATGGAACCTATCGCTTTCTCGTACTCCGACATTCATAAAACAGTTGCCGAGCTTGCTGAACGAATCCAGGCATCCGGCTTTGCCCCCGAGGCAATTGTCGCCATTGGCAGCGGTGGCTACATCCCGGCCCGCATCATGAAGACCTATCTTTTGGTACCTATCTACACCGTAGGTATTTCGCTCTACCTTGAGGATAAGACCACCCTTCCGAGTCCACGAAAGATTCAGTGGCTTGATGAAGTGGAGAAAAAACTCACGGGTAAGCGAATTCTCCTCATAGATGAGGTTGATGACAGCCGCACCACCCTGGAGTACTGCATTCGGGAGCTCCTGCGCCACCAGCCCGCAAAGCTTGGAGTTGCGGTACTCCATAACAAGCAAAAAGAGAAGAAGGGGGTAATCCCAGGCGAGGTCGCGGCGTATTGGGCCGGTCGAGAGCTCCCCAACGCATGGATAAAGTACCCCTGGGACGCAGTTGAGATAGATGTGCACGAGCTCAATGCACGCAACCAGGAACAGCCGACAGCACTCTAAGGCAAGGTTGAGGACAGATGAACTCGCCACATCAACGAAAAGCAGTCCTGTTCATGCAGTACTCCTCGCTCTTCGGAAGCGGGTATGCAGTAAGCATGGCCGGACCTCTCATACCCTATCTACGCGCCGAACTTGGTTTCAGTCTTGCTCAGTCGGGTTACTTCATCTCCTCCATCGCGGTTGGTTCGCTTGTCTCCATTGCGGTACTGCTTGGGCTGATACACCGAGTATCTCGCAAGCGGCTCATCGGATTCGGTAATCTTGCCATGGCACTCTCGCTCGTGATGAGCATGTTCTTTAGCAGCTTCGCGGCGTTACTTGCTCTCGGCTTTCTCCGGGGTATAGGTAACGGGTGTACTCAGCTGGGTGTACAGACCGTGGAGTCGGAGAAAACCAACATCGGCCGTGGCCGGTCAATGGGACGACTGCACATGACCTTCTCAGTAGGTGCGATCAGCGCGCCAGCCGTTGCAGGTCTCATTGGATTCTTCCCGGAAACCTGGCGACTGATCTTCCTGTTTGGGGCTGTACCCATCATTCTGGGAACTCTTGCCTTACGGAGCATTCCAGATAAGACTATGCCCATTCCTATGCGGCGTCCCGGAAGTCGCAGTGGTGTGCTCCGCACACCCATTGTGTATGTCATGGCCCTCGTTGGTTTTCTTTTTGTTAGTCTGGAGGCCATGCTGTATGGTTGGGTGCCATCCTACTGGGAAGAGCTCAATGCGGGAGTTGTGGCACCAGCAGCGCTCGCCCTCATTCTCGCGGTCGCACTTGCTTTGGGACGTCTCTTATCGAGCTTTTTTGCAGACCACGTTGGCGTCGGCCGCTACCTGATTCTCATTAGCGTCATTGTGGTCCTTGCCACCGGCATTTGGAGTTTTGTTCCTGTTCCTGGACTCATTGTTGCAATCATTGCGGTTATCGGGGTTGCGGCTGCCGGAATCTTCCCCATGAACATGGCAATTGCTGCACACCGGTTTCCCGAAGCCGCCGGATTTATCACCAATTTCATTCTTATCTTTGCCTCGCTTGGCGGAATGGTGCTTCCCTCTGCATTTGGCGAGCTCGCTGAGAACTACGGCACCAACATTTTGCCGCATACCATCACCGGAATCGCGCTCGTGCTCCTGATTGCGACGCTCACGGTAGGACGCACCGCGCTCCGCATAGATCCCACAACAACTCACGAGAGGTAAGCATGGAACCATTAAGGAATGCATGGCACTCGATAGTAGAAGGCCTCGAGGCCGAAGGTGTTCGGTATCTCTTTGGCATGCCGGGCAACCCAAGACTCTTGTATGACGCGCTTTACGACTCTGAACTCATACGTACAGTTCATGCACGTGAACAGAGTTCCGGCGCTTTTATGGCCCTTGCATATGCTCGGGCAGCAGGCGACACCGGGGTGTGCTTTGGGAGCACAGGCCCCGGGTTTACCAACATGCTTTCGGCGGTGCTTGAAGCCCAGGCGGCAGCGGTACCACTCGTTGTGCTTTCGGCCTCGGTTTCGGTTGCTCATGAGGGCATGCCGGCCTTTCAGGAAGCGGACCAGCTCAGCATGGCTCGACCTGTCACCAAGTGGGCGTACAGGATTCCAGCTCCGGAACGAACACCTTGGGCACTCCGCCGCGCCTTTCAGATAGCACGCTCAGGCTGTCCCGGACCAGTTTACCTTGAGATCCCGGTAGACCTAAGTTTGAGGTCAACCTCCATACCAGCCTATGAGCGAGCACCCGCAGTGGCCCCACCCGCACCAGATCCTGAAGCGTTAACTCAGGCCGCTCAGCTCCTCACTCAGTCCGAACGCCCGGTGCTCATTGCTGGCGGTGGTGCAGTTTCCTCTCATGCCTCCAACGAGCTTCGCGCATTTGCCGAGGAGCAAGGCATTCCGGTACTCAGCAGCGCCTCTGGTCGCGGAATCATTGACGAGAATCATCCCCTGTCGCTTGGACTGACTGGTCTCTACTTTACTCGCCTCGGTCGCGAACACTACTTCAAGGCCGATCTGCTCCTGATACTGGGTAGCCGCAATGAGCAGTTTGAAACCGGTGCATGGAGTTATATGCCGCCCGGCGCCAAGATTATCCAGGTCGATATCGACGCTACGGCAATTAATCGCAACTGGTTTGCGGATGTTGGTGTAACAGCAGATGTCCGCAGCACCCTCAACGCGCTCCGCCAGATCCTCCCACAACCGGACTCCAACTCGGCCCGCCTTGTTCGAAGCCGAAGCATTCAGACCGCCAAAGAGCTGTATCTCACCGAGGTGCGGAGCGAGAGCCTGCAGGAGTACGGCCAGCTTAAAACCAAGCGGGTGCTGGCGGAGTACCAGGAAGTGTTCGGCACCGGCTCGGTGCTGGTCAATGAGAACGGAGCGCAGGACTTGTGGTCGTACTACTCGCCGTATATGCGGGTGCCGGTGCGCGGTTGTGTGCCTCCGGGCGCCCAGACCTGCATGGGCGCTGGCGTGTCCGGCGCAGTTGGGGTAAAGCTGGCGCGGCCGGAGGAACCTGTCGTGTGCGTGTGTGGCGATGGAGCCTTTCAAATGTACATGCGCGAACTTGCGACCGCGGCCCAATACGGTCTGGGCATTTGCTATCTTGTGCTCAACAACCGGGCGCTTGGCTGGATCAAGTACCACCAGCTCCACAACCAAGAGCGTTACATCGACACCGAGTTTGAGGTGCAGCCGGACTTTGCGAAAGTTGCCGAGGCCTCCGGTTGCCTGGGTATTCGAGTAGAGACCGAGGCCGAACTCAGAGCGGCCCTTGAAGCGGCTCACACAGCGATCCAGTCCGGCCGTCCGGCGGTACTGGACTGCCACATAGACGATGAGCAGCCACCGGGGTTCCGCGACTTTCACCGTGAGATCCTCGGATACGAGCAAGCCTGACTCCACAAAGCTGCAAGCCTGACTCCACGCCTTCCCTGCGACTCCCGCCGTTGATTAGGGCTCTAACTCCCTCAGGAGACGAGCTCCAAAGGGAACCCAACGCACGAGTGCCTCCAGCCAGTGACGAGTGTTGGGACACTGGCGCAGGTTCTCCACAATCCAGCTGCGGGTCATGACTCCTGGTCCCGGCTCGCCGTTTAGCTGAATGCGGTACTCAACCTCAGTCGGCGGTTCGGTGTAGGCCTCGGGACCGCTCTTCTTGAGTTCAACCGCAATTGCACCATAACGGAAGAGAGAACGGCCTGGCACGTATACCCCGGCAATATCGCGTGCCTGGCTCTGATAGTTGCGAACAAATAGATCAATGTTCTTGACAAACCCGCCGGTCGGCGGCGGCACATACAGACCTTGTTCCTCAAAAATCCGGACCACCAAGGCCAGCAACTCGTTGTCTCCCAAACAAAGGAAGAGGTGCTCAAGGTTCCTCGTCTCGGGCGAACATCGGGGGAAACGTGTGAGAATGCCAGCCATAAACAACACATAGTCAATGGCCATTTCAAGGCCAAAATCCTCAGGAATGAGCTTAAAGGTACTGCTCGAGAGCCTCCGGTTCGCGGTGATCTGCTGCAACACCGCTGGCACATGGGTAACTGCTCGCCGGTACACAACCCTTACTGGCACCAGCTTGGGGACATCGTCCTGATGCGGCGTGGGTCCAACCACTGCTTCAAACTCTTCGCGCTCCATCTCGTACATTGGACCAGCAGCTTCCAGAATCCAGACACTGCGTTCTGCCGAGGTAACGGCGTATCCCTCGAGTGCTCCCTCTGCCCAGCGAAAGAGTTCCAGGGCCTGGGCACTGAAGCGTGGCCGTTGGTCGTACGGATGATCCCGCAACTCCGGCATACGGAGATCACGGAAAAAGCCCACCAGCGTAGGCTCTCCAAGTCTACACTCATCCAGTAAGGCCGACGCGAGCGAGTTTCCCGGGCCCAGCTTTGTGAAGAAATACCGCATGCATAGTAGTTTAAGACTTTGGCCCATGCAGTGCAAATGGACATTCGCATTGCTGTCGGTCAGCAACCGATTTTCACATTGTACCTTGTTTGCCGATTGTGGTATATTCAGGCCAGTATATCAAACTAGCCTATACTCCGTAAAACTTTACATTCTGGCTTCACGTACATACGTGGACGCGACCTGAAGGAACTCAAGGAACATCATGCAGAATAAATCGTACTGGGTAGGAATAGACGTGGGATCAACCACGGTAAAAATAGCGGTAGTGAATCCTGAGTCCAAGGAGTTGGTGTACTCCGACTACCTGCGGCACAACGCGGCGCAGGCATCTTCGGT
>SLAA01000090.1 GCA_007127105.1 Spirochaetales bacterium | reverse complement strand
AGTTCTTGCTCCGGTCGTAGACCCCGGCCTCCTTGACTGCACCAACCGTAGCGGCAATGGTGTTCATGTAGCCTGGAATCCCCAGTGGATAGAGCGAGAACTGCGCGTCAATTTCTACGCCGGTAGGAGTCGGGGCAGCTGCGGATGCGGTTCCGGCTGCGCGGGTTGTACCATCCGGCCCGGCCCCCTCGCCTGCCCCTCTGCCTGGCCCCTCGCCTGGCCCTTCCGGGGTGCAGAGCGGGTCGTCCGGTTCCCCAGGACAGCCACGTGAGAACAGTGCGGATAGCACTACATGCCCGCCCGCACGACAGGCCGCCTCGTAGGCCCGGGCCACGACCTCGAACACCCGTTCGGGTTGTCCCACAACCAGCGTAGAGATATCGTCGGTTTCAATACGGAGATCCTTGGGGCTTCCCATTGCCTTTACGGCGGGGAGGATCACCTCAACAAAATTGTCGCTCATCGGATACAGCGAAAACTGGCACCCACTGAACATGTCGGCCTCCTTTTGGCTCGTGGCCTATGGCTCGTGGCCCATGGCTCGTAGCCTGTAGAACCCGGCGCACCGACGTGAGAGGAGGTGATGAAGATGCAGCAATTGCAAAGGAAAGAAGCACCATGCAACGGGACACAAAAAAAGACGTCTCCCGCTGAGGTTGACGTCCTTCTTGCTCCAGTGCCCTGCACTGTCGACCATCTCCCTCCGCCAGCATTACCCGGTTCAGGTTCATAGGGTCGAGGGAACGGATTTCCCTCCTCTCAGCCTGCGATATCGCGCAAGCTCCCCTTGATATATGTTGTTTATAGCCTAACTCAGCAATTCCCCGCTGTCAAGCGGCAGCTGGATCAACATGTCGTTGGCAACAATGGTGTCATGGAAACTCAGGAACTCGGCTTCCGACAACGCCTCCGAAAGAAGGTAGCCCTGAAACCCACGACAACCCATGTCAAACAGAATTCTAAGACTGTCCGCATCTTCCACGCCTTCCGCAATCAGATCAAAACCCAGGTCCTTGGCCATGTGCACCAGCGAGCTCACAATGACTCGGTCCTGTTTGTTTGATCGAATGTGCTCTACGAAAAGGCGGTCAACCTTGATCTCATCCAAGGGAAAGCGGTGGAGATGACTCAGCGAGGAGTACCCGCTGCCGAAATCGTCCACCGATATCCGCAGTCCAAGAGTGGCAAAACGTTCCAGTATACGAGTGGTGGAGTCGATATCTTCAAAAAGACTGGTCTCGGTCAGCTCAACGGTAAGTCGGTTGAGTCCGGTTTCGCTTGACGAAAGAACGGTCTCCAAGGTCTGGAGAATGGAGCTTGATCGGAACTGCCGGGGAGAAAGATTAACCGACAGCCCGATATCGCCATGACCAGAGTTTGACCATTCCTCCAGGATCCCGGCACAGGTGTAGACCAGCCACTTACCCAATGGTTCTATTAGCCCAGACTCCTCCGCAATTGGAATGAACTGTGTAGGAGATATGAGTCCCTTGGTCGGATGATTCCAGCGCATAAGTGCTTCTGCTTCAATTCTTGAGATCTGGAGCGCGCCTTCATCAAGGGAAGATACAAAGAGCTTGGGTTGGTACAGCAGCCGAAACTGCTCACCAAGTTGGTGTAAGGCTGGAGCCTCTATAGCCTTGAGTATGGAGTTCTGCAGTTCCATGCGTTCCACTGCGGTGTCACGAATAGACTGCTTAAAAAGCACAAATGGCTTACGCTGGTCTTTGGCGGCACCGGCAGCCAGGTCGGCATGGTGCAACAGCTCCGAACGGTTGAGCCCATGATCCGGAAAGTAGGACGCCCCGGATGTAACCGGAACCGACACGGAAAAGCCAGTGAAGCCATGGGGAACGGCAAGCGAGGTATGAAGTCCTTGAAGAAACTCTTTGAGACTGCTGCCTTTCTTCCCCGGAAGCAGAAGGACAAACTCATCTTCACGCGTATGAAACACGCGGTCACGGTCGGTCAGGAATGCCGCAATACGGCAGCCGGTTTGGTACAGAATCCATTCGCTGATACTCGCTCGAAGCGTCTTGCGCACCATTCCAAAGGTCGGCCCAAGCTGCAGGATAAGAACCGTAAAGCCCGGCCTGGTAGCGGTACTGCCTCCACCTTGCTGACGCGCGTATTTTTCGACGAACTCTTCCAGTTCCAGCTCCAGGCGAAAATGTGTAGGAAGCCCGGACTGGGGTTGATAGGACAGCTTTTGCTCAAGCTGTGCCAGACGCTGCTGCGCTGTTTCCAACGCCGTCCGGAGCCTGGCGTTTTCGCTGCTGAGATCGCCGCTCTCGGATTGCAGATGTAGGTTCTCATGTGCAGTATCGATCGCTGTACTCCCGGAGACAATGCTGGCCTTGTCGACGTACTTAGTTAGTATCGGCAGGAGTTGCGAAAAAACCCTAAGCTAACAAGCAACAAATTCACACACTATGTAGGGTCTGACAACACGACGCTGCACGGTACAGCGCGGTATACGCGCGCGGCACATTGCCTTTTGCCGCCCCCCTTACTACCATTGAGAGTGCAAGCCGCGTAGAACTGACATGCCCCAAGGAGCGTAACGTGCCACAATCATTTACTTCAGGACAATGGGCCCTCATTACAGGTGCCTCCAGCGGCTTTGGCCGCGACTTTGCCACCCTGCTCGCCGAGCAGCGCGTAAACCTCATACTCACAGCCCGCCGCACTGAACCTATGGAGGCAGATGCGGAGCGCCTCACGGAGCAGCACGGTATCCAGGCACATGTTCTCCCGGCCGATCTCTCACGCTCCGAGGCCCGCGAGGATCTCTTTCGTGCCATTACGGCCTTAGGAGTTCAGGTCGATATACTCATTAACAACGCCGGGTTTGGTGTGTTTGGGCCCTACGTAGATACCGAGTGGTCTCGACTTGATCAAATGCTTCAGCTCGATGTAGTAGCTCTGAGCCACCTAAGCTCTCTGGTGCTGCCCGGAATGCGCGCCCGCTCCGAGGGGTACATTCTCCAGGTGGCCTCTGTCGGCGCCTACCAGCCGACACCCGGATATGCCGCCTACAGCGCAGCCAAGGCTTACGTCCTGCTCATGGGTGAGGCCCTCAACCGTGAGCTGAAAGGCACCGGCATTAACGTCACGGTGCTCTCACCCGGAGTGACCGCAACCGAGTTCCTTCAAGTCTCGGGACAGAAGCCCACCCTCTACCAAAAACTGTTCATGATGAAGAGCCGACCTGTCGCTCGCCTTGGCCTCCAGGCACTGCTGCGCGGAAAAATGAGTGGGGTTCCGGGCTTTTTCAACAACCTTATGGTTCAGCTATTGCGGCTCACCCCACGTACTCTCCAGGCCGATATCGCCGGACTCCTTATGCGGAACCGCGGGT
>SLAA01000062.1 GCA_007127105.1 Spirochaetales bacterium | reverse complement strand
ACGACCGCCAGAACAATACCCGCCCACCGGCGCACCCTCTTACTCATACCCATTTGTCGCACTGCCATTCGCCCCTTGGAAAACCGCCACCTTAACGAAAATCCGGCTCCTCGGTCAACAACCAGGAGAATCCAGGTATCGGTATTGATGAGTACAATTCGAACAAGATGGATCTCGCCGCAGCACGAGCTGCGGAGGCACTCGCACGGACCTGCACTCTAATGCTCTCCTTGCGTGCCAGCAATCAATCACTAGTACCGAGCGCCGGGCGTTCCATTAGGAGCGGTACCAGGTTGAGACTACTCAAGCTCACGCCAGCCACACCCACCAAAAGCATGCCCATTCCGGCGTATTGATCACCCACCGAGCCTGTCGCGATCCGGTGCACACCAAAAGCGCCGATGGCAGCCGACAAGCCCAGGTCTATAGCAAATGCTGTGTATCGCCACCTCTTAACCGACCCTGCGTTGCCACGACGGGCCTGATGAATCACAGCAATTGAGGGGATGCCTATGAGCGCTGCGGCCCCACCAACCACTGCACGTTCGGTGGGACCCGCGTCGGGAGCAGTCATTGCCGTTCCGGCCAATAGCAACGACAGCCCAACCTTTCCACCGTAGTAAAGGTACATAGGTTCAAACAGGGGGCGGGGCGTTGCATGCACATCAACGCTCTGCGGAAGCTGTGGTTCGCTCGGCAGTCCCGCGACTCGTGAAAGACCAGTACAACTGAGAATAAGCAGGAACACACCTACCGTGCCCGCCTTGTGACTGTGTATCTTCATTGTGTGCCTGTTCCTCTCCCACTCCCGGCAACCGCCCCGGCCGCCGCGAACGAGACACCAAGCTCCTGGAGCGCCACCTTGCCCCGTTCGGTCAGATCTGTCACAAAGGCAAACTGCTGGTACGGGTCAACCGGGTAGGCACGTACCCGATAATGGGTTCCCCACGGCGTCTCGCTTGCCACAACCACCGGTGGGTATTTCAGCTGGGTATAGGGGCTTGTGAGCGCTACGTCGTGTAAGCGCAGCCTGACTGCTTCGTTCTCATGGTTCGGGTCGATGTAGAAGTTTGCAACACATTGGAGCTTGATGCTGCCGCTATTCGCGTTGTGAATGAGCGAGTCCCAGAGTTTGCTGTGCGGAATGAGAACCAGTGTGTCGTCCGGGGTCACAATATTCACGGTGCGGAACTCAATGCTCTTCACCTCACCGTAGACACCGTCCACCGTAATCCAGTCACCAGGACGATACGGCGTTTCGTACAATGCAAAGGTTCCGGCAATCAGACTCGCGGCATAGTCTTTAATTGCAAACCCCAGACCAATGCCCAGCAGCCCAAACAACGCCACCATGTTCTCCAGCGTCGGCTCAAGCAGACGACCAAGCACGAGCACCACCGCCGAGATTATAATCACCAGCCTAATACTCGGAACCAGTGCCAGCAGAAGAACTCGGAGCTTTCCTGGTAGCGGGCGGGCAATACGCGGGAGAAGCCTTTGGTCAACAACCAGGAGCACCCAGGCAACGGCAATGATGAGTACAATTCGAACAAGATTAATCTCGCCGAACTCGCGGAATAGACCAACAACACTATCTGCGGCTTCCATTTCCTCTCCCTTTAGTGCTCATATGACGGTCGGCTAGAATGCGTCACACAGGTAGTCGTTTGTTTTCAGCGCCGCACGAACGGTCGGATAACCATATGCCGTTACGTACCACCGGCCGTCGGTGAGCCCTACTAACTCAGACTCGGCAAGAAAATGCAGTATCTCGGTGATTGCTGCCTGGTTTAAAGGCAGAGTCCTTTTCAGTCCAACCTCGTCAAGCCCGCCATGCAGCAAGAGAGCCTGCAGCACAAACAGCTCGTTTTCACCGGACCCCTTGGGCAAGGCGGGCTGCTGCAGGTCTTCCCACGGCGTTACCCATATGGTTGCCCGTTTTGCCTGGCTCGATGCAGCCGTCTGCTCCTCAAGCTCCTTCTCCTCAAGCTCCTTCTCCGGCAAGGTGCGCAAGGCACGCTTCCAGTAGGCGGTCGCAACACCAATATTACCTCGACTCCGGGCAGCAAGGCCACGCCAGAATCCGTCAGCTGGGTCTATATCCTCCCCCTCATGGCGTGCAGGAAACAGATATGCACCATTGTCTGCCTGGCGGAACCTGGCCCGCAGTCCATTTTGTTCAAAGATACTCTCACCAAAAGACTGCTGCAGGTGGTGCGCCTCAAAGGCTCGAGAACTGAGAGTAAAGAAGGAACGAGCAGGCACCACATGTTGGAGATAAGCCCAGGTCCAGCTGTCACATCCGACTATACCGCGGCCCAGTTCACCGGTCATCATGGCACTCAGCAGTTCACGCACAAGATCAAGACCGGAAGCGTGCCGCAGAAAACATCGCTCAAGCTGCGGCAACAACCATGGGCCCTTCCTGGGCCACGCGCGCATCCACTTCGAACGGTCACCCAGAACTGCTTCGCTCCGAGGCTCCTTGACGAGCGAAACCTTGTTGGCGCCAGCCCATTGCCGGAGTATCTCCTCACGACCTGAGTAGGGAGGTGCCACATAAAACACAACCGCCTTTGAAGGCGACTCTGTCTCAAGCCAGGGCCGAACCCTCTCCTCAAAGAACTCTGCGGCCTGCTCCCAGTCCGGGGCCGGAACAGCCTTTGTGAGTCTCTCTCCGCTCAGACCTAACAGGTCATCTGTGGGGTCAAGCGGCGAGTCCTTCTTTTTCTCACCCTGGGTGATTCTGCGTAGAAACCCCAGAAAGCTGCTTCTTACGCGCACAACATCCATGGCCTCGGTCGGAACGGTGTACTCACCCGCGGGCGAGAATTCCCACAAGCTGTCATGTGTCTCGGAGTTCGTACTCATGGTCTAAGTATCGGACGTTTGGTGATTTTGTGGAACCGCAGCTATGAATTGCCTAAGCGGTGTCCTAAGCTCTATCTTAAGAAAAACATACGGAGAGGTGAACAATGAGCGAAAAGGCAACGAAAGTCCCTGAGACCTATAGAGATTTCCTGTCGAGGTTTCCCAAGTTGGGTGCGGCCCATCAGCAGATTGCAGCCGAGCTCGACAGCGCCGGCCCCTTGGACTCACGTGCACAGGAGCTCGTGAAGCTCGGCGTGTGTATTGGCGCCGGGCTGGAGTCAGCAGTGAAAAGCCATGTCCGCCGTGCACTGGACTCAGGCATGAGCGTTGAAGAACTTGAGCATGCAGTTGTGCTGGGAATGAACTCGGTGGGTTTTCCCCGTACCGTCGCTGCATGGAGTTGGGCGCAGGAAGAAATTGCTAAACGCGGCTGATCTGGAGTCCGGGAGAGTTCTGGTATGAGTATGAAGATGCCGCCGCAGCCGGAGCTCCGGGTCGAACAAGGTGCCTTCCGGCGCCTCCCGGCCCTGCTCGCCGAACGTGGTT
>SLAA01000199.1 GCA_007127105.1 Spirochaetales bacterium | reverse complement strand
CTGTATGCCGAGCTCCTCGGCAAAACGGAGCACCTGAGACAGGCGTTCTGTGTTCTCATCCGGCCCGCCAGCAAGTTCGGTAATGCGCTCGAGCACCGCGGCGTTTCCGCCCTCGGCATGGATATAACTCATAATCTCATCTGCCGCCTGGGCGGGCATGAGCTCTGCGAGTAAGGCGTGCGTCTGGTCTCTGCCAATCTTCTTGAGCTTATCAACTCGGCGCAACACCTCGGCAGAGTGTTCCTGAATGCCGAGGCGGCTGAGGAGCCGGTTGAATATGCCCCGATGAGCAATATGGATATCTATGGCTGGCACCTGCAGCGACTCAAGGCTGCGGACTATGAGTAGCAGAATCTCAAAGTCTGCCGAGGCGCAGTCGGTGCCCACAATGTCGAAATCGCACTGCATGAACTCGCGGTAGCGACCGCGCTGGGTGTTCTCACCGCGGAATACCTTGGCAATGTGATATCGTTTAAACGGCAGGTAGAGTTCGGCCCTATGGGCCGCCATGTACCGGGCGAAAGGCACGGTGAGGTCAAAGCGCAACGCGACATCGCGTCCGCCATTATCTTCAAAGCGGTATATTTGCTTGTCGGTGTCGCCACCACCCTTACCGAGCAACACCTCGGTGTACTCAAGCATGGGAGTATCAATAGGGGCAAAGCCGTGGAGCCGGAAGTCGTCTTCAAGGGTGCTGATGATAGACTTGCGAGCTGCCTCGGCGTTGGGGAGAAAATCGCGGAAGCCTTTTAGGACTCGTGGTTGTATTATAGTGTTCATAGCGGTCTTCACTATGCCGCTTTCACGACCAGTTGTGCAACCCGCAACCGGATATGCACCGGTGCGCAACCGGATTAGGAGGAGATTGCATGGAGTTTGGTTCAGTTCTTTTTGATGCATTCATGGCGCCCCTTGAGCGGGCGGGGCTGGCGCTCCGGCGGCGTGATCTGGTACAGCGGGCTTCCGGGCGAGTGCTTGAGATAGGGGTTGGCAGTGGGGCGAACCTTGCCTTTTTCCGCCGTACCGGCATTCGTTCTTATACCGGACTGGACTTGGAAATTGGCGGACGTACCGGTCGGCGGATCCGCCAGCGCTTTCCCGACGCTCAGTTGGTCGTGGCATCGGTCGAGGAGCTGCCGTTTCCCGAAGCCTCCTTTGACACCGTGGTGTTTACCCTCGTCTTCTGCTCGGTAGATGATCCGGAAAAGGGCCTTGCTGAGGTGCGCAGGGTGCTTGCACCCGGAGGGACGGTGCTGTTTCTAGAGCACGTGGCACCCTTACACCGGCCATGGCGGCCCTTATTTGATGCTGCAACTCCAGCGTGGCGGAGAATGGCTGGCGGCTGTAGGCTCAACCGCGAGACAGTTGCAACGCTCAAACGAGCTGGTTTCCTGGTAGAGGTGCGTGAGCGCTTTAACGGTGTGTTTGTGAGTGGGGTAGCGGCCTGCTGCGCTGATACAGCCTAAGACCATCATTTTATTGCCCGGTAGCCGGTTCGCGTTTAGAATGGGCACTACGTGAGCCCCTGAATCCAGTCCTGCAGCTCAAATGGCCACGCAAACGACTCACAGTGGGAGCCGGAATGCAGTTGCGCGAGAACCTCATCACCGAAACAGGCTGGGACATTGTCGAGACCAGGTTTGATCCAGCCAACATCACCACCGGGGGGAGTAATTTCCTCATTGGCAATGGCTACTACGGGTATCGGGGTACCCATGCCGACTGGCGGGCGAACTCTCAGGTGGGCTTTCTTGTAACAGATACCTACGACAAGGCAGATGGAAAGTGGAAAGAACTCTGCAATGTGCCCAATCCGCTGTATCTGCAGCTGCGTGACGCTGCTGGTGATCTTTCATGCCTAACTGAGCAACCACATTCCTACCGACGTGAACTCAATTTTCGCTACTCCCGACATCGTATGGAAGCCTCATGGAAACGGCAGGCGGGCAGCATTACGGTGAACGAGGAGCGGGTGGCGCTGCGCGGTCAGCGTCACGGTATTGTTCAGAAAACGGTAGTGAGCGCGGACCACGACTGCTGGGTAGAGCTGAACTGTGGTGTTGATACCGAGGTCTGGAGCCTTAACGGGAATCACTTTGCGCACTGTCAGCCCGTCGGTGCCCGGGATCAGGGAGAAGCAGCACATGTTGAGCTGTTAACGGTGGAAACGGGGTTACCGATTGTTGTTGGGCACCGCGTATTTCTTGACAGTCAGGAGGTGACTCCACCCGCGGTCGATGACAGTACAGCTGACCTTCACTTTGGGGGCGTTCAGCACGAGGGGGTGCTGTATCTACGCGCCGGTGAACCTCGTGAGATCCTGGTTTTTGCGGCGGTTTACTCGGCAAATGATCTGCGGCCCCCGGGCGACGATACCCGGCAACGGTGCGATCAAGAGGTGCTATCGGAGCAGGGGACACTTCGAGCGGCGCTCAATGATGCACTGCGAGAAATGATTGAGCACGGTTACGGAATGCTGGTGACTGAGAGCAAAAAAATATGGGACCGTATCTGGGACGACTGTGACATTCGCGTGAGCGGTGATCCAGTTGCTCAGACACTCCTTCGATACAACATCTACCACAATATCATTGCCACCCCCATGCACTCCGAGCGTTTGCCCATTGGAGCGCGCGGCCTCTCCTGCCAAGCCTACCAAGGTGCCGCCTTCTGGGATCAGGAAATCTTCAATATGCCGATGTTTCTCTATACTCGGCCAGAGATCGCCCGGAACATTCTTCGGTATCGATTCCACACGCTTGACGGAGCACGAGCCAAAGCACGAGAGCTGGGGTACACGGGCGCGTTTTATGCCTGGGTGAGTGGCAAAGATGGCTATGAGATCTGTCCGTCCCATTTCTTTGTGGATGTACTCAGCGGCCGCGCGATACGAAATCACTTCAATGACTGGCAAGTACATATCTCACCAGATATCGCCTATGCGGTATTTCTGTACTTTGATGTTACCGGCGACTGGGATTTCATCGCCGGATACGGTGCCGAGATTGTGTTCGAGGTAGCCCGTTTTCTGCAGTCATTCGTTTACTACAAGCCCGAAAAGCAGCGTTACGAGCTCGTTCGCCTACTGGGGCCCGACGAGTATCACGAAAACGTTGACAATAATTTCTTCACTGCCTATCAGGCGCGCTATGTGCTCGGTCGGGCGGCCTCCCTTTTTGATGAACTGATGATCAAGGAGCCGGACTGCGCATTGGCCTTGCGACAGAAGCTTGAGCTGTCCCCGAGTGACCGGGATTTCTGGCAAGATGTATCGGAGAGGCTGTTTGTTCACAAACCGAACTCATCCGGGGTGATTGAGCAGTTTGACGGCTTTTTCCGCTTGGAAGACATTACACCTCAGGAACTCGCAAAGCGGCTGGTTGACCCGGCGGAGTATTGGGGGTGGCCGAACGGAGTTGCGGTTGAGACACAGGTATCGAAGCAGGCCGACGTATGTCAGACCTTTGTTCTTCACAGGGATGCCTACGACCCGCAGATCATGGCCGCAAACTATGACTATTACGAACCACGCACCCAACACGGCTCATCTCTGAGTCCGCCGGTGTACGCCATGGTTGCGTCCTGGGTCGGGAAGCAGCGTGCCGCCTACGACTACTTCATCCGCTCGGCGGGGGTAGACCTCTTTGGCACCGGCAAGGCCTTTAGCGGTGGAACCTTCATTGGGGGTATACATACCGCGGCCTGTGGTGCGGCGTGGCAGGTCGTGGTGAGCGGATTTGCTGGCATGCGCCACCAGGGGCAGCTGCTCTCCTTCACACCACGACTTCCCGAGCGTTGGAGTGAGTTGGAGTTCAATGTGAAATTTCGCGGTGACCGTGTTGGGGTGCACCTGGGCCGGCGAGTTGCCCGATTCTCAGCCTCTGAGGACAACCGGAGCGTTCTTCACATTGGATGCGCCGGACAAGAGCTGGCACTGAGTCCAGGTGTGGAGCTGGTAGTGGAGTTGCCCCCACCAACCGTCGCTCACTCTGAGCGGAAAAGATAACGGTAGATCTTGTCTCGATCCTGCTCCTGGAGGGCGGTGAACACCACATGGATCCCCTTAGGGGAGACACGAACAACCCGTGCCTGTAGTTTCCACACCTCACCCGGCTCAGGCTCAAGATACAGGTAGAGCAGATCGCCAATATCTGGTGGCTTGTCCCTGTGTCCCGTCGTCTCGGCATCTATCTCTACAAGTTCGAGCGCCGCGCCACCTCCACCAAGGTCAAAAACTACCCCGTTCAAATCCGCGCCCTCTGGTGAAACCCGTTCTATGCGCACCGGCCGTTGCACCGCTCGACGAAAGTAGCGGCGGCGCTGCAGGCGTTGTGGCTGCTCGGCGTGGCGGAGAACCACATCGCCATCTTCCCGAGACAAGACCAGCGACTCAAAAACGAATATGCCAGCCGCATTATGATAAATGAGCTGTATTGGGCGGCCGCTGAGCGGCAGGCGGCTCATGCGTTCAGGTCTGCAACGCAGTTCAAGTCCCATGCTGCGTGAACTTGAGCGTATCTCTGCTGCCACAGGTTTGTCCTTTGCTCGGCCCCTGAGTAAGACCGTGGAGCCTGGTTTTAGTTGTGTTGTGGAGTGAGGCGCCTTTGCACCGTCGGAATCAAAGCCAAGGATGATGCGAAGTCCGGCAACCGCATCCGGGGCTACCTGCTTTTGCTCCATTGCCCGTACCGCGCACGAGTTGAACAGGGACTCATCCTCAAACAGGAGGTAACGTTCCGCGGGCCGCTGCATGGTCGCGGCGAGGGTATTCAGGAGCTCGACCTGAGATGGTGAGAGTTGCGTGCGGCGTAACGCTTGTTGATAGAGACGTTCGGTGCGTTCTGCCTCGGACTGTCTTTCGCGGCGGGTGACGTGACGGCGATACCCGAACAAAATGCCAAGGAGGATAACGAAAAAGCCTACAAAAATTGAGATTTCAAGCGGGCTCCGGGTGTAGGCATCCGAGATTTGCCTGTGGAACTCCTCAACTGTTCTTGCTCCCGGCCAGTCATCCATCTTTTGTGCGCCGCCTATTGTGCGAGGTTTGCAGTTTGCCTCGCATAGCTGTTTCTATCCATGGTTTGAGTTTTTGTCAAGAGCGGAAAGATTTCGTATACGAAACTCATTCCGTGCGCAATTATCCCACAAAACTTCCAAGTTTCGCTTGACTATATCCTTTCAGTCCGTATTATTTAAGCGGAAAATGATTGCTACACAAAAGATTTTGATCAATAATTTCATTGTTGATTTAGTTGCAGCGGATAATACCGCGTGCGGGCTATTTCAACTGGCCTAAGAAAGCTCAGGAGGGGGATAGGAATGAGCGCGAGCGAAAATTACTTTTTTACTTCGGAGTCGGTGAGCGAGGGGCACCCCGACAAGCTAGCCGATCAGGTTTCCGATGCAGTGCTGGACGCCTGTTTAGCGGGTGATCCGGACTCACGAGTTGCATGTGAGACCTTTACGACAACTGGAATGGTTCTGGTTGGGGGTGAGGTAACCACCGAGACCAGTTTTGACATTCAGGAAATTGCTCGAGACGTTGTTCGCGAGATTGGGTATACCGACCCTGCATACGGCATAGATGCCGAGAGCATGAACGTTATGAATACCCTCCACGCACAGAGTCCGGACATCTCACAGGGCGTCTCGACCGGAGAAGGTCTTTACGACGAGCAAGGAGCAGGTGACCAGGGAATGATGTTTGGCTACGCCTGTCTGGAAACACCGGAACTCATGCCCGCTCCAATTATGCTGGCGCATCAGATTCTTCAGCATGCGGCAAAGGTGCGTAAGAACGGGAGCATTGGCTGGCTCCGCCCCGACTCCAAGAGTCAGGTCACCATTGAGTATGAGAATCACAAGCCCAAGCGCATTGACAGCGTGGTGGTGAGTCACCAGCATGACGATGAGGTTGAGTACGATGAAATCAAGGAGACAATTGTTTCCAGCATCATTGAGCCTGTCCTTGACCGTACAGGCTTGATCGACAGTAAGACCAAGTACTACGTGAATCCTACCGGGCGCTTTGTTGTTGGAGGACCGCATGGTGACTCCGGCTTGACCGGACGAAAGATCATTGTCGATACCTACGGCGGAATGGGCCGTCACGGGGGAGGAGCCTTCTCGGGCAAAGACTCGAGCAAAGTAGACCGCTCAGCAGCCTACATGGCTCGTTATGTTGCAAAGAACATTGTTGCGGCGGGACTCGCGGAACGTGCTGAGCTTAGTCTGGCCTACGCAATTGGGGTGCCCTTTCCGGTCTCGGTCCGCGTAGAGACCTTCGGCACCGGTAAGGTCGCCGAGTCCAGGATTGCGGATGCAGTGCGCGAGGTGTTTGATCTGCGTCCGGCCGGAATAGTAGCGACGCTTAACCTCAAGCGACCGGTCTTTCGTGAGACAGCAGCCTATGGTCACTTTGGCCGCAGCGGCCCCACCTTTACCTGGGAACGAACCGACAAGGCCGAGCAGCTTGCATCAATGCTTAACTCCACTCCTATAGAGATCGGAGAACTAGCATGGGCAAAGTAGCAGTCTACGGAATAGGCAATCCTCTCATAGACGTCCTCATGAAGGTTGAAGATCATGAGCTCGAGAAACTGGGTTTGAACAAAGGCACCATGCAGTTGATTGACAACGAGCGAGGCGCTGAGATCCTGGAATTCTTCAAGGACCGGGACAAAAGCTACGCTCCCGGTGGGGCATGTCCTAATACTATGGTAACTCTGGCCTCGCTCGGAGTGCCGACGGCACTTTCCGGTGTTGTTGGCAACGACGAGCTGGCCGACATTTACGGCGAGCGTCTGAGAGAGCGAGGCGTAGAGTCCGAACTTACGGTAGAGTTCGGCGAGACTGGTACCAGCATTGTGCTGGTATCAGCCGACCAGGAACGCACTATGTGCACGCGCCTTGGGGTGTGCCCCCAGTTTAGTCCAGAGCGCGTTGTCGGCGAGCGTGTTGCTCAGGCACACTACCTCTACTTCACCGGGTATATGTGGGACACACCATCCCAGAAGAATGCCCTTTTGAGCGCCATTGCCACTGCCCGCGAAAACAATACCCAGGTAGTGTTTGACGTTGCCGACCCCTTTGCGGTCGAGCGTCACCGTGACGACTTCTTGGAGCTTGTGGCGGACCATGTCGATGTCGTACTAGCCAACCGCGACGAGGCTCATATTCTCATGGGCTATGACGATCCCCGTCGAGCGGTGGTTGAGCTTGCCGAGAAAGCTGGCGTTGCGGCTGTCAAGGACGGGTCACAAGGCTCGTACATCGCGTCCCACGACGGCGAGCGGGCAGCCATACCCGGATTTGAGGCTCGCGCGGTTGACACGACCGGCGCAGGTGACACTTACGCAGCGGGTATCTTATACGGTCTTGAGAAGAGCGCTTCCCTCGGTGAGGCCGGGCGCATTGCCTCATTTATTGCTGCACGGATTGTAGAAAAGCCAGGTGCTCAGTTCACCATGGCTGAGGCGCGGAATATTACCAGTGCACTCGAGCAGCAATCATGGACCGTCAGCGTATAAACCGGTGAGGGGCTGCTGCCCCCGGTTTTCACACAGACAATAACAGGAGAGAGTATATGAGCACGGTAATGAGAACCGATTTGAAGACGGACCACAAGGTCAGAGATCTAGGTCTGGCCGAGTACGGTCGTAAGGAAATAGAAATCGCCGAGCAGGAAATGCCCGGCCTTATAGCATCACGAGAGAAGTACGCCGCCGAGCAGCCTTTAGCTGGCCTCAGGATTATGGGTAGCTTGCATATGACTATCCAGACTGCGGTGCTCATTGAGACGCTCGTTGAACTGGGTGCCGACGTACGGTGGGCCAGCTGTAACATTTTCTCAACGCAGGACCATGCAGCCTCTGCCGTTGTTGTAGGCCCGCCTGCCAAAGGTGGCAGCCCCGAGGATCCGCGTGGAGTTCCCGTGTTTGCCTGGAAGGGTGAGACACTTGAGGAGTACTGGTGGTGCACCAAACAGGCTCTGACCTGGCCGGACGGAAACGGCCCCCAACAGATTGTTGACGACGGCGGAGACGCCACACTTCTTATTCACCGTGGGTACCAGGCGGAGAAAAAGCCAACAATGCTGGATGAGCCCACCGACAATCGTGAACTGCAGATTGTGAATGAGCTGCTGAAAGACATACAGCAGACCGACGCAGGATTCTGGAAACGAGTGGTATCGGATATCCGTGGTGTTAGTGAAGAGACCACCACCGGCGTACATCGTCTGTACCAAATGCAGGAGAGTGGCGAACTGTTGTTTCCTGCAATTAACGTGAATGACTCGGTAACCAAGAGCAAGTTCGACAATGTATACGGCTGCCGCGAAAGCCTGGTCGACGGCATTAAGCGGGCAACCGATGTAATGATTGCTGGCAAGACCGCCATGGTTTGTGGTTTTGGTGATGTTGGTAAGGGTTCGGCAGAGGCCCTTGCATCGCTCAAGGCCCGGGTACTGGTTTCAGAAATAGATCCGATCTGTGCCCTGCAAGCAAGCATGGCTGGATACACTGTCTGCACCGTGGAGGAAGCCCTGCCGCAGGCAGACATCTACGTGACGACCACCGGAAACAAAGACGTTATCACCGCCAAGCACATGGCTGGCATGAAAGACCAGGCTATTGTCTGCAATATTGGCCACTTTGATAACGAGATACAGGTTGAAAAACTCAACGACTATCCCGGTGTGGAGAAAATCAACATCAAGCCGCAGGTAGACAAGTACCGCTTTCCCGATGGACACAGCGTGTATCTTCTGGCCGAGGGACGACTGGTGAACCTTGGTTGTGCAACCGGTCACCCAAGCTTTGTTATGTCTAACAGCTTCACCAATCAAACCCTGGCCCAGATTGATCTGCATCGAACAAAGCGCGAGCCCGGTGTATATGTGCTGAGCAAGGAACTTGATGAAGAGGTGGCACGACTGCACCTGGCCAAGATCGGGGCAAACTTGACCAAGCTGAGCTCGGAACAGGCCGAGTACATTGGCGTTTCGGTGAATGGCCCCTACAAACCCGACCACTATCGCTACTAAGGAGATAGAAATGGCAGACACAAAGACCAAGCAAGATTTTGGAGCGGATCCAATTGCGGTTCGAGAAAGCGACCATTATCAGCAAGAGTATATAGAAGCTTTCGTAGACAAGTGGGACCAGCTCATTGACTGGGAGGCGCGAGCCGAGAGCGAGGGAGACTTTTTTCTCCGCGTACTCAAGGAGCACAATGCAGAACGTGTGCTTGATGTGGCAACCGGCACCGGGTTTCACTCGGTGCGCCTCATTGAGGCTGGCTTCGATGTAACGAGTGCGGACGGTAGTCAGGACATGCTGGCCAAGGCTTTTGAGAACGGCCGCAAGCGCGGGCACCTTATCCGCACCGTTCACGCCGACTGGCGCTGGCTCAATAAAGATCTCAGAGAGAGCTACGACGCCATTGTGTGTTTGGGAAATAGCTTTACACATCTCCATGAAGAACGCGACCGTCGCAAGACTCTGGCGGAGTTCTACGCAATGTTGAAGCATGACGGCGTGTTGATCCTGGATCAGCGCAACTACGACGCCATTCTTGACAACGGCTTTTCGAGCAAGCACACCTACTACTACTGCGGCGAAAACGTATCGGCCGAGCCGGAGTACATGGATGAGGGACTTGCTCGGTTCCGCTACAGCTTCCCCGACAAGTCGACCTTCTACTTGAACATGTTTCCGGTCCGCAAGGAGTATGTGCGTAAACTCATGTTCGAGGTCGGTTTCCAGACCGTGGAAACCTATGGCGACTTTAAGGAAACCTACCATGACGACGAGCCGGACTTCTTTGTCCACGTTGCCAGCAAGAAGTACCTGGAGCAACAGGAGGGAGACGCGTAATGGCACGTAGTTATGACGAAACAGCAACGATAACGGCGCAGAGCTACTATAACTCAAGTGACGCTGACACCTTCTACTACACCATCTGGGGCGGTGAGGATATTCACATTGGGCTTTACGAGAACGCCGACGAGGATATTGGCACCGCCAGCCGCCGCACGGTGGCTCAGATGGCAGAGAACACAGATCTTGGCCCCGACTCCGTGGTGCTTGACATTGGATCTGGATATGGCGGTGCAGCGCGGTACCTTGCCGGACGCTTTGGCTGCAAGGTTGTGGCGCTGAACCTGAGTGAGGTTGAGAATGAGCGGGCTCGCGAACAGAATCGGAGGGCTGGCCTGGAAGACAAGATTGAGGTAGTTGACGGAAGCTTTGAAGATATCCCTTTTGAAGACAATAGCTTTGACCTCATCTGGTCACAGGATGCAATGCTTCATAGCGGCCGTCGCGAACAGGTGCTCAAGGAGGCCGCGCGGGTTCTTAAGACCGGTGGCCAGATGGTGTTCACCGACCCCATGCGGGCAGACGACTGCGAGACCGAGGAACTGGGGCCGATACTGGCGCGGCTGAACCTGGAAGACCTGGCCTGTCCAGCATTCTACAGGGAGACCCTGGGTCGCCTTGGTTTTGAGGAACTGGGCTTTGATGAAAACACTCATCAGTTGGCCGCCCACTATCAACGGGTACACGACGAGACCGTTGTCCGTGACGCGGAGCTGTCCAAGGTCGTCAGCCGTGACTACATAGAGCGAATGAAGACCGGCCTGCGCCACTGGGTGGACGGTGGCCAGAAGGGGCGGCTGGCCTGGGGCATTTTTCATTTTCGCAAAGTATCATAAAGGGAGAGGGACTCATGCACATCAAAGCCTTGCTGGAAAAAAGTAAGCCCGCCTTTAGTTTTGAGTTTTTCCCTCCAAAGACACCCGAGGCGGCCGAGGCGCTGTTCAGTACAATCAGCGACCTTGAGCCGCTGGAGGCAGATGCGGTGAGCGTGACCTATGGCGCCGGTGGGTCCACTAAGGCACTCACCCACGACTTGGTACTGGACATACGCAAGCGGTCGAGGCTCACCGTGATATCGCATCTGACCTGCGTTGAAGCCACGCGTGCCGAGACTCACGAGATTCTTCAAACCTATGCCGACAGCGGCATTGAGAACATAATGGCACTCAGGGGTGACCCTCCAGGCGGGATGCGCAGTTTTGAGGCCCACCCGGACGGATTCACCTACGCCTCGGAACTTGTTGAGTACATTCGGAAGCACTTCCCTCGACTCGGAATTGGTGTAGCTGGATTCCCTGAAGGGCATCCGGCTACCAGCAATCGGCTCCTGGAAATTGAGCACCTCAAGGCCAAGGTGGATGCTGGTGCCGACTATATCTGTACCCAGATGTTCTTTGACAACCACGAGTTCTACGACTTTGTCGAGCGATGTAGGCACGCGGGTATCGATGTACCCATTGTGGCCGGAGTCATGCCGGTGCCAAGCCGCAAAGGCATGAACAGGATGGCCGAACTAGCTGCAGGTACCAGATTCCCGGCTAAACTACTCAAGGCCCTGGACCGGGCCGAGACTGCTGAGTATTTCGAGAATGTTGGAGTGCACTGGGCAGCCTCGCAGGTCATGGACCTGCTTGACAACGGGGTAGATGGGGTGCATTTCTACACGCTGAACAAGTCATTAGCAACCCGGCGTGTGTACGAGTCGCTGGGGCTGCGCTCTACCAAGGCGGTGCGCAGCGCATAGATGCTCGACTACAGAGCCCTCTCATAGTACTATGCCAGGTATGGGAGGCTAGTACGTGCTTGAGCGAGACGTAGAGGTGTTGGAGCATCTGTGGATAACCATGTCCGATGGTCGACGACTGGCGGCCAAGATCTGGTTACCGGCCGACGCCGCACTCCGGCCGGTTCCTGCGGTACTTGAGTATATTCCTTATCGCAAGCGTGACTTCAAAGCGGTGAGAGATGCCCAGATCCATGGCTACTTCGCACAGCATGGGTTTGCTGGCGTACGAGTTGATCTGCGGGGAAGTGGCGACTCCGAGGGTGTGCTCCGCGGCGAGTACCTGCAGTCTGAGTTGGATGACGGTCTGGAAGTGCTGCGGTGGATTGCCGCGCAACCCTGGTGCAGCGGTAAGGTGGGCCTTTTTGGCCTGTCCTGGGGAGGCTTCAACGGCCTGCAGCTTGCCGCTCTACGCCCGCCGGAACTGGGTGCGGTCATAACTGTCTGCTCATCGGACGACCGTTACGCCGACGATGTTCATTACATGGGCGGGTGCCTGCTCACCGACAACCTTTCCTGGGCCTCAACAATGTTTGCCTACAACTCCTGTCCACCGGATCCCCTGGTTGTGGGCGAACGGTGGCGAGAAATGTGGTTGGAGCGTCTGGAAGGCAGTGGATTGTGGTTGCTCGACTGGCTCAAGCACCAAAGACGCGACGAGTTCTGGAGACATGGCTCGATATGTGAGGACTATAGCGCTGTCCAGGTTCCGGTTTTCGCTGTGAGCGGTTGGGCCGACGGTTATTCCAATACGGTTTTTCACCTGTTACAGAACCTGAATGTTCCTCGGCGAGGGCTCATTGGAGCATGGGGACACAAGTATCCACACATGGGAGGGCCAGGACCCGAGATTGGGTTTCTCCAGGAGTGCGTCCGTTGGTGGGAACAGTGGTTGAATCCGGCTGGGACCCCGGCTGCG
>SLAA01000234.1 GCA_007127105.1 Spirochaetales bacterium | reverse complement strand
CTGACGGCATGACCCACCACGCGGCGCCGGGAGGCCCAGCGACCGACCGCGAAGCTCGCGACCGGCCTCCAGACCTTTAAGTCCCGGTATTGCTATATCGCTACGGAACGACCCTGTTCAAGTTGTAGTGTGATGCTGGTTGCGTCGCACACCTCGGTTGGCCCGTAGTACTGCACAGCCCCGGGGTAACGGTACACCGTGTCCTTGGCCCAGACCTCACGGTGATCCTCAAAGGCTCGGAACGGCGCGCCTGATGTCTCCACGAGCGCCTTCTTGATTACCGGCTTATCCTTGCCATGCCGACGCTCAAGATTCATCATTTGCGCGAGTGGCGCGCCGCCGGGACGCCAATCCGAGGCTGCGTCTGCAAGACCCCGTACCGTTGCAATGTAGCCTGTGAGGTCGTTCTGAATAAGGAGTGCGGTTGTCCGCCCAAGCGCGTAGCAGTAGTCGGAGTCAAAGTTCGAGGGGAAGGCACAACGTCCTTCATAACCAAAGAAGTGGGTGAGACTGGAGAACTTGCCGTCAAACTCTCCTCGGGCCTTTCGTTCACGCAGGGTAGTGCTCACCATATCTACCAGGAGTTCCTCGGTCTCTATGCGGGAGACCTGAACATTGCCGTGAGGATCCCGGTCCATGAGAAGTTGGCGCTGTATCTCACTGGGAAGGGTAGAGAAAACGTAGGAAGCCTCGCGTGAAAGTCGGCGGTTAACCCATTCAGCCTGGTCTTCAAAGGTAGTCAGCGTACCAAAGTAGTCTTCATCCTCGGCCAAAAGGGTGTTCAACTCCCCGATAAGGGTGTTCATCTCGGGGATGGCTTCAATGAGTCCTTCCGGCACCAGCACAAGACCGTAGTCTTTGCCCTGCTGGGAGCGCTGCACAATGGTAGACACAATGGTCTCCACTATGGCGTCGAGAGTAAGGCTCTTTTCCGCGACCTCTTCAGCAATGAGACAGATGTTGGGACGCGTTTGCAGCGCACATTCGAGCGCGATATGTGAAGCCGAACGCCCCATGAGTCGAATGAAGTGCCAGTACTTCTTCGCGGAGTTTGCGTCCCGTGCAATATTGCCAATGAGCTCGGAGTAGGTTTTGGTGGCGGTGTCGAAACCGAACGATACCTCAATCTGCTCGTTCTTAAGATCTCCATCTATTGTCTTGGGCACTCCGACTACCTGAATGCTGGAGCCAGTCCCGGCCAGGTACTCGGCCAGCAGGCCAGCGTTCGTGTTGGAGTCATCGCCACCGATAACAACCAAGGCAGAAATGCCGCGGCGTTCAAATACCTCTACAGTCTTCTGGAACTGCTCCTCGCTCTCGAGCTTGGTGCGCCCGGAGCCTATCATGTCAAATCCGCCGGTATTGCGGAATGGTGCCACAAACTCGGGAGTTAGCTCCACACAGTCATCGGCTAGAATGCCTCCCGGACCATTGCGGAATCCAAACAGCTTGGAGTCTTTGTTGGCCGCCTTAAGCCCATCGAGAATTCCAACAATGACGTTGTGTCCTCCCGGTGCCTGTCCGCCAGAAAGAATGACAGCCACGTTGCGAGCGGTATTCGCTGCGGGGTTGTCACCCGCTACAAATTCTACCGGTTTAGAATGAAATGTCTTCGGAAACAGTTCCTGAATACCGGCGCTCGCGGTGCTGCTTGTTGGGTTCTCGCTGAATTTGAGCGTTACCCTGGCGGGAGCCTGAGTCAGTATCGAGGGAGTCTTGGGTTTGTACTCATTGCGTGCCTTTTGAAGTGGTGAGATCTGCATTGTTTTTCTCCATTTCATTCATTGATCTGCGAATTGACCGGAATCTGCGGCCTGCGAAAGTAGTGTGACAAGTGTAGTGGGGCCCCGGAGAAAGATCAAGTTCTTGAGCATTCCATGTTGATGGAGGAGCTCGCGGTCGCTAAACTGTGGTTCCATATGCAGCAGATGAGCGCGACAGTCCTATCCCCCGCTATTCAGCGCTACGCTTGGGGGTCTCCCACAGATTTTCTCCGCCTCTTTGGTATTCCTAATCCCAACGGTGAGCCTATGGCCGAGCTGTGGTACGGAACTCATCCAGACGGTCTCACCCAGGTTTGTGATGCAACCGGTGCTCCGATGGGACACGACCTTCGTTCGTTGGTACAACAAGACCCGCAAAGCAGTCTCGGTCCCGATATCGCAGAGCGCTTTGGCTCGGAGTTGCCCTTTTTGCTCAAGGTCATTGCTGCTGGCCAGCCTCTCTCGTTGCAGGCTCACCCAAGCAAGGAGCAGGCAGAGGCTGGCTTTGCGCGTGAGGAAGGCCTGGGAATACCGGTTGCAGCTCCGCATCGCAGTTATCGTGACCGCAATCATAAGCCAGAGCTCGTTGCTGCGCTCACAGCCTTTGGAGCGATGGTCGGGTTCCGTGATCCAGGTGCACTAGAGCATGTACTTGCTCCCATAGAGGCTGAGGCCGGGCTGCTTCTGGCGGCACTTCATTCAGGTGGTATTGAGAGGCTTTACGATGCGGTTGCTGAGCTTTCGCTCCGCGAGCTGCGGAGCATTATCGGTGCGGTCGAAAGGGTGCTCACCGACGAAAGCGGCGAACGCAGAACTGGCAGTCCAGAGGAAGACAGTGTGCGGACGCTGTGTTACCAAACCATTGTGCGTCTGGCCTCGGCCTACCCCAATGATCCGGGAGTTCTTGCTCCACTGTATTTGAACGTCCTTCACCTCAAAGCGGGTGATGCATTGTGTCTACCGGCGGGAGTCCTTCATGCCTACCTCCACGGGGTAGGGGTAGAGATTATGGCCAACTCCAACAACGTGCTTCGAGGTGGCTTGACCTCAAAGTATGTCGACCGTGAGGAACTGCGGCGAGTCGTGCGCTTTGAACCTTACCAACCTCCCATTCTATCTGGCGCAGCGTCGTTTACATTTCCTACCTCCTTTGAGGAGTTTTCTCTCGCTCGGCTGGAACTCACTGCGAGTCCGCTCACCGTCGCTCGCTCCGACGCAGTTCCGGAAATCCTGCTGTGTACGAAGGGAACGGCACGCGTCAAGGTGGTGGGCGATGGGAGCCGAGCCACAGTTCAGCCTCAGGAACAAGAACTTGAAATCCCGGCCGCTAGGGCGGTTTTTGTTCCGGCGTACTGCACGGCCTTTGTACTCACCGGCCCGGCCACTGTGTTCCGCGCCTGCGTCGGGGCCGCCCCGGCATGATTACGGTTTGGATAGACGCTGACAACTGTGTCCGCGAGGCACGAGAGTTTGTGGAGCGTGCGGCGTGTCGGGAGAGGGTGCGGGCAGTGTTTGTCGCCGACCGTTCAATCCGCACTGCCGACAGCCCGCAGATTGAGCGCGTGCTGGTTGCCCCCGGTGATCAACAGAGTGACAAAGTAATTCAAGAGCGAGTGCAGCCGGACGATATAGTGGTGACCCGCGATATTCCCTTAGCGGCCGAGTTGGTGG
>SLAA01000127.1 GCA_007127105.1 Spirochaetales bacterium | reverse complement strand
TGCGCTCCTTTTCACCGGAGCGTTACTCCGGTTCTGATGTCTGGAGTATCGCCTTGTGCAATGGAGCGTTTGGGTAGCCTGTGTGAAGATTAGGTGAAGTTGTAGTATTTCGGCGCGCGGGGGGCAGGCACATGGCAGCGGAAGAATTTGTTGACCCAGGCGAGCATTTAAAGGACCTTCCGGAGAGAGATCGATACAGAAGAGCCATACAGGCAGTTTCGGCGGTAAGGAGTTAGGAATGCGCTCGGTAACAGGAATACATCATATAACAGCGATTTCAGGCGATGCCCAGGAGAACCTGGACTTTTACGTTGGGGTCTTAGGCATGCGCCTGGTCAAGAAGTCAATTAACCAGGATGCCCCGGATACCTATCACCTCTTTTTTGCAGACGCAGAGGGCAACCCGGGCACCGATATCACGTTTTTTCCATGGCCCAATATGCCTGCTGGCCGCACAGGGCCAGGGGTCTGGGGTGAGGTGCAACTGGGTATTCCTGAGGGTACCATGGAGTTCTGGCAACAACGCTTAACCCAACACGGGGTCGCGGCTGGAGAGTCCGGGCTGCGCTTTGGTGAGCCAACGCTCCCGTTTTCAGATCCCCACGGAATGCAGCTGGCCCTGGTCGAGGCTCCTCTATATGAAGGCTTTGGCTTCACCCCCTGGGATAACTCACCAGTGGATGCAGACAAGCAGATTCGGGCACTTGCCGGTGCGCGTCTTCCCGAACGCGACAGCACCGCCACACGCCGGTTTCTTGAGAGCGCGCTTGGTTTGGAGCAACTGGGTGAGGAAGCAGGGTGGACGCGGTACGGCATTGGTGGCGGGGAGGCGGGGCGCCGGATAGACATTCGAGATGAGCCCGGGACGCCTGGTGGCGGATGGGGTGTAGGATCGGTGCATCACGTTGCGTGGAGGGCCATGGACGAATCCCATCAGTCCGAGCTTCGGGAAAGAATTGTCGGTGCCGGTGCTTCGCCAACTCAGGTTATAGACCGCTTCTGGTTTAAGTCCATTTATGTACGCGAGCCGGGCGGGGCGCTCTTCGAGGTAGCCACCGACGGTCCCGGATTTGCGGTAGACGAAGATCCAGAACACCTTGGGGAAACGCTGGTTCTGCCACCATTTTTCGAGGCTCAGCGTGCGCAGATAGAGGCCCTGCTTCCACCACTCGGGCCTCCACGAAAGGCCGCGCTCTGAGTCTCTGGACTACACGTTACGGAATGCTTGCAGAGAGTGCTCAGATCGGAGTAGAGTTATTTTCGGAGATACGCTGTGAGTATGGATAACCTGTCCGCATCCCCGCGGCAATCAAATGACGGCGCGCCACACGCGGAAGACCAGCCTTTGTCGGTTCTCCGCGCCGAGGTGGTAGAGCGTCTGAAGCTCAACTACGCCTACGACAACCTTAACGACCACGAACTTGGTCTGCGTATTGAGCGAGCCGAGGCGGGGAGGACGCACACCGAGCTCAGAATGCTGGTGGCTGACCTGCCTCTCTTTCATGAGCCGGGAACAAACGACACCTACCCGAGCGGCCCCACCAGCCAACCCACGACCAGGGACGCCTCTGTTGAGGTGAACTCCGGGAAGGTCAGTAAAGCGGCTACGGTTTTCGCACTTCTCGGTGGAGCCGAACGCCGTGGCGTGTGGCGCCCGGCACGCTCTACAAAGGTGGTCGCGGTCATGGGGGGCGTTGATCTGGATTATAGAAAGGCGATCTTTCCTCCCGGACGTACGGTGGTGAACGCGCTCTGCATCATGGGTGGACTCGATATAGTCGTCCCACCCGGTGTTGCGGTCGAGGTCTCGGCAGTACCAATTCTCGGTGGAGTCGATAATCGCACCGATACTCCCGAAGATCCATCTGCGCCGGTACTTGAGGTACGCGCTGTAGCAATCATGGGTGGTGTTGATATCAAAACCAAGAAAGCTAAGAGCTAGAACGGATACCCAATCGCCAGATTGTAGACTAAGTTCTCACGCAGCCAGTCGATTTCCAAGGGGCGCATGTCCTGAATGAGCCAGCCATCATGTTCATCAATCCAGGGCTTCCGCACTGGAAAGGCCACGTCCAGTCGCAAAACAACGAACCCAGGATCGAATCGAAGCCCTATGCCGCTCCCCACGGCGAGATCATCGACAAAGCTGTCAAAGCCAAACTCCCCTTCTTCGTCTCCACCATCCCCAGGAAGATCCCAAATGTTGCCGACATCAAAAAAGACAGCACCACGGAAGTAGGTGGTGAGCGGGAACCTGTACTCGATGTTTGTCTCAAGACGAATAGCCCCACTGCGGTCGTCAAAGGCGTCCAGTTCTGGTGGGATACTGCCGGGTCCCAAACTTCGCGCGGCAAATGCCCGCATGCTGTTGGTTCCACCTACCGAAAAACGACGGATCCGAGGTAGGGTGTCGGAGTTCCCATAGGGGTAACCCAGACCTGTCAGCAAGCGCAGTGCCAATCTTTGGGAACCTATGAGCGGTATAAACTGCCTGACATCGGCATCGGTGCGGATAAACTGTGCGTAGGGTGTATTAAAGTAGGTCGCTGGCTCGTCGTCCTCACTGTCGTCTGTACCGCTCAGCTGCTGCACCGCATGTAACACCGCACCAGAGGACTCAATCCCTAGTTGCAGGTAGCTCGAGGCTCGGCCTTCAGTAACTCCTCGATCACTATAGATGAAGGTGTATCTGCTCCCTACAAGAAACTGTTGCTCAAAACTGCGCGCAAGAATTGGGTTCTGGTCGAGCTGCTCCTCAAATTCCGGTGCAAACTCGCCGGGACGAACAAAGGTTATGTCCACTGGGTCCAGCTCATGGCGAAGTCCGGGATTGCTGCGCCAGGAATACCCAAAGCGTGCATTTGCCGAGTCCAACCTATAGGTATCAATCCGTGTCAGAGACTGTATTCCTGCTCGCACGCGCGTGCGTGGGAGCGAACCGGTGCGAGCTCGGTCAACCGCAAATGGAGCCACAACTCGAGGTAGGTTCAGGCCTGCCTCGGCACCATATTCATAGGAACCAAGCACTCTCCCCGCATCCTCTCTCAAACGAGTTTCGAATGCGGCGTTAGACTGAAGGCTCAGTTCCTCGGCCCCACCAAAAGCATTCCTGTCTCGGTAAGCTATATTGACGGCCGGGCCAGCGAAGTCGTCCGACCGTGAAACCGCCTGCACCTCCGCCTGGACCACGCGTGAAGGTGCAGGAGTAAGATAGACATACGCATCAAGCCGGTCGGGCTCGTCTGTTTCACGATAGCGAATTGATGAAAACTGAAAAATGCCAAGGTCGCTTAGCCTGCTGAGGCTCCGGAGGTGGTCAGCTCGCCGGTAAAGCTGCCCCGGTTCAATTACCAAGGCGTTCAGTACAATGGAACTCCGATATCGTTCACTTGACTCAACGACATAGACCTGTTCGGCAAGCTCCTCCAACTCACCAAGATCTTCAGGTCGATCCTCGCTCTCCACCGAGTAATCAAGATAGAGGAATATGTTGCGCAGACGATACTGTCGGGCTGCGCGCACCGGCATGTCCTCCCGCACATCAAGCCGCAAATCCACCACCTTCCGTTCTCGGTCTCGGCGACCGTCAAAGACCAGGTGTCCGGAACTAAAGGCAAAGAAGCCCTGATTCTTCAGTGCAGCATCTATGCGAGTTTGCTCCTGCTCCAGGTCGTCGAGGTGGTAGGCCCTGCCTTTCCTCAGCTCACTCATCTCAAGCTGACGCCTAATCGCTTCATCAATGGCAGATAGATAGTCCGGCCGCTCGTCCCCATTCGCATCCTGCGCTCCATAACGGAGCTCACCCAGTTGATATCGCTGGCCGGGACTGACCTCGTAGCTCAGACCTACATGTCCTTCACGGGGCTCGACAATATCGTAACGTATCTCAGCGTCGAAATACCCACGTGCGTAACTGGCATTCAGCAACCGTTGGGTATTTGCATCTGGAATCTCGGCAGAGAAGTATACCGGAGCTTCCCCAAAACGATTCTGCACGCGAGCTCGCACACCCTCCGCCGCTTCTCCCCCAGTGAGGCGGTAGAGCTGCAGTCGTGGGCGCCAAATGCCCAGCACCGAGCGGTTGGGCTGGGGGCGCAATGCCACCTCGTATGCCGCCTGCAGTGCCCTCCGCTCCCGCAAGGGCAGGGGTTCCATAATGTCGACCTCAGCGCCTATGTAGAGCTCGGGAGGATCGCCATTGTCAGGAACGGTGGCACAAGAAATGCTGAGGAGCATCCATAGGAAAACAAGGATTGAGTGGAGAGGTTTCACCTGGTTGGATTGTGCAGGTCTCATAGAGTTAGGACCGATCCTGTTCAAAACCGGGATCCGGCAGTTGCAGTTCGGTGTCTGGTCGTGGTCGCCGGAATAGCTCGCGCAAGCGGTCAAAGGTGCGCGTATAGACCAACGCAACCCCGGTAGTCGCCTGGGTTCCTTCTATAGGGCCCTGATATTCGTTGCGGCGGAAGCCGCGAATCCGATAGCGGCCATCCTCGGTTATCAGGTACTCCACCACAATATCGCCCGCAAAGTCGCCCATATCTTCACCTTCGGAGCGTTCACCCTCAAGCTCAAACTGTCCGCCAAGCTCAATGCTCACTCGGTCATCAAGGAACTGTCGGCTCAACTGTACATGAAGCTCGGTGCGGCCCTCTGGTCCGGTCTCGCCGATCTCTTCGTAGGACTCGATTTCGAACGCAAGATCCAGTCCAGGTATCACGCGTGCCGAGATAATGTTCAGCTGCTGACTCAACAAACGCGCGGCACTGCTGCGAGCCCCACCGGCGACTGCGGCTCCCTGATCAAATCCGGTGAACTCCTCACCAAGAAACTGGTTAAACACCAGCAGCGCAAATGCCTGGCGATTACGCTCGGCTTCATTTTCGTTAAGCTGCTGCAGCCTGTTATAGACGGTACCGGCCAAAGCACCCCGTTCAGCCTGCGGCATGTCGAGTTGGAAGCTTATCTCAGGTTCGCTCATTGCACCCTGCAGCTCCAGCAGTACCTGGAATGGTAGTGACCGCCGGTAGGCGGCGGTTTCCTGCTCAGTGAGGTAGGCACCAACCAGACTGGCCGGTGATGCACGCAGGCTATACTCGGCGGTCACGTTGAGTTGTGCGTCAAACGGGTCTCCTACCCAGGTGACGTTACTGCCAGCCAAGATCCGGAAATTGCGACGGACAATGTTCTGAAAGCTCAGCTGATACTCGCCACCACTTATTGTGTAGGTACCAGTGAGTGAGGTCTCACCACTCCGGTCGACAGCAAGACTAAACTGACCGCCTCCACGTAAGACGAGTCGATCGCCAGAGGCCTGATCCACCACCATGGTCACCTGCGTATCGCTGTCGACCTGAACATTGACTCCGACCTCCACACCTCCCACCAGAGGCTGAGGTTGTGCATTCGCTCTACCCCCAGTAGCAGCGACTCCGGATGCGGAGTCCAACTCGGATAGATCGTCGTCCACAAATCGAATGATGCCTCGGGTCGCATCAATTGCGGTGTCTTGCTCCGGCATCACAAAGGTCACGTTGCTTCCCGATCTCAGTCCAAGGTTGCCTTCCAGAGTAGCCTCGTTGACAAGGCCAACAACTCGGGCCTCAGCGTCAACTATGACCCGGCCGAAGAACAACGGATTATCCGCTGCGGTAGTGTCAATTGCACGAAAACCCCGCGTGCTCAGCTGCAGGTCGACCTCATGGTTTCCTTGATCAAACTCAGCCGTAATTCTGCCGTTCACCCGCGCAGGCACTCCGCTCGCGTCCGTGACCGTGAAGTTCTCAAACTGTACCCCATTGTTGCTCAAAAGGAGTTCCTGCCCATCAACGGCAAACCGGCTTCCAAGACGCGGCAGCGTCAGCTCCACTTCGTGAAACTCAAGCTCACCGGACAGCTCTGGCTCCTCAAGTCGCCCCTCAATCTGTGCCCTCCCCGAGACATACCCCCGGGTTTCCTCCAACTCGCCAAATGCGAAGCCCTCAAGGTACTCCATATCCAGCCTGGGCAACTCCAGGATCACATTCATGTAGTCATTCGGCCGGTCATAGCTACCCACAACCTGCATATCAGAGATAGAGTCACGCAGTTGCAGCTCAAAGCTGAGCAGCAATTCCTCAAGTTCCAGTTCGCCGCTGCCTGCAAGCACTCCTTCAACTCGCTCGGCGTCATTTCCCAATAGCCCTTGAAGCGCAGCAATTCTCAGGTCCAGTATCTCGAAGCTCAGCGGACCCGGTGCCTCAGGACTGGAGAGGTTGAGACTCGCCAGAATCGACCCAGTTTCCTCACCCAGGATTGTCCCAGCGTAAAGCTCGGACATCAGCCTCATGTCCTCGGTATGGAACTCGAGATGCATGTCCAGTATCTCAAACGCTCCATCAGCTGTGGTGGGGGTGGCATCCATTGCCTGACTCCGAAACGCGGCCAGGCCCACATCACCGCGCAAGGACACGCGGTCCAACACCGCGTTGAGTGAGAGGTCTTCAAGTTCAAGTTCCTCGTACTGCAAGGCTGGCACCCAACCGCTCAACTGAAACTGAGACGATGAGTCGTCGTAAACAAGCCCGGCGGAGAACGGTGCAATGCTCCGCAATTCCGGTATGAGAATACCTGCAAGTACCTCGGTGTCATGCAACTCGAACCAGGCCTCCACGCGTTCGCCCGACTCGTCAGCGCCATCCACCTCCAACGCAATGCCGGGGACAGTCGCCACATGAAGCTGAAGCAGCTCCATCCCTCGCGCGGCTAGCGTAAGGGGGCCTATACTACCCGCATAACGCAGATCAAGAATCTCGGATCCTACCGATAACTCGGTTAGCCCTGGGGTAACCGAGAGGTGCGCGTTCAGCTGCTCAATACTGGCGCTCTCACCTTCCAAGGAGAAGGTGATGTCCCGTGCCTGCAACTCAGCGGTGCCGAGGGCCTCAGATTGCGTCGTGAAGCTCCATAGGATGTCCCCAGAGAGCTGAAGATCATCCTCTCGGAGTCCGAGTGCCACAAAACTCGCAGTGCCTATCTCAAGCTCACCCTCTCCCGAGAGTTCGGTATCGGCGTCAAGCCGCAGGATTCCATTCAGTGCGAGATCCAGTACGTCCTCCGCTACCCGCGCAGCGAGCGAAAGCTCACGTTCCCTATAGCGAAGATCAAGTTCCGCATCAAGCCGAGGCGGCGCAGCGGTCCCGGAATGAGCTAGTTGTATCCCTTCAAGACGCACATGTGCCTCTGCTTCGCTTTCCTCCAGTCTCAGCGCATCTCCAGTTGCATGTGCGGCGAGTGACAGTCTCTCGGCACGAGACCCTCCTTCCCGCGAGTAGGTTGCAATGCTGTAGTCCTCGGTCGACACCTCGAGTTCAAAGGGCAGGGACTCGCCCCAGCGACCATCCTCTGTCAAGACACCGCGTGCAACTACCCGCCCCTGCAGTGTCTCCAGGTCAAGATTTCCAGAAAGCACTGGAGTACTCGCCAGAGTGCCTGCCGGATTCCCCTCAAGGTGCCCCGAGTACAGCACCATACCTGGAAATCGAGGGTCGCGGCTCAGCTCTTTAAGGAGAGCGGGCTGCTCAAGAGGTTCGTCCTGATTCCCGTTGCTTCTTTCATGGGGCAGGCCCGCGACCCGGCTTGATACCTCAATCAATCCGGCCAGATCAGGAATCAATCCCTCGAACTCGAGCTCAAACCGAAGCTCATCCAAATGTGCGACATCCCAGGCTGTTCCCCGTGCTCGGAGCATCCCGCCTTCATGCGAACGAACTTCACCATACCCCAGCCTTAACTCTTGCAAATTCCCTGCTATGTCAAGGTCAAGCCGGTAGGGTGCATACTCGTTCAACTCAGTAAGCAGCAAGGCCGGAACAGAGGCTGGCATCCACGGCAAAATCAGGTCTGCAATATCGTTGGGAATCAACTCAGCCTGAAAAATATGTAGTTCTATATCGATATCGTAAATCTGACTGAGTTCCCGGGGAACTGAGTCGTAAAGCGCGCCAGCCGCGCCCTGAACAAGAGAGTCCCCTACCCAAAGCTCAAACGTGTCCACTCGCAGCTGTTCGTTGCTTATGCGAACAGGGCCCCCAGAATAGCGCACGCCTGAGCTGTAGGACTCCACGGTGGTACCAGCCTTCATTTCAAAGCTTATGACCCCCGGACTCACTTGAATTTCGCCCCCGCCGTAGCGAAACGCCGCTCCACCCATGCGTATGTCTGACAAATGAAAGCCTCGCTGGTGGTCTTCAAACACAAGGCTCCCGGATCTGATCTGAATATGTCCGATATACACCGATGGGCCAGTCGTGAAGAGCTGATCACGAACCTTAGGCTCATACCATTCAGGAAGAAACATGTCCCGCAAGCGCTGGAGCCGAAACTGTGAGTCGCTCCTCTGTAAGTCATGCTCGTAGTCAACAAAGACGCGCGGTTTGTCGAGGCGTACGTTATGGATGTTCACTTCGCCGCGGAGAAGCGAGAGGAGTCTAAACTCTAGTGCGCCATACTCGAGATCAATAAGGGGCCCGACGCCTGGTTCATACAGTGAAGCGTTATTGACCTCTATGTTCCCGACACGAATCGAGATTGACTCGATCTCAAATTCCAGCCCCACCCTTCGGGATAGGGCCGACATGAGTTCACGAACGACAAAGCTCTGCAGGTTGTTAGAATAAAGGAACACCAGTGTCGGAAATGAAATAAGGAGAAACACGGCTCCTACGAACTGCAGGACACGCATGCGTATGTGTAGAGGTTTCCTTTTGCTTGAACTCACATACCCAAACTTACTACCTCAACGCCGCCACGGCAATGTTGCACAGGTATGTAGCTCCAACTCAACCTCATGCACTTGTCGCGCCCGGGCCTGCCTGATAGGCTTTTCCATCATGACACCACGAATCATAGGCGGAAAGAAATCCCGTTCAACCCAGGCGGCGGAAAGATTCTTCAAGGAACGCCGAATAGAGTATCAGCTGGTCGATATCGGCCGCGACGCACCCTCGGCGGGCGAGCTTGACCGAATTGCGTCTCAATGCGGTGGGTTCGAGGCGCTCATAGACACCGAGTCGGCGAGTTATCGAAAACGTGGCATGCAGTACATGGAGTTTGATGCCCGTGAGGAGCTGCTCGCCGATCCCACACTCCTGCGGATTCCGGTTCTCAGAACCGACAAGGGGGCGGCGGTACAGCCTACGAGAGAGGATCTCGAACGACTTACGACCAAGTAACGACAGACTATGAAGTAAACACTACCCGCAAGCGAAGTCCACGACCCCGGCTGCCGCTTAGCCCGTGATGCGATTCCACCTCCAGGATATCTCCGTGCCGGACGCCAGCCGGGATTCGAACCTGCAGGTAGCCATGAGTGGTAGGCACTCGTATTGGAGCTCCCTCCTGCGCCTCTTCCGAGCTCATCTCAAGGTCAAAATCTACGCCTGCATCGTCGTTTCCCAGAAGCGCGTCGGTAAAGCCAAGACGCGTCTCGTTCCAGGTGAGGCGCATCTCATCTAACGCAGCAAACACCGTGGCAAAGGCCCCACCCAATGTTGCGCGCGGATTTCCTTCAAAAGCGGCGCGCGCCATCCGCTGGGCCTCACGCACGGCACGGTTCGGCCGTGCGACGTCGACAGGTCGTACCGCCACGCCGGGGTGTCGGCGTCGCGCGAGCTCGGCGTCATAAGCCGACCGGGAACTCGGGTCCTTCAGTGTTTCGTATGCCTCACGTGCGGCCTGAAAGGCAGGCGACTCCTGTTCCGAAATTCTGTCAGGATGATGCTGTTTTGCGGCCTGCCGGAACGCACGCCGAACATCCTCAGTCTTGGCGTTCTCCTTCAGACCAAGAACTTCGTACAACGTTTTGTCGGCACTCATATATCTCTCTCCACCAACAAATGTAACAGTGGTTAACGCTATCGACAAAGGATTCCACGCTACGTTTCCATGAACAATGTATCCCATCATATCAAATCGTCGTCAAGTAGTCGCTCGTCCAAACACGCCCTCATGTGCTACCCTATCGCCACTATGCAACCTATGTCGCGTCCACTTAGCGAGGTTTTTCCGTCGGTGTTATTTCTCACACTGATAGTCTTTAGCCTCTTTTTTCCAAGGCTGCTTATCTCGCCGCTCCTCGTAGAGATACGTCAGGATCTTGGAATGACTGCCGGTCAGGCAACGCGTCTTTTTCTGTCAATTTCCGTTGGCTTCATCACCTCAATACTTGCAAGTGGGTACCTCACCCAACGCCTACAGCACTTTCATGTCATTACCATTGCCGTTCTCACGATGGGGTGCGGACTGCTGTTTGCTGCTCTGTCTCAAGGGCCACGCACACTACATGTCGCCATGCTTATTGTTGGCTCTGCAGCGGGCTTGTACCCCCCTTCAGGTCTAAGCTCATTGGCTGCAATGGTACGGCACCAAGATCGGGGGAAAGCACTTTCAATTCATGAGTTTGGTCCGGCAATTTCCTTTGTCGCCGCACCAACTATCGTGGCCCTTGCCGCTAACCTCATGTCATGGCGCATGATTCTGGGGGCGGTTGCCGTCCTGTGCTTTATTCTGGCACCAAGCTTTCTTGTTTTTGGACGTTTCGGGCGCTTTCATGGTGAGCCTCCGAGCCTCGGCAACCTCAAGCAGGTGCTGTCAAATCCACAGTTCTGGGTTCTTGGCCTGCTCTTTGTCCTGGCGGCATCGGCCGCAGTTGGCGTATACAACGTCTTGCCGACCTTTCTCATTCAGGAACGCGGTATGAGCACCGCCCTCGCAGGATCCCTTATTGGGGCCTCAAGAATCCCCGGTATTTTCATGCTTTTCGGTGTCGGGGTGGCGGTCGACAGGCTCGGCTTTAGCAAACTTATTGCTGTAACCGCTGCGGCGACCGGGATCATGACCATCCTCATCGGTTCTTTACACGGCCTGCCTTTGCGAGGAGCGGTGCTGTTACAGCCAATGATCGTTGGAGCATTCTTCCCAGCGGTTCTTACCGCACTGTCAGAGCTTGGCCCGCCCGAGAGCCGGAACGTAGCCATCTCACTCATCATCCCTGCAGGCAACCTTGCTGGAGCAGGTCTTTTCCCGGCCATTGCTGGTCTATTTGCAGACCGTGGATACTTCTTCCTGAGCTTTGTGATAACCGGGGTGCTCTTGCTCAGCGCCTGCACACTCGCACCTTTTCTCGGTACGCGCCCCACGAAACCTGATCCCTTGTGAACCCTCGAGTATTCCGTTATTCTGCAACTAAGGCGTACACAACATATGGAAAACGAACAATCTATTCAGCAGAGACGAACTTTTGCCGTCATTAGCCATCCAGATGCGGGTAAAACTACACTTACCGAGAAGCTGCTGCTCTTTGGCGGCGGAATCCGCACCGCTGGAGCGGTGAAGTCCAACAAAATTAAGAAAACCGCAACCTCCGACTTCATGGAAATAGAAAAACAACGTGGAATCTCGGTGGCTACTGCCGTCATGACCTTTGAGTACGACGGCAAGCTCATTAACATTCTCGATACTCCAGGCCATAAAGACTTCGCCGAGGACACCTATCGCACCCTCTCTGCGGTCGACAGCGTCATTCTTGTCATAGACTGCGTCAAGGGCGTTGAGGAGCAGACCGAGAGACTCATGCAGGTCTGCCGCATGCGCAAGACCCCGGTCATTGTTTTTGTAAACAAGCTTGATCGGGACGGCCGCCCCCCTTTTGAGTTGATGGACGAGCTCGAGAACAAACTTGGTATCACGGTCCGACCGCTGACATGGCCTATAGGCATGGGTCGAGCATTCAAGGGTGTGTACAATCTTACTGAGAGTAACGTTTACCTGTTCCAGCCCGGAAAGACCGTCGTTGAGGAACACCGCCTACTCGTGGATAATCTTTCAGATCCACAGCTCGACAAAGAGGTAACGAAGTCCGCTGCGGATCAACTGCGCGAGGATGTTTCGCTCATTGAGGGCGTCTATGACACCTTCGCATGTGAGGACTATCTGAGCGGCGATATCGCGCCGGTCTTCTTTGGCAGTGCGCTGAACAACTTCGGCGTTCGGGAGCTTCTGGAGACCTTCCTTGGCCTATCGCCACCCCCTCGCTCACGTGAAACCGACCTCCGCATCGTAGAACCGGACGAGACGGCCTTTAGCGGATTTGTCTTTAAGATTCACGCCAATCTGGATCCCCGCCACCGAGATAGAATTGCATTTCTCCGTGTATGCTCCGGAGTGTTTGAGAGGGGCAAGGCCTATCACCACGTACGGCGCAACAAAGATATCCGTTTCTCTACTACCTACAGCTTCATGGCCGAGCGCAAGAACGCGGTTGACCGAGCGTATCCAGGCGATGTAGTCGGCTTGTATGACAGAGGCGACATGGTGATTGGTGACACAATCACCGAAGGCGAGCACCATAGTTTCCAAGGTATTCCGAACTTCTCGCCGACCATTTTCAAAGAGGTTGTCAACGCCGACCCGCTGCGCACAAAACAACTCGAGAAAGGGCTGAAACAACTCACCGAAGAAGGCGTCGCGCAGCTCTTTATCCAGCAGCCCGGCCGCAGACAGATTATAGGAGCGGTTGGCGAACTGCAGTTTGAGGTCATCCAGTACCGGCTTCGTGAGGAGTATGGCGCCGCAAGTAGCATGAAGTCCCTGCCCTACGCACGCGCGTGCTGGTTCACCTGTGATGATCGTGAAGCGAGGGAGACCTTCAGACGTTTCCGGGAGCACCAAATTGCCGAGGACAAGAATGGTCGGCCGGTCTACTTCGCCGAGTCCGAGTGGATGCTGTCCTCAATAATGCGTGACAATCCTAAGGTGACCTTTCATTTTACCTCCGAGCTTGAAGGAACAGGGGTCACGCGCGAGTCCTTGGCCGGGATTGGCGGAAGTTCCCGCAGATGAATACAGATCGCTCAACACCTGGCTCATTTGACCTGCTGACGCCCCAACTGGCCTCCGGGGCGGTTGAGCAAGCATACGGCCTGCGGCTTGACGGCACCGTTACACCTTACCCGAGCTACGTAAACCGCGTGTATGGTGTCCGCGATGAAGACGGACAGGAATACATAACAAAATTCTACAGGCCCGACAGATGGAGCTTTGAGGCTATTGCTGAGGAGCATGCATTCCTGTTGCAGTGTCGTGAGAAAGAACTACCGGTTATTGCGCCACTTCCCGACGCCGACGGAGATACCCTCTTGGAGTTGGAGATAGACCGCGAACCGCACCGCGATCCACTGAACATTTGCTTTGCACTTTTCCCTAAAACCGGTGGCCGCAACTTTGACCCGGAGTCTGACGAAGACTGGTTCCGAATTGGGGCGGTTGTCGGTCGGCTCCATCAGATCGGCAGCCAAGCAGATGCGGAACATCGCACTCATTGCACGCCAGATGAGGTGATTGGGGCTGCGCTTGCGGAGCTCACGGAAGCCCAGGTGGTGCATCCGGAATTCGCTGAGGATTTCGCCGATCTGTGTGAGCAAGTCCGGAAAGCTATCCAACCACTCTTCGCTGGCCTACCTTTGCAACGCGTACATGGAGACTGCCATCGTGGCAACATCCTGGACAGACCGGATACCGGACTCCTCCTCATTGACTTCGACGACATGATGCTTGCGCCCCCGGTTCAAGACTTGTGGCTATTGCTTCCAGGTTTTGCCGAGGACTGCGGACGCGAGCTGACCATGATTCTTGATGGGTATGAACAGTTTTGCAACTTCGACCGAAGCACCCTTGAACTCATTGAACCGCTGCGTTTCATGAGGATGGTGTACTTTCTTGCCTGGCGCGCACGACAGCGAAATGATTACTGGTTTCAACAAAGCTTTCCAGACTGGGGCACCAAGGCCTTCTGGAGCAAGGAACTGGAAGACCTCATGCAACAACGGACAATGCTCTCGCACACAAGCTCACAGTAACAAAGCAATAGACCTACTTGACCACCGTTTCTTCCAGTCGAGGATGAAACAAGCGGTAGAATGGGGCCGGAACCAGAAAGGTCAGGGCACGCGGGAGGACTCGTATAGATACCCGATATCGGCCGTCGGCTGAAGGCACATCCACGCCCAACAGCTCACCGTCGGCGTGAAACCGGAACGCCTTCTCTGAGGATACGTGCAACGCGCCAACTTCATAGCGTTCAATCACAGGTTTCGCCGCGCGGGCGTATCGTTGGTTGATTCGGCTGTGCCTACCAAACCATACATCGGCAAGATTCCTCAAGCCGTCGAGTCTACCAGCAAAGTCGTATACATAGACATCGATATGGCCATCGTTGCATACGACATCGGGACACACCTTGAACATCTTGCCATAGTAGGGTCGCGTACCAATCTCCAGCATAACCGGGCTGCGATCGAGTGAAAGACGGGCAAACGGAAACTCCGCGTTAACCCTGGGGCCTCGAAAGGCATACTTTCCGGAGAAGAGATCAAGATTGAAGGTGGTTCGCCGCTTGAATCCATCGCCCAGGCCATAGCCTATTGCAGAGACAAGATACTGGAGCATGCCTGGACGAGTAACGGTCCGGCCCTTTGCCGTCTTCTCCTTGTATTGCTCCCGCTTTGCCAGCGACTCGGCGTCGTACCCCATTCCAATGAGTTGAGCGTACCTTGTTGTATTGTTGTACTCAATCTCGATCAGGTCTACATCTATGGTATACCCATGCGTTACTGCTTCGATGTAGGTATCAACCTGCCGAGCCATTCGAACCGGGACTTCATAACTGTCCTGAATGCCGTTACCGGTGCCGCCGCGAAAGAATCCAATCGCCTTGCGGAATGTCCCTCCGGCAACTGCTGACTCAAGCTCCTGCTCTCCTAAGGGGCCACCAACATCCTCCCCAACATGTTCACCAACGGTCGCCAGCTTTCCACGATACAGCGCGTTAATGGCGTCGTGTGCGGTGCCGTCTCCACCCCACACCAAGAGGTATGCGAACCCGCTTTGGGTGAACTCCGTAACGTGCCGCATGAGGTCTGCCTTGCTTTCGGTCACCCGAATTTCCAGGAGGTGCTCGTGGTGTTTCAGTAGCCCTTGCAAGCGCCGTACATGCCTGAATCGGCGGGTGGGATTAATGAGAACAAGTACTTGTTTCTTCTGACTCATTCGGCCCTCGCCTTAGACTTCTTGACAGTGCGTGACCTTAGGCCTTCTGATTGCCCAAGGCTTCAAAACGTAGAGGTAGAAAAACGGGAACAGAACGTCGAAGGGTCTGGGAGTAGATCGAATGGAGGTGCGATATATCACGCACGACCGTCTCTTCGGCCACAGCCTCATGCACCACTATGATTGTGTCTACCTCATCAACTCGTACAAGAATACCATGCAGCGGAGTAGAGCCTGTGGCGAGCGGTTCCTTAGGCGACTCAACGGAAAAGACACGTAGATGCTCACCAAAATGACGGTAATAGGTGTTTCCGGGTTCGTCGGTACTCAGAAAACGTCGGTCAAGCGGAAACCGCCCATAGACCTCCGCTGCTGGTACAGCAAATTCCTTTCCTTCAAAGCGGACAATGAGAACACTCATTAAACGGGTACTGCGAGGCAGATAGAGCCGAAGGGTCAAACCTTGTCCGGGTCTGTTCTCAAGTTCAAGCCTGCCCCCAACGACCTGTTCAATAAGATAACGCACCACATCAAGTCCTACTCCACGGCCCGAGTATGTACCGTCAGCTTCTTTTGTAGAAAACCCGGGGCTGCTCAGAACCGCAAGCAGGCTTTGGGCTTCCGCGTTCTGTCCTGTTGCACCCGTAGCAGCCTCGCTCTGCTCCATGGCCGTTCGAACGACTACCTCATCAACTCCTCGGCCATCGTCACTCACCTCTATCATCAGGTACTCGGGAAGATAACGTGCTTCAACTCGAATGAGACCCTCAACCGCCTTCCCTGCCGCCTGGCGCTCGGCTGGGGTCTCAATCCCGTGATCTACCGCGTTGCGAACAATGTGCCCAATAGCCTCGTTGAGCACACTGCCTATAGGCAGAAATACGCTGCAGTCGCCTCCGTAGCTGCGAAAGCGCAACTGCTTACCCAGTTGATGTGCGACATTTCGAACTCGCAGCGCAACCTCGCGAAACACCTCATGCAGCTCCAACTCGGAGGAACCCTCAACCGCACCAGCAACATGACCCGCCATCCTCTGTATCGCAGAAAGCCGTCGACCGACCGACTCAGCTACATCGTTGGTCTTCAGAACTTCTGCCTGCATCAACAGTAGCTCGTTTCGCACCTCGTCGGCGTAAAGGCAAAGACGCTCATAGCTACGAGTGGAAAGTCGAACCGAAACCTCCTCGGCCTCTGCGTACAGACCAAAACGGCTGTCGTCCTCGGTATCTTCCTTAACAGCCTTTGCCCGAAGGGTCTCAAGATCAATCTCGCGGCATGCAACAAACTCCACATTGTCGACATCGACGAGTGCTGGTCCAATTTGACGGGTCGCCGCACTTGAGTACAAAACCTCAAACCGCTCTGGTGGAACTGCGTTCGCTACTAAGGGTGGATAGGACTTGATTACATTTACTCGCCGCTCAAGATTGGAGAGAACGAGATAGAGCCTGGCATACACCATGGGCTCGGCATTGCCCAACTCGCACTGCAACAAGTGGAGCTGTTCCCCGCGTGCGGTAGCGTCACGTGCCAAGCGTAGTTCTACAGGAGTGAGTTTCAGGGCACCTTCAGGGTCAACAAACTGTTCATCAGAACTGCGTCCCCCCAGCAAACCGAATGGCTCCAGATCCCTCGGCTCAGGTGCAGCGCCTGCAACCTCAGAACCGCGTGTAGGTGAGCCATGGAAGGCCGCTCCATCCCCGACCTCTTCACCCCGCCCTGCCTTCAGCTTGTCAAAGGTGTCCGACAGCGCTCCATACGCAGCCTTCAGGCGCTTCCTCGTGTCAACACTTGGCCGGGCTCCGGATTCACGCAGTCGTGCCAACATGTCTTCAAGCGCATGAGCGCGATCGGTTAGTTGTTCGAATCGTAAAAACGATGACTCAGATTTTAGAGAGTGAGCAGCCCTAAAGGCATTATTCACTTCTCCTGCATTGTACTCCGACTCCAACAACTCCACCGTGCGTCGGATGTCATCCAACATACCGCGCCCTTCTTCAAAGAACATACGTCGGAAAAGACCCTGTCCCGAGACGCCGAGTTGCTGGCTACCGGTCTGCTGGAGACTCATGACCGGGAACCCATTGCCTCGGCGGTACGAGCACGTTTTGCGAGTGTGAACAAGCGTACCGCCTTGGAACGAAGTTCAGGGCTTTGATCCTGCATCCCCAAACGAAGCACTGTTGCAAAGCGGGAAATTGCATTGCTTTGTTCCACACTGATAAGCACTTCCCTCCGGACATCTTCACTGCCGTGATGGTAAACAGCAGCCAACTCACCGGAGCAGCTGTGCACATGGAAGAGTCGCAGCGCTTTTAGGGCCTCCTTGACCACAATATCTGCCTCATCAAATAAAGCCTGTTTGATGAATCCCAGCGCAGCGCGCTTGCGAGTGTTAGCAAGACAGCGTACAGCAAATGCGCGCCGGTCGGGCCGCACCGCATCACGCGCAAGGGCGCCTAGTTCAAACAGGTCAAAGGATCGTGGCGGGGCGTACTGATCACGCGTCTTAGGTCTGCTCTCCGGAAAGCTCACCAGGTTGGGACTGGTAGTACGCAACGTGCGATAGGCGGTAATAACCCGTTCGAGCTTGTCGCGAGCGGCCTCGCTGCCGGACAGGTCTGGATGAAGGCTCTTAAGCAGACTCCGGTAGGCCGCCCGGACATCGCCAGCACCTGCAGATTGCGGCAAACCTAAGACCCTATAGCACTCACGCGTGTTCACGACTACTACCCTCTAGGTCTTCACGGATCGAGATCAGCTCCTCAATAATGGACTCAAGCGCGATCTCGGCCTCACGCAGTGCAGACTCCTCTCCGCTAGCTCGCACCTTATCCGAATACTGCAACAGTTCCCGGATATCAGAAAGCAGCTCGTGAGGTACCGATAGCTCCTCAATGTCAGAACGTATCCGAAGCGAGAGACTTTCTAACCGATGCGATATCGCGCGTGCATCCTCCTGTTGCTCATCTTTGACCGGACGAACCGTGACATGCTCACGTCGGCCGGACTTGGTGTCAACCGCTGCCACTCGTACTATCCCATCCTCATCAATAAGAAACGAAACCTCAATGCGTGCAGCACCACGACGGGCTGGAGTTATGCCGGACAACATGAAGCGACCAAGCGACCGGTTTGATTGCACATCCGGGCCTTCTCCCTGGAGAACATGCACCTCCACGCTTTCCTGCATATCGGCAACAGTGGTTACAATGCGGCGAGCATCAACCGGCAGTGGTGTGTTGCGCCGTACCAGATGTGCGACCTTACCATTATCAATCTCAACACCCAAGGTGTAGGAGGTGACATCTCTCAGTCGGCGTCGACCGCTGCCGTTGAATCGCTGCCCCTCGGCAAGCATACTCCCGTATAATGCGGCGCCAAGCGCAACAACCTCGTCAGGATTCACCCCGCCGCTCGGCTTGAGACCAAGCAGCTCGCCTAGGCGTCTATGCACAAGCGGGATCCGACTCGAGCCTCCAGCAAGCACCAATGCATCCACCTTGGAGAACCCTGACTCCTCTATCGCCTGTAACGTGAGAGCAAAGGTTCGTTCAATCATTGGTTCTATGAGTTGATCAAAGCGGTCTCGGCGCGCCTCGTAACTGAGGTGAAGCGGTTGCCCGCCAGTACCCATAAAGGGTAGTGCGATAGCCGCAGACTCACGGCTCGATAGCTCAATCTTCGCACGTTCCACCATTTCGGAGATCTGCTGTAGCACCAGCGAATCTGACAACGCCACAAAGCCGTACTCGCTCTCGAAATGCTTTAGAAGCTCTTCGCGAAGCAAAGAGTCAAAATCCAAGCCCCCCAGTTGATTCTCACCACAACTCGAACGAACCTGATAGTCTGTGCCATTTTTCTGAAGACAGGTTACATCAAAGGTTCCACCACCAAGGTCATACACAGCGAGTCGCTCCGCATCCGGATGGCGCCACGCGTAACTTAAGGCAGCAGCCGTAGGTTCATTCAGGATTCGTAGAACCTCAAGACCAGCAAGCCTGCCAGCTTCTATGGTTGCCTTTCGTTGTGCGTCGCCAAAGTTTGCGGGTACTGTAATAACCGCCTTTTTGACCTCAGTCCCAAGATAGGTCTCGGCATCTGTCTTGAGCTTTCGGAGTATCTCGGATGACACTTCCTCGGGGAGAAGTCGCCGTGCACCCAGCCTCAAATGCACCGCCTCGCCCATGCGACGCTTGACGTGCGAAAGAGTGCGCTCCGAATGAATGACCGCCTGGTTCTTTGCCGAATCTCCAACCAGGATTTCACCCTTTTCAGTTATTGCGACTACCGAGGGTGTGAGCCTCGCGCCTCGGTCATTGGGGATAATCCGCGCCTCGTCTCCATCTACATATCCCACAGCTGAGTTAGTTGTTCCAAGATCGATGCCGATCACCATCATGAGAGTTCCTTTCGATCATGTAACGATATGATCAGTTCAATCTCACCAACAGTTGAACCGACCCGATTTGCGATAATATTCGGCGCAATTCCTTTCCGATGTAACGACAGTATCTGATCCGTAGTAGATTCTGTCTTAGCCTCAGCCGGAGCCGCGCCATCTCGGCGGCGCCTTTCGGCTGAACGCTTAAGAATATCGGTATAGAGTTCGCCACCTTCCTGCTTGCGTTCACTTTCCCGACCCAGCAGGGTGATTCTCTGGTCCGCCTTCCGCAAGGCTTCATTGAGCTGCTCAATTCTCTCTTCAATCAGTGCTATGTTCTGCTCGGTTGTTTGGTTAAGCTCGACCAGCAAGGAGCCAACCTCACGCCGGATCTCATCAATAACTTGCTCACTTCCAACCCTGCGGTCAAGCCGCGAGGAAATAAACAGGAAACCAAGAGCAAGAGCCACGAGGTTAAGCCCCAACACCACAAAAGTATTCATGCGCAGTTATCCGGAAAGGTCGATATTCTTGCCAAGATCGGGATCGGAGAAGACATCAATGTCTTCATCGCCCTGTTTGTTTTCTTCTCGGCCGGATCCATGTTGTTGTGAGCTTCCTTTGCCGTCTTCATTAGCCTTTTCTGGCCCCTCTTCGAGTGTGCTTGGTTCACTTACACTACTTTCTTGCTCCGCACTTCGGCGTGCGAGCTCACTGCCAACCACGGCCTGCTGTTGAGCAGCCGCCTGGGCCTCGGCCGACTGCGTCTTGCCAACATTACCAAGACGTGAGAATAGAGTCTGCAGGTCAATGGGCTGTATAGACATTAGCCTTTCCGGCTTATCGAGATGTCCTCGTCCGACTCCTCGTACTTGGTCACCTTGACGACACCGGCCTCCCAAATGAAGGTTACCGCCTTGAACTCATTCTTGACATTCAGGTTGGCATCTCGGACGTTGATCTTAACTCCTGCAAACACTGTTGCCGAGGCGGAAATTCTGCCGCTTGTCTTGAGTTCGGAAAGATAACCTTGAATCTCATCAATCTCGCGCTGAACCTTTCGTAGGTCTGCTGTAATTCCTACTCGCTTTTGCTTCTGCTCGTTATATACCTTGATCTTGTCCTGGGTGAGTTTCTTACGAGCCTTATGCAGCTTCTCAATGGTCTGCATATTCAACACGACTTCTTCAAGCTGTTTAGTGAGTACGGCCTTCTCCTCTTCCAGCTCCGAAAGACGCTCCTTACTCTTGGGGTCTACGCCAACCTCAAGGATTGTCTCGTTTCCGCTCACCGAGCCAAGTGCCTTAGCGTCAATTTCCTCGGCCGCCCGTACGACTCCGCCAACAATGCTCGCTCGCTTACCACGGCAAATGACTTTTCTTTGCGCGGTGACGTGGGCATTAATGATACCGTCACTAACCACAACTCTGTCACCCGCCTCAGCGGTGGCGTTTTCAATAAACTTGGAATAAATTGAGCCACCAGCTCGAACCAAGGCCGCGGACTTGCCGTTCACACCCTGATGCACGATTATGTCGCCTTCCGCATCTAGGTTGCACTTGCCTACGCTTCCAATAACCTCAATGTTTCCAGAGGCTTTGACGTCAAAGCCATCCTCAACGCTACCCTTAACAAGCACCGTACCCAAAAACATGATGTTACCAGTCTTGAGACTTACATCGCCGTTCACTACATACACCGGCTCTACATTAAGCTTGCTGCCGGTCATGACTACCTGTCCATTGATCTCGGCATATGCGGTCCGTTCGTCCTCGGAGAGTCGCACATTCTTGCCAACATCAATTCGTGCATCACCACCTGGTTTTGCTGGCAAAACCTTACCGGTAACTGTGCTACCGTCGGTTCCCGCGTCGGCTGGCATCTTTCTTGCCAGAACCTGTCCTTCAACCACATTCTGCACGAGGTTGAGTTCCTTGAAATCCACACGACCGTCAATTTCTTTGAGCTTGAAGTTCTTGCTGTCGGTTTCAAAGTTCATGACGATTCTGGCGTCTTGACCGTCAACTGGCTTGGTACCTTCGGCTACCAGCATGGGTTCACGATACGAGGGGTTTTCAACAAAGGCTTGTATTGCTTCTTCCTTGATACCGTGCACTACATCGTTGTTCTGGAGGAGATTCATGACTGTCTGGAAATCTGGATCGGCCCCACCTATGCCTGGCGGCGTGGCGGTAAGATAGGCCTTCATTTCGCCGTCGCTGACCGAGAGTTGGAGCATTGCATCGTTGGATGGATCGTACTCAAACTCACCGATCTTCACGAACTCCGAGTCAGCACGTTTAACAATTTGGGCCACCCGTGCAGCATCCACTCGGGAATCGGTACGCTCCCGAATCCGCCGCATTGCCTCATCCTCGGTGAGCCGTGTGCCTTCACCGACTGGCGGTTTTACCCTGAGGAAAACACCCTCCGGTTGTAACCGCACATTTGCCTCGCCGTCCCGGCTAGCCTCTCCGGATTCACTGGGAAATCCCATGTCCAAGTCGAAGTCTCCATCCTTGAACTCGCTCAACTCACCGCCTGCTGGATAGGCCATAACCACGAAGTTTTTCCGGCGGAATCCCACGAGACCGGGGCTCCCCTTTTCCAGGACTTCATACTCGACTTTCTTGAGTGGTAAGGATAGCTCGATGGAAGCGGACTGAAGGGCATCTTCCAAGGTCGCCCCGGTGACGGTGACGAACGAACGCTTAGAGTCCTCCTGCAATTGCGACTGCATATAGGCCTTGAGTTCGTCCATTCCCACCATGTTACATAATTCCTTTCTTCAGATTCGTGAGTTTTGCACGCAGACGGAGAATTGCCTTCGTATGCAACTGCGAAACACGCGACTCGGTAACCTCCAACACCTGGCCGATCTCTTTCAAGGTTAGATCCTCGTAGTAGTAGAGAACAAGAACCTTTTTCTCTTTTTCAGGAAGCTCGCTGATGGCAGAAATGATGACCCTGCGGATCTCGTCCTTCTCAACAATGATCTCCGGATTCAAGCTCTTTGGAGACTCAATGCTATCGGCTATTGAAACCTTGTCGTTATCGTCCCCGGTGTACCAAACATCGTTGAGTGAAAGCACCGATGTCCCGCTGATCTTGAGCATGAGCTTCTCAAAATCCTTCACCGATACACCCATGGCCGCAGCAATTTCGTTGTCGTGAGCGGCCCGCCCCAGTGAAGCCTCAAGCCGCCGAACCGTTTCTTCCACCTCACGAGTCTTCTGACGAACCGAACGAGGCACCCAGTCGATAGAACGCAGTTCATCAAAAATTGCGCCTCGAATCCGAGTTACAGCGTAGGTCTTAAACTTAACATGCTTGTCCGGATCGAACTTTTCTATAGCATCAAAAAGTCCAAATACGCCGTATCCGACGAGGTCATCGAACTCGACGTTGTGAGGCATCCCAATTGCGACCTTTCCGGCAACGTACTTGACCAGCGGCGCGTACTGTTTTACCAGCCTCTCGCGGATAGCGGGGTCACGCTTCTTCCGGTACAGACGCCAGAGTTCTTCCTCCGACCTTTCCGGGACTACGGTGTTCTCTGCCGTGGGTTTTTCTCCCATACTATCCCTTTCTTTTCCTCATGCTATTCACTTTCACGTTTCAACATCGTTTGTAATGCCCGCGCAATCATTGCAGGATCCTGCCCATCACTCTCTGAAGAGTGTGAACTTGACGATACTGCATCTTGGGGCGAGTCCTGAGTACCATCCGAAGAGAAGTCCTCTGCAAAACGCCCCACATCAGGAAGTTCATCTACCTCAGTTGAGGCAACCGAACTATCCGTGTCGATAGAGTCACTTTCCGCAGCTGCATTGCTCGCTGCCGTTTCTTCCGTCACCCCGGGTTCGGCCGGTTCAGCCTCGTCATCTTGTCGCCGGGCCTCCTGAACCTCTTGAACCAAGCTTTCCTCGGGATTATCAAGCTCGTCCCAGTCGTCTCCAGCGTTGGATTCTTCGGCAAGGCGGGCACCGCCCTCTTCCCCCTTGGAATCTGAGCTCGTTCCGTCACGGGGTTGGTCCTGTACCGTCGAAAGCTGCTCGTCGTCATCCTCGACCACAATGTTCACACGTGATCCGAGTTCATGGGAGGTGTCGGCGTCAACCAACTCAGGCAGGAAACGCCTTACAACCAACTCAAGGGCTAAGCCAAGCGCAGCGAAAACAATTCCTGCAAGCGGAGCTCGGACAAGAATAGCACTGAAACCTACGCCACCCAGGACTCCGGAAAACACCGAGAGCAAAAAAGCTGCGACGCCGGCTCCTACTGCAAGTTTCCAGTTTACCGCTAGCGACATAGGCCTCCAGTACTCCACCTACAGAGTAGGGAAAAAGCTCCCTACCGTCAAGCTACGAACACTCCCGCTCACTTAGCCAGAGCTCCGCCCAAGGAGCTTTTTCAGAAAATTACCAATTCCGCCGGTCTCTTGAAACTCAATCTTTTCAAGCCGGCTGACTATGTGCTGAACACTGATCGAGGCCTTTGAACGCGGATCTACAGCCATGAACGGCTTCTGCCGCAACACCGCCTGATGCACAATTGGATCCTCGTACACATAACCAAGATAGTCCACCTTGAGATTCAAAAACTGGCCAGCAATATTAATCACCCGTTCAGCTACTCGTTTCCCCTCGGTCACCGAGGATACCCTGTTCACTACAAGCTTCAGGGAGAGGCTTAGGTTGTCTATTTCGGTCGCTATGATCTTAATTATTCCATATGCGTCGGTAATAGCGGTCGGTTCCGGCGTTGTGACAATAATGGCCTCGTCGGCGGCTGCAACAAAGGAGAGCACGTTGTCAGACACTCCGGCGCTCGTGTCAATAATAATGACATCGGCCGCGGATAGTTCCGACAAGTCGTGCACAAAAGCATCACGCTCGTCATGAGTTAGGTTCGCAATTTTTGAGAATCCCGAAGCCCCCGCAACAATCTGTATACCGTAATTGGTATCCATAATGATCTCACTCATGGTCTTCTGACGCCGAATAAGATGATAGAGGTTATACTTGGGAATAATCCCTAGTATAACGTTCACGTTCGCCAATCCAAGATCGGCATCCATAAGAATGACCCGTTTCCCGAGTCGTGCGTACGCTATAGCAAGGTTGGTGGAGATATTGGTTTTGCCTACCCCACCCTTTCCACTTGCAATGGTAATGATCCGTGTCTTCGCCCGCGCTTCCGCTGGCTTGTTCTTCATTATTTCTCGTAGGGTTTCCGCCTGATCAGCCATTCCACACTCCGTTCGTAGTTATCAGGAAAACTTTTCGTCTATCCTATCTCTATTGACGGTAAAACCTTCCAGGTTAATCAGAAGTTTTTGCACCGATGCAGGCGATATATTCTCCGGCACCTTTTGGCCGTCGGTAATAAAGGACAAAGGTTTACGCCGTTCGGCAAGAACGCTAATAACGTTACCCACCCTTGTCGTCTCATCCAGTTTGGTGAGGATGATCGACTTATACCCGAATACCTCAAACTGTTGTGCAATCTGTTGCATGTCACTGGTCTTGGTCGTCGCGCTTAGTGCCAGATGATAGTCACCACCGGCACCGCAACCATGCAGCAGATCACTCATTCTGCCAAGGTTCTTGCCATCACGAGGGCTTTTTCCGACGGTGTCAACAAATACCAGGTCGGCATCGTCGTAGAGAGCTATTTGCTTCTGGAGCTCATCTACGGTTTCAACACATGTGACCGGAATATTCATGATCTTACCGTAGGTCTGTATCTGATGGATGGCTCCGATCCTGTAACTGTCTATTGTGAGAATTCGCACTTTTTTCTCGGCACCGGTTGCAACCTGCGGAACACCGTACATGGCGGCCAGCTTTGCTATGGTGGTAGTCTTACCCACCCCGGTAGGCCCAACAACTACCATGACATGGGGTCGATGTTTCTCGGTGAACTTGATTACTGAGATGGACTCACCAATCCAGTCAAGGGTGCGCTCTTCCACCGTCCTGTAGTCCTCAAGTGCATCGAGTGAGTAATCATTTTTTACTCGAGTGAGCATGGCTTGGATATAGTCGGAGGTGAAGTCATTGGCCTCCATGATGTTTGCGAGTTTACGTAAGGTTGGATGGGCGTATCCAGCGCTCGACTCCTCAGACCGTCCATTCCCGCCCGCCAACGACTGTTTGAGAGTCCGAATTTCTTCCAGCACCATCTCAATGGTCTTTGCTGAGGACTCAGGTACCGCTACTTTAGCCCCGGCAAGGATTTTCCGTTTTTCTTCCTCAAGGTCCGGCGTTTTTCGGGGCGTGTTTGCGTCACGGCGGGGAGCCTCGTTGGAGAAGTACCCTGACACCTCAACGCCTTCACGAGAGAACAAACCCATAAAACCACCCATGCGAATGGTCTTATGACTCATTATTCTAGCCCGCTCACCGTACTTCTGTCGTACCTTCACCTCCGCTTCGTGGCGTGATCCGGCTTGTTCAATAAAGATCTCCATGTAAGCCTACCTCTCAACTCGGATTTCTGCCATTCCCTCAACACGCAGTTCGGGGATTACTTCGAGCACCGACATAACTGCGAGATCAGGTAACTCGCGTACGGAACCAGCCTTCACCAGCGGCCGTGCCGTCTCCGAGCACAGGATCAACGGATATCGCCCCTGTTCCTGCACCCCTCGTACGGTGTTCACCAGTGCGTTAATCCACTTCCGCTGCAATTCCGGTGACATTGCCGGGGTTACCCCACCGGCAGTTTCAACTCGCGACTCGATAATCTGCTGCTCCAAACTGGGTTCAATAGTTATGACCCGGAGCACATTGTCGTCGTCGGCGTACTGCTTACTAATCTGCCGCGACAAGGCTTGTCGAACCTTCTCGGTCAAAAACCCGGTGTCCTTTGTGATGTTACCATAGTCGGCCAAGGCCTCCAAGATCGTCACGAGATTCCGAATAGAAACCTGTTCGCGAAGCAGGGACTGAAGTACTTTCTGAACCTCGCCAACCGAAAGTGCCGACTGCACTTCTTCAACCACCGCAGGGTATTCACGTTTCAATGCGTCGAGCATTGCCTTTACTTCCTGGCGTCCGAGAATATCCGAGGCATGCCGTTTAATGAGCTCGGTCAAATGGGTTGCAATGATTGAGGGTGCATCCACAACGGTGTAGCCAGCTCGTTCGGCCTGTTCCCTTTGATCTTCAACAATCCATTTCGCGGGCAGGCCAAAGGCGGGGTCTGTGGTCGACTCACCGGGGATCTCCTCGCGTACGCCACCGGGGTTAATGGACAGATAATGCCCCATACGGATCTTTCCGCGACCCACTTCCACTCCTCGAATCTTGAATGAATACTCAGAGGGCTCAAGTCGCATGTTGTCAATGATGCGAATGCGCGGAACTGCCAGTCCAAGTTCCAGCGCGGTCTCGCGCCGAATGCGGGTTACCCGATCCAACAGCTCAGCGCCTTTGTCCTGATCAACCAGGGGTACCAGACCATAGCCAAGCTCAAGCGAGATAGGATCAAGCGGAGCAACCGGCGAGAGTTCCGGTGGCGTATCCTTTGGCTTTTTCCGTTCCTCGGCGGCGCGTTCGTCGGCAGCCTCCGTGGCGTCACGACGCCCAATACGAATGCCCAGGAGTACCGACAGTCCCGCCATTGGCATAAGGACATACCAGGGAAAGCCCGGCAAGAAGGACAACACCGTGAGGAAGAAGCCAGCTATCCAGTATACACGCGCCTGATTTGTAAACTGCTTCGTTACATCCTCACCAAAACTGCCCTCAGACGCGGCCCGAGTAACAATCAAACCACTCGCAGTGGAGATCAGCAGCGCCGGAAACTGAGTAACGAGCCCGTCACCTACCGTCAACGACACGTAGGTAGTCAGGGCCATATCCAGGCTCTCACCTCGGATCGACATCCCCACAATTATTCCACCAACTATGTTGATGATTGTAATGAGGATACCAACCTTCACGTTCCCCGAAACAAACTTGGAAGCACCGTCCATGGCTCCGTAGAAGTCCACTTCCTGTTCAAGTTCGAGCTTTCGCTTTGTTGCCTCTTCTTCAGATAGAATGCCGGAGTTGTACTCAGCCTCAATTGCCATTTGCTTCTGTGGCAAGGCGTCAAGGGTAAAGCGGGCCGCAACCTCGGCCGTCCTCGTGGCACCTTTGGTAATGACCAGGAACTGAACCGCAATGAGGATGACAAAGATAATGACGCCAATGACCAGGCCTTCGGTGCCAGCCGTACCAACGACAAAACTTGCAAAGGCGCGAATGATTGCTCCCCCAAACTGCTCGCCTTGTGACAGGATTAGCCGCGTTGAGGAAACATTGAGCGCCAGGCCGTATACCGTGGCAATGAGCAATACGGTGGGAAATACCGAGAACTCGAGCACGTTCTTGGTGTACAACACAATGAGAATTGTCAGGAGCGCGAACACAAGGTTGAGCGCCATGAGTGAGTCGAGAATGACCGTGGGCAAGGGAATGATCATCATCAGAATGATGACAATCACACCTACCGCAACGAGCACATCGCTGCGTTTTCGCAGAAATGAATCTGTGAGTAGTGCCTGGACATCCGCCATAAGCTTACCTCTCTATCCCGTACTTCTTATGAAGCATCAGGTCCATACAGCCGCCTTACTACGATCAAGCCGATACACTTCCTTGAGCACCGTTACCACCGCCTGGTAGAACTGCTCCGGAATTGCGTCGCCCACTTCCACCTCGGCATACAGGGCTCGTGCCAAGGGCTTGTTTTCTATAATGGGAATTCCATTTTCACTGGCGACCGTTCTAATTCGCTGGGCCAATGCATCCTGGCCTTTTGCAACCACGACCGGCGCCTGCATGGAGTCCCGCTTATACTCCATGGCAACCGCAAAGTGGGTTGGGTTGGTAATAACTACATCTGCCGTCGGTACGTTCTGAATCATGGTGCGTTGCATGAGTTCACGCATTCGCTGCTTGAGCCGACTCTTGACAAATGGATCACCCTCGTAGGTCTTACGTTCTTCCTTGACCTCTTGCTTGGTCATTTTGATGCTCTCACGATGCTGCTTGCGTTGAAACAAATAGTCAAAGAGCGAGAGCACCAGAAAGATTATGGAAGTTTGTATCAGAATACGGAAAGCAATCCAAGCGATAAGTTGAAAGCCGTTAATGAAACTACTATTCACCAGATTGAGGATCCGGTCTATGTCACTCAGAATGTTCAAAGCCGCCATGAGGCCAACAATAGCTACCTTGCCAGTACTCTTCGCGAGGTTGAACAAGGCTTCCATTGACAGAAACGACTTCTTAATGAACTTCACAAAGTCCGGTGCAATTTTCTTCGGGTCTGGTTCAATCGGTTTTGTCGTAAACAAGAACCCAACCTGCATCAGGTTCCCGAGTATCGCGGCAATAAAACACACAATCGCAATGGGCAAAGTCAGCCGAACAAAATAGTGAAAGAACACCGGTACAAGGAAGTCATCTCGGGTAATGTCGAGCTCGGTAGAGTTGCGAATGAAGTAATCCGTCATTTCTAATGAACCACGGAGAATGAAAGGGGCCAGCAATGCGAGCGCAACCGACGCAAAAATGAGCACAACCGCGGCACTTACGTCCTGACTGCGAGCAACCTTTCCTTCCTCGCGCGACTTGCGGATCTTGTGCTCGGTTGCGTCCTCGGTTCGCCCCTCTTCCTCGGCGGAAAACCACTGGAGATGCAGAGTTTCAAGTTGAGTAAGAAAGGCTGCCTCGTCGGCGCCCTGCTGGTAGCAGCGACCACGGAAAGCAAAGAGCAAACTCATCCGCTACCCCCAAAGAGCTGGGACAGGAAAAACTCAATGGTCAAGAAGCCTTCGTCTATCACTCGAACGAACGCCGCCATAATCAGTGGCATGCCGACAAAGAGGATTATAAAGGCCACGGTGATTGCAATGGGAAACCCGAGCATAAGGAGGTTCATTTGGGGTGCGGCTTTTGCCAAAAGCCCCATGGTTACCGAGATCAGCATGAGGGTGCCCAACACCGGGAAGGAAATCACCAAGGCTTGTTCAAATAGACGCGACAATGCCCCTGCTACCATCCAGACTATGTCTTCTCTGTGGAGGGCTAGATCTACCGCGCGCATTGCCTGAAAGGACCCATAGACACCACTCAGAAAAATCCTCTGGAGACCTCCTGTGCTTATGAACACCAGCATTGCGACAATATTGAGAAACTGCCCCATAAGAGGGATCTGCACCTGGGCAAGCGGATCAAACACCTGCGAGGCACCAAAACCCATCTGCAGCGAGAAGAACTGCCCGGACACCAGGAACACCGAGTACACCACAGTCAGGAAAAAGCCTATGACAATTCCAACCATGGCCTCACCAACAATGAGCAGTACGTAAAGACCTGCGGCATCGGGTATTGGGTACCCGCTTGCGGCCACACCTGGGAGCACCGCGACTGCAGCAAAGAACGCCAACGCCGTCTTGGCAACAAAAGGAACACCTTCTGAAGACAGCAGTGGCGCCGTCTGCACCAGAGCAATAATCCGTGCAAACACGAGGAAAAAGAGCTGTGCTTCAAGAACGAGTGCCGTCACCTACTCACCTACTTACCTACTCCCGGCTATCGAATCATCATAGGAATCTGGTTAATGATGTTCACCGTGAACTGCACCAAGAGGCGCAGCATCCACGGACCAAACAGCACCACCGCTCCAAGAATAGCCACAATTTTTGGAACAAAGGTCAGTGTCTGCTCCTGTATCGATGTCGTTGCCTGAAAAATTGAAATAACCAGACCCACCGACATTCCAATGAGCAGGGTCGGGGCCGAAACAAGAATGATGTACAGCACGGCAGTACGAACAATGTTCACCGCAAATCCAAAATCCATCACAGAACTCCGAAGCTGGCAACGAGTTGCCGGGTTATGAGGGACCAACCATCAACAAGAACAAAGAGAATGAGTTTGAAAGGTAGTGAGATCATTATTGGCGGCAACATGATCATACCCATGGACATGAGCGTTGAGGCCACCACCATGTCAATGATGATGAAAGGAATGAACAGGAGAATGCCGATTTTGAACGCAACTGTCAGCTCATGCAAAATGAAAGCTGGAACCAGAACATGAGTCGGTACCTCCGACAAGTTAGCTGGCCGAGGCAGGTCACTCATACGCATGAACAGCTGCACGTTCTCCGGATTGTGTCTCATTTGCCGGTACATGAAGACCCGCATAGGGCTCTCAAAGTTCCGATAGGCTTCTTCAAGTCCAATCTCCCCATCTGCAAAAGGCCGGTAAGCGTTGTCGTAGACTTCGCTGATGGTCGGCCACATCACAAAGACGGTCAGAAACAGGGCTACACCCATAAGCACCTGGTTCGGTGGCACCTGTTGGAGCGATAATGCACGCTTAATAAAGTCCAAGACGATAGCAATGCGCAAAAAAGATGTGGTGAGAATAATAAACGACGGCGCCAGGCTGAGCATTGCCAGCAGCAGCAGTAGCTGCAAAGACAGCGCCACCTCTTGATTGTTTTGTGGCTCTCGAATGCTTAAGTCCAGAAATGGAATCTGGAGCGCCTCCTCGCCGGGTGCCTCTTGTGCTGTGAGCACAGGTGGGACTACCGAGAAGACGAAACTAAGCATTACAATCGCCAGGATCACTTTCCGCATTCTTCCCCTCCCAGTGAATGCTTCAGGCCCTGCGACCTAAGGACGTACTAACGAAGTCGGCGTAAGCGTTCTCGTTGTCGTCCGATAAAATCAAAGGTGCCTACACCGGCACCCCCGCCCACCGAAACGGAGTCCAGTCCGTTGGTGTCATCCTGAGCCTGAACACCCTGTCGGGACATTTCGCTGGCGGCTCCCCTACTCGGCCACAGACTACTGAGTACCTCCGAGAATGCTCTCGGTTGTTCAGTGGCCTGGGCCGAAACCGCCAGCCGAATTGTGTCCAGTGTTTCATCATCTGTAATCTCTGATATAAGTCCAACCGAGTCGCCCCCTGCGCCGACAAGAAACACCTGCCGGCCGACCTCGATCAAATGCAGCGACTTGCCCCCGGATAGAGCGTGCTCATCTACAATGCGCAGCAAGCCAGCGCCTCCACCAATGCGGCGGCCGGAACTGCGTTTGAGGAGATAAAACACTACATAGATGGAACCAATAACGAACCCAAGCACCAGGATCATTCGAACAAGATCCCAGAACCCGAACGCACTAAAACCTTCATCATTCAGTTCCGGCTGGACTTCAGCCTCGCCAAAGGTCATGGCGGTTTCATCGCCAGCCGGAGACACTGCTGTCTCGTCGGTCAGAGCGTCGGACGCCGTATCTACGGTAACTGCATCAGATTCGTTCTGTGCGTAGAGCGACATTGGAAATGCTGTCGCTATCGCAAAAAGTATAAGTATGAGGTACTTCAGTTTTACCCTCCCAGATCAACTGAAACGCGCAAAGCGCGTAGCCTATGACATATTAGTTACCCGTTCCATCGGCGACACGATCTCAGTCACGCGCACGCCGAAGTTTTCGTCGATAACCACCACCTCACCTTTCGCTATGAGCTTATGATTCACCAAGATATCGACCGGCTCCCCCGCAAGCTTGTCGAGCTCGATGATAGTACCTTCGCCCATTCCCAGGATCTCACGGATGAGTTTCTTGGTGCGCCCAAGCTCAACCGTCATCTCCATATACACATCCATAAGCAGACCGATGTTGCCGTGCTCCGGCGCGGTATCTTGTGGGTGCAGGTTGGGAAACTGCACCGACTGTACACTTGGACCGCTGCCGGGCTGCATCTGCTGCTGCGGCGCTCCCCCGCCATAGCCACCCATGCCGCCGAAACCGGCCATTGCACCCTGTTGCCCATACTGCTGCTGTGGCTGCTGTTGCTGCTGATGTTGTGGTTGCGGCGGCGCTTGTGGTGCCAATAACTGCGGTACCAGCGCCGCGTCATAGTACTCCACTATTCCCGCCGGGTCGCCCCCTTCAATGGTCACGGTATATCGCGCCGCAACAATCTGCGCAGGCACACTGAGAGTATCGGGATCACCTTTCTCATTACTTGGTGGCTCGTTCATTATGTCTTTGCCGGAAGAATCGGCAAGCGCTGTAACAACCGGGCCGGAAACCTGCGACAGAGCTTCCTGAAGCGCGTTGAGGGCGGCATCGTCCAGGTCTACATCGTCCTGTCCCATCATTGGGCCAGCTATGGCAAGTGCCGCTGACTCCGGCATAAGGTAGCCATGATCACCTTGAACACCACCTCCGAAGGCAAGCCCTATATGGACTACATCGCCCCCCAAAGAACCAGCGATGTCCGAGCCTGACCCCATCTCCATCTCCGGTCCGGTAATGGTAACATCCTTGCCGACCAGCATGGAAAGGTTAGACTTCTGTGACTCGACCGTGGCGACCAGAATCCGCTTAAGCCCGTCTAAATCGACCTGTGACCCGCCGCCGCCACCACCACCAGAAGGAGCCGACGGCTCATCCGAGGCAAAGTCCATCCCACCGGAACCCTGCAACAAAGCATCAATTTCGTCTTGGGACAGTGATCCGTCGCTCATACTTACTCTCCTTCCTCAGCGGCCAGTTCCTCAAAGTCGTCTTGGTCGACGTCATCGAGTTTTCTAATAATCTGAACCGCCAACTTCTTCCCGATCTGACCCGCCTTACACAGAAATTTCGGCTGAGAGCCGACCGTCAGGGTCATGGGATCGGTTGTACGGGTGTGTTGTAGCCTGATAACATCGCCAGCACGCAACGACAAAACGTCACGGACCGTTAGGTCTAGCGTACCAATCTCTGCGACGAGACTCACGTCAATAGTCGACAACCGCTCTCGCAAGATGTTCAGGTTTTCTGTGGTTGTACCCCGGCGTACCGAACTGTACCAGTACTGGGCCGAGAGCTTAGAGATAATGGGTTCGATGGTGAGGTACGGGATGCAGAAGTTCATCATTCCCTCGACCTCACCGACCTTGGTCTCAAGGGTAACCAGGACCACCATCTCGGTCGGTGGTACAATCTGCGCGAACTGTGGGTTGGTCTCAATCTGTCCCAAACGAGGCCTGAGGTCTATAACCTGGCTCCATGCCTCACGCATGTTGCCGAGCACGCGAACAATGATGCCTTCCATTACCGACTGTTCAATGTCTGTCAGATCGCGGCTCACCTTGGCTCCCTCACCCTGTCCGCCAAAAAGACGGTCAATAATTGAGAAGGTGATTGCCGGGTCAATTTCCAGAATAGCCGATCCCTTGAGCGGATCCATGTTTATAACAGCAAGTGTAGTTGGGTTAGGAATGGACCTGATAAACTCTTCGTAGGTGAGCTGATCTACCGAAGCCACATGAACCTGCACCAGGCTTCGCAGTTGAGCTGACAAAGAGGTTGTCGTTAAACGAGCAAAGGTCTCGTGCATAATTGAGACGGTTCGGATTTGCTCTTTAGAGAACTTGTCGGGACGCTTGAAGTCGTAGATCTTGATCTTCCGCTGATCGGTCGGCTGATGAACCTCTTCGGTTTCTACGTCGCCCGATGAAATAGCGGTGAGAAGTTGATCAATCTCGTCCTGCGACAGGACTTCGGTCATTGTCGCCTCTCCATTCTAGAACTCAACGATCTGATACTCATCAAACGCAATCTCCCGGATTTGACCCTCGGAAAGAATGCGATTAATCTCGGCGCGCAGCTCACGCTTGACCCGTTCACGGTTGTCTACTCCCTCGAGTTGACTCGCTGTACGCGAGCTGAAGTACACGCTAATAATCTCACGGATTTGGATGTTGCGAGCAATCAATTCCGTGAGCACCGTCTGTCGCCCGGGCTCATAGCCAATATACGGGCGTACCATAAAGGTACGCCGCGGGGTGTCCGCTGTAGACCCCCGAAT
>SLAA01000098.1 GCA_007127105.1 Spirochaetales bacterium | reverse complement strand
CCGACCATAGCGCCCGTTTTTGCGTATGCCGGGGCATGGCATCTGGTTCTGGCAGCCAGGGACATGAGCCGTCTCAACCGTTTGGATTACGAGTTTGACCGGCTGCGGGATGAGATGCAGCGCGAGGAGCTCACAACACTGCAGTTGATTTTCCGTGAGTCGGATGCGCTGGTCCACTCCCGAAACCCCTTTCCCGTTGGCGGTGTTGTAGAAGACCCAGCAACAGGTGCAGCTGCCGCAGCCTTGGGTGGTTACCTGCGTGAGGCGGGGCTCCTCACCGTTCCTTGTGAGGTCTCAGTTCACCAGGGCGATGCAATGGGCCGCCCAAGCAGACTCAAGCTGACAATACCGGCAAGCGGCGGCATCATTGTGTCCGGAACCGCGGTTCCAATTACCGCATGAACCTGGCCGTTCCATATCGATCAGCCGTACCTATACCTCGCAGCCCTAATACACCCGCACATTGTGCTTGAGCAGGAAGCGCGGGAGATGGTCGTCCAGGTTTGAGAGGTGTGTGTCCGAGAGTTCAATGACTTTGAAATTGTACTTGCGGTAGATCTCGAGCTTCTGTTTCTTGCGCTCTTGATACTTGGGGTCGTTCTCAAGGCCCCAGAACTCAATGTAGAGACTTGAACTTGGAAGGTAGAAATCACAGTAGACCTCTTCCTCGACCGGGAGCCTGCGCTCGTAAGCATGCGGGATACCGTAGTCGTACAGGGCGTCGTCAATGATTACCTCTGCGCGGGAACGGACCCAGTGCCCATCCTTGGTACGGTAGGTTCCAGGGTTCTTTGTTCGGAAGCTTGTGATGCGCGCCTGTACCTTCTCGTCTTCCTCGGCCGAATCAGTCAGCGATATCTCCTCTGTCATTGCCTCCAGTACTGCAACCAGAACACGATTCTCTAAGATCGATGCAGGCCAAGTGACATAATGTCCGCCGCTTTGCGGGTGCTCGTGTTCCTGTCCACCAAGGAGAGTACCGGCCTCGGAGATTGCCCAGCCCTTAAGGTGTTTGGTGATCCAACCGATCTCAGCCAGAATGAGGTTGAGCCGCTGGGGTGAGATACCAAACTCCGCAGCAATAGCACTCGAGTAAAGATGGCCGTTCGCTACGTCTGCACCGTGTCCCGGTTTGGCCTCTTCCCCGACTCCAAGCGAGTCACCGAAGGAATCCGGCCAGACGATGTAGGTATTACCGTCCTGCAACTCATGCCTGTCGCCACCAAGCTCCGTTCCGCGCTCGGTGAGCTCCCACTTGCCGGTGCTGAGATCGATAAGCCCCCGCTCAGCAAGAAGCTTCACAAGATCGTCCCGTTCCATGCCAATTTTGGCAGCGAGTCGGGTTGTAGATAACATCCCCATGGGTAACCTCACAGGTGCAACACGCACAAATATGTATAGTTTGAAGCGAAGTATAGGGAGCCTTCCTAGCCACTGCAATACCAAAACGGTACCAATGGGTCTGTTGAACCAACTTTTTCGCACCCTCTCAACGATTTTGACGAAATAGACCTCAATAATAATCTTGCGACCACAAAAATTAGCCAGATGGTAGAAGAGGGAGTCTGATCTATCCGGAGCTTCAGGTCGATGTCTCCACACGAACACCTACTGCCCGGCAAAACTCAACGAGTGACTGATACCGTTCCCCTGCAATGGCATGCAACACCGACATGTCCGGGCTTTGGTATTCGTGGACGGCAATGTTCCGGAAACCGGTCATGGCAATCATACTCCGAGCAATGGCAGGACTGAGAATAGCGGCCTTTTCAAGTAGGATGAACGCCTCCGCGCTAGTTTGAGGGGAGCCTAGTCGACGAGTTGCCACTATATGCTGCGCTGCGTCTATTGCGGCCTGACATGCGCGCTCAATGTTGAGGATCATGGCGTCAATGTGTGTGTAGTTGCTCAGGCTTGGGTCGGCACGATACTCCTCGCGCATACGCTTGAGAGACCGCTCACTGATTGCTGCTTTGTTTATGAGCACGTTGTCCGGGCTTTCAGACGGTGTAGGCATTGATGATCTCCTGCCGCCGTTCGTTAAACTCCAGGTACAGGCCCAGGAGGTTGGCCGCATAGAGCGCTGCTGCGTCAGCGTCGCGTGCGTAGAGACGGATACCGGTGTGCAGTGCCTCGTTGGCGTAGACAAGGTTGCGGGAGGAGAGCAATCCGACATCGACCTGCCGCCCTAAGCGGTACGAAAGACCTGTGGCGATATCTGCTCGATCCAGCTCTGACAGGTGGGTGCCGGGAGGCGCCATTACGGCGATATCGATATCACTATCCGCCCGCAGTCGCCCGGCGGCCGCACTGCCAAGCAGGTAGACGGCAAGAACGCGATCATCCGATGCAAGCTCAGCAGCCACAGCGTCCTGAATCATTTGGCGTAGTGAAGCGCTTGAGAGTGACGGATGAGAGTCTGCATTTGAGTTCAATACCCCTGCCATGGGTTCAGACTACTTCCGCCGGTACAGGTTGTCAACGGCGGCGGCGCTGCGCGCAACGACACAATGTGTCAAGCTGCCCATGCACGAATGAACATTTCTTCTCATGCTCTGTGTCATGTACGCTAATACCACTTTTCTCGTAGTATCGTACATGACCCAGAGCGTTTTTCAAAACAAGTTTGAGGCCCGGCAGTGCCGTCAGGTCGATATCCCCACTGCCTCGCTCAACGGAGATCATTGACAGCACCGCACGGGGCTCATATCATTCAAATATGAACGCTCCCCGGAATAAACAAGAGCTCAACGTTGACGCAGAAGCTGTTGCTAAAGCCCATGCGGGCTCTACCTGGGGAAACACTACCGAGACCGCAGAGGATTGGCAACGCATTCTCCAAAACGGACCGCCCGAAGAGCGGCAGCGCGTGTTCAACAAAATCTTTACCGAGACATCAGACACCACTCTTGTACGGACGCTGTTTGACTCTGAAAGCATTGCTGCGTTCCTGAGCGAACTTGACCGGCCCATGTTTAAGCCGCATATCGAGCGACGACGCAAAGTCTGGCGCTTCCTGTATTGCGATATCACGGAAGCAATCCCGGAGCTGGACTGGGTCGAACGGAAGCGCACATGCAAGTAGAGCACAGCTACTACCAGGCATTGTACGACGCGCGCGACTTCAGGCGGGTGCTCATCCACACAGGTTCACTCACGCTCAAAGTCGATTTCGTAGCCGACAGAGTTCCCCGCGTAGGTTTACCGCAACAACGCCACAGAATCATAGCAGAGCACTACCAATTCAGCTGGAAACAGGTGCTGGAGGATGCCGCACAGAAAGCCATCGTTTCGGCAGAAGAGATTGCCTACCGCTTGAAAAGCTTCCCCTCAGCCCTCATAGATGAGGTGCCCTTTGCGAAGCCCCCAGATGCAACACATGTCCAGACGGCCATTGCCACTCTCGCAGAGGAACTGCAGGACGGCGGAGAGAACTCCCTGTGCGCGCCTGATGCAGAGGGTTT
>SLAA01000014.1 GCA_007127105.1 Spirochaetales bacterium | reverse complement strand
GTGCTGTGGTGTGCTGTGGCGGCGGTGATCCTTGGTCGGAGGGAAGTTAGTCCGAGGTCGCCGGACGAAACTGGACCGAAACTATCCGTTTCTTCTGCATAGCCTGAACAACAAACTCACCGTGTGTCGTAGAAATGACGTCATCTTTGTGTGGAATCCGACCGGTGTGCTCGGTCAGGTATCCGCCTACGGTCTGAGCACTACCACCGGTCTCAAAATGGGTGCCGAGGGTGTCGTTGGCAAGGTAGAGCGGCAGGTCGGCTGCTATGATGTAGGTGCCATCCTCGAGTCTGACAATTTTTTCCCGTTCCTGCTCTTCATGCTCGTCGTAAATCTCACCGAGGATCTCCTCAATGACATCCTCAAGGGTGACAATACCTGCCAGACCGCCATACTCATCACGCACCACTGCAATGTTCAGACCTGACTTCCGAAAGTGCTGCAACATGCGGTGTATACGTCGGCTCTCCGGTACATAAATAGGGTCCACCATAATGCGCTTCAGTCGTGTTGAGCGGTTGCCCGCGACCGTCATATCCAACACGTCCTTCAACAACACAATGCCGACAATCTCTTCCGGGTTGTCGTGGTAGACCGGGATGCGTGAGTAGCCCGCCCCAACTATTTCCGGAAGTGCCTCGTCTATGGTGAGACTCTGGTTCAGGCTAAACACTCGGGTGCGATGTGTCATGACTGCCTGTACCGTCACATCACTAAACCGAAACACATTCTTCACCATGTGGTACTTGTAGTTCTCAATAACCCCAAGAGTACTCGCGTGGCCAATGACATGCAGGATTCCTTCGCGCGTCGGAGCGTTGCCGTCGCTCGGGCCGCTCAGGCGGGTAACGACATAGCTTGCGGATCCGACAATCCAGACAACCGGGCGGAGCGCAAGGGACAGGGCCAGGATCGCCGGAGCCATAGCGCAGGCAATGGACTCGTTATGGACAATTGCAATTTGCTTTGGTGTAACCTCACCAAATATCAGGATGAAAAGGGTGAGAAGCCCAGTCATGGCACCCAATGCCGCGTTACCAAAAAGCCGAATGGTAATGGCCGAGGCAATTGCCGAGGCGGCGATATTAACCAGGTTGTTCCCTATCAGTACCGTGGTGAGGAGCCGGTCCGGCCGCTCAAGAAGCCGTTGTGCAATTTCCCCGTTCTTGCCGAACTTGGTGTTGAGTGAGTGAATTTGCATGAGTGAAAGAGATGTGAAGGCAGTCTCGGTGCCGGAGAACACACCGGAAAGCAGGAGGAGTATGCCTAAGCCGAGATACTCAGCTTCCATAAGGCCGTCGGGTAAAATACGAGTGATAGTCGTCCATAGTTCGTTCGAACCCCACTATGCCGCACTGCGCATAGCGTGTAAACCCTTATTCCTCCCAACGCGGGCTGTTTGGTTGGGCCGTCACGCAGTGAGCCGGTCGAGCGCGCGCTCAACAACACCTTCCCGACGCAGGTGTGTCCACCAGTCGTCGGGGCCTGCTGCCACAGCCGTGTTGAGGTAGTCAAGATTCTTTCCAATGTACTCCAGGTAGAGGTTGCGCGGCTGGCTCTCAAAACGAGCGAAATAGGCTCCTGCAAAACGCACGACATTTTCAAAGTCCTGTTCAAGGCGAGCCTTCACGAAAGTCTCATAGAACTCGCCGGTGCGTTGAAGCAGGTCAAATGCGTCTGTGTACATAGGAATCCCGGCTTCTCTCATCTCCAGAAAGAGCAGGGGAAGTTTCTCCAGATACAGCCGGTCCGACATCTGCGCCGAGAAGTCTGCACTCCCAAGAATGTATCCCGCAATGCGTTCCTCACGAGAGCTGAATCGTATGCTGCCAGGATCTACGGCCATGGCAGTGCAGGAGATAATGCGTTCAATGTTGCACAGGCCCAGCTCGTCACGCCCCTTCTCGGCCAGGTAGTTTGCGGCAAACCTGGCACTTCGGTTTTCATGTCCCACCGTCAACGCCGCACCGCTGGACACCTCCTCATCTGTGCGCGCAATAAGTCCCGCATCATGAAACAGCGCGGCAACAAGAGCGGCCTCGGCAAAGCCGGAACCAATGATCTCATTCTCCTGAGCAGCACCTGCAATCAGTCGCATGGTGGCGAGGGTCACCGACATGGTGTGTTCCAGGTCATGATACGGGGTGTCACATGCCCTGAATCCTGGGTAGTCGCCGTGGAAGAGACGAATGGTGTCTTCAAATGCGGTCTCGATGAGCTCGGTAGATACACCGCGGTATACCTGTGAAAACAAGTCCGTGCATTCGTCGAGGCAGAGTTGCGCGCGGTTAACAAAGATAGGTGCATAGGTGTCGTTGAGAAGGGACGCCATGAGGGGCTCCAAATTACTTTTTGATCCTTCTACTATAAGCCGTGTTGGGCGGGCTATCAATCCCGAAAATCTGTATTTTCGTGCAACAGACCGGGAATTCCGGTGCGGAGTTCCACCGAGTCGTAGCCAAGCTGAAGCAGGAGTGTCTCAAGAAGTCGATGTCCGTTCTGTTCGGCCGTACGGAGAATGCCGTCGCTTATGGTCTCGCTGCGGGCGTGTTCGCGTACGAACTGTGCAATGCTCCTCCATCCCTCCGGGCTTAATGAAACGTCGGGATATGAGTAGGTCTCGGGGTTTACATCCTCAACGCGGAGCTCGGTAATGACGGCTGGCGGAGTCGTCATGTGGGCTATGCGGAGACTTGTGCCAGCGGCCTGGTTAAGGGATTCCTCCACCGAGAACACCGAACTCAGCTGCTCCGGCGTTGCCTCATGTGGCCGGGCAAACACCGTGTCGGCAAGATCAAATCCGGCACGCACCACCACCGTCACTACGACAAATTCTGCGGCCGCGGTATCGGTTCGCAGTCCGGCCTGCAGGCTAATGTTATATGCGTCCAGAAAGCGCTGTTCCTCCTCGTTCAACATCTCGGCGATGCTTCCGCTGCCGGCGCGAATGCTGCGGAGAATGCTGGCGAGGCTAAGGTGCGGGGCCATGTAGTCATACGGGAACACCGAGCGGTAGACATACTCAACCGTGTGGAAGCGGTACAGGTCATGCACCTCGGTGAGCAGGAGTTCATGTCCGCTTCGCTGCTCCCGGTGGAAAACACCAAAGACCTGCGGTAACAGTTCGGTAGGGAGGCGCAGAATGAGCAGCCCCAGCACCACTGCCGCGACCGCCGTGGACAGCAGCGCAAGCAAGCGAGCCGCGCTCAGTTTCACGGTTGCCCTCCAGCAAAACGAACCTCACGCACCCCCGCGACGGTGAGTAAGTTTTCAACCAGAACGCGGGCGTTCTCCTCGGCACGGTTCAGCAGCCCGCGTCCAGCCGCATCCGTGGCGACCCGATCCTTAACCTCTTCTATGCTGCCGGAGAACTCAAGGTAGCCTATGCGCCCGCCCTGTTCGCGGACGAAGTACTGGTGAATGCTTGATTCGTCGGTGTCCACAATCAGTACCCGTGCCGGAGGCATAAAGACATCTACCCCGCCGCTTCCGTCCGGCTCAAGGCGGAAGCCTTCGGTCAGGTCTATTCCTGCCCGTACGTGAAGGTTGACCGCGAAAAGCAAACGACGGTCCATAGTGCGGAAGAACAGAAATGAGCGGGCGTCGCCAAAGTACACAATATCGCGATAGATACTCTCGGCGGTCTCCAGTTCGGCCAGCATGCGGATTCGGCTTTCAATGCGGGCTATATCAATTGAGCTTTCGCTGCGGCACCCAGACAGCCCGAGTGCTGCAAGGAAGAGCAGCGCGAGCACACGCGGGACATAGCTCCAGGGCCCACGCGAGAGCCGAGATTGTGCGGCGTTGCGAGATCGAGTTCGCATGACCCTAACTATAGTCATGCCCACCACCGGAAACAAGTGCCGCACCTGCCTCGATCCGCTGGTGGCATCCGCCCGGCATGTGCTGGGAATCACCCGGGTTGCACGAAGGCCGGTCGATGAGTAAACTTCCACTCGATGTCCGCTTAGGATTTAGAGTAAGGAAATTACAGTGGTGCCTCCCGACAGTATTCGTGAACATGTAGATCTCATCCGCGAAGTCTTTATGTATGCAAACCGCTTTGCAGGCGGAACCTTTGTGCTGCACCTGGATTCCGAGATAGTGGAAAGCGACGCCCTAAGTGGCATTGTTAAAGACCTTGTACTCTTGCGCCGTACCGGTATTCGGGTGGCCCTCGTGCCCGGTGCCTCCTCACGCATAGATGAAGTCCTGGAGCGCTACGGTGTAACAAGCCGCAAGGTTGAGGGTGTTCGCATCTCAAGTCCCGAGGCGGTACCCTTTATCAAGATGGCCGCATTTGACGTTGCGAACCGGGTTATGACCCTGCTTACCGCCGAGGGTGAAAATGCCGTTATTGGCAACTGGGTGCGTGCCCGGAGCCTGGGTGTACGCGACGGTGTAGACTTTCAGGATACCGGTTTTGTAGAAAAAATTAAAATTGGGCTGCTCGAAAACGCGCTTGAGCAGAACTTCATTCCGATATTTCCATGTGTCGGTTGGAACGCTGCTGGCAAGCCATACAACATTGGGTCGCTTGAACTGGCCGAGGAGCTCAGCAGCCGCATTGGGGCCGACAAGCTCTTTTTTGTCTCGACCTTCAATGGCATAACCTCGGCTGACTATGATCTTGGTGGGAAGTTTGAAACTACCGAGAGTGGACGCGTGCCCCGCATGGATCTGGCCGAGGCGGCAATGTTTGTTGAGCAACACCGCGACCGCAGCGACGACCACGGTGTGCGTCTGGTTAAGCATGGCTACGAGGCGGCACGCACCGGTGTAAAGCGGGTGCACATTGTTGACGGGCGCATTGAAGGTGTGTTGTTGAAAGAAATCTTCAGCAACCTTGGTATTGGCACCATGATTCACGCTAACGTCTACCAGAGCATAAGACCCATGACCTTAAGCGATGTATCCGAGGTGTACCGCCTCATGCAGCCCTTTGTTGCACGCGGAATTCTTGTGCCACGCACCGAGGAGTTCCTGGCAGAGAGCTACGAGGACTTCATTGTGTATGAGACCGATGGTTCACTTCATGGATGCGGTGCCCTGCACACCTTCTCGGACGGCCAGGCTGAGATAGCCGCAATTGCGGTGGACACTCAGTACGAGGAACTCGGCACCGGCCGCAAGATTGTAGAGTTTCTTATGCAAAGGGCCGCCGAGCGCAAGGTACCGCGGGTCTTTGCCTTGACAACTCAGTCCTATGACTGGTTTCATGCCCGTGGGTTTCGCATTGGCACGGTAGAGGATCTACCGCCGGAGAAGCAGTCACGTTATGATCGCGAACGAAATTCGCGTATATTATTGTACGACCTCTAAATCACTAACTTAAATCACACTACAAAGGAGAGAAACAGATGGAAAAGCATCAGTTTCAAACCGAGGTCAATCAGCTACTTGATCTCATCATTCACTCGCTGTACTCCCACAAGGAGATTTTCCTGCGAGAGCTGGTTTCAAATTCCTCGGACGCAATCGACAAGCTTAAGTATCTCACCCTTACCGACGACCGTTTCAAGACGCTGCCTTTTGAACCGCGCATTGATATTGAGTTTGACGACGAGAAGCAGGAGACGCTGACCGTAACCGACAGCGGTATAGGTATGAACCGAGAGGAGCTCATTGAACAGCTCGGTACTATTGCCCATTCGGGTACGAAGAACTTTTTGTCTCAACTCTCGGCTGACGGCAAGAAGGACTCCAACCTCATTGGTCAGTTCGGCGTTGGCTTCTACAGTGCGTTCATGGTTGCCGACAAGGTTGAGGTAGAGACTCGCAAGGCCGGAGAGGAGCAGGCATACCGCTGGAGCTCGGACGGACGTGGGGAGTATGAGATCGCCGAGATCGAGATGGAGAAGCCAGGCACACGCGTGACTCTGTTTCTCAGCGAGGAAGGCAAGGAGTTTGCCTCCCGTTGGAAGGTAGAAGAGATTGTCAAAAAATACAGCAACCACATTGCCTTTCCCATCTTCCTGCACTACACCAAGACCGAGTACGACGACAAGGGCAAAGAGAAGTCCAAGACTCCAACTGTAGATCAGATTAACACCGCTAACGCTCTCTGGAAGCGTCCCAAGTCCGAGCTTAAGGAAGAGGACTATAACGAGTTCTACAAGACCCTTGCTCATGACACCGAAGATCCGCTGCTGTATCTCCACACCCACGCCGAAGGTACCCTTGAGTACACCACCCTGTTCTATATCCCCAAGCAGGCGCCCTTTGATATGTATCAGGTGGACTACCGCCCCGGGGTGAAGCTCTATATTAGGCGCGTGTTCATAACCGATGACGAAAAGGAACTCATGCCACCGTACCTGCGCTTTCTGCGAGGTGTCATAGACAGCGAGGATCTCCCTCTCAACGTGAGCCGGGAAATTCTGCAGCACAACCGGGTGCTTGCCAACATCAAGAGTTCCTCGGTCAAGAAGGTGCTGGGAGAGTTGCAACGTCTGGCGCTTGAGGAACCCGACACCTACATCGAGTTCATTAAGCAGTACAACCGTCCCCTCAAGGAGGGGCTGTACTCGGATTTCGGCAACCGTGACACCCTGCTTGAACTGGTGCGCTACAAGTCCAGCAGCGAGGAAGGATACACCAGCCTTGCGGCGTACAAAGAGCGCATGCTGCCGGACCAGAAAGCCATTTACTACATCACCGGTGGCGATGAAAAGACGCTCCGCAACTCTCCGCTGCTTGAGGCCTACCGGGCCAAGAAGATTGAGGTGCTGATCATGGATGACGATATCGACGAGATTGTCATTCCCAGCATTGGCACCTACAAGGAGACGCAGCTTAAGCCGGTGAACCGCAGTGATGCCGGTGAGGATCTGAAGGACGGCGAGGACAAGGAAAAGGAAAAAGAGGCACAGCCGGTTATTGAGAAAATCAAGAGGGCCCTTGGTGAGCGCGTGAAGGATGTCGTGATCTCGGTGCGACTTGCCGACAGCCCATCCTGCATTGTTCTGGATGAAAACGACCCCAGCATGCAGATGCAGCAGCTCTTCAAGGCCATGGGCCAGAGTGAGATGCCGGAGATCAAGCCTATACTTGAGGTGAATCCGAACCATCCTATAGTGACCCGGCTCCGTGACATAGAGGATGAAGACTTCATTAACGATATCTCGGTGCTGCTGCTTGACCAGGCGCTCCTGGTAGAGGGCTCACAGGTGGCCGACCCGGCCGACTTTGTGAAGCGCCTCAACAAAATGCTGGCGCGACTCTAAGCACCACTCGAGTTAGGGCGGAAACGGAAGGACTATGGCGTTTGATATCATTAGTGCGGTAGGGCGGTTGGTCCTTCTCTGTCTCCTTGGTTTTATTGTTTTTCAGCCGGCTGCTCTGCGCAGCCGGCTCTTGAGCCCGCTTGTCTTCATTACCATCAATATCCTGTTCCCCTTGTACTTTGTGCACCACTTTCCGACCTCCTGGGCAGATGCTGTAGATGTGGGCGGTTACTGGATGGTGGTGTTCTTCTTTGCCTGCGTGTTCTATATCGCGCTACAGGCAACGATCGGCCGCCTGCTGTTGGCCAAGTTGCCCGCGCTTAAGGCGGTTGAGCACCCGCGTGAGTATCTGGCCATGTTTGCTATGCAGAACGCTGGCTACATACCCCTGCCTATTCTTGCGGTCATAGCCCCACGGGTTGTGTTGCTGTACATGTTCTTCTTTACCTTTGCCTTTAACCTGCTGTTCTGGAGCTTTGCGGTGTCCTACATACAGGGACACGGCTCGGGGTTTCGATTCCGAATGAATGTGCCGATGATTGGGTTAGCGGCTGGACTGCTGTTTGCGGTGAGTGGAACCTACGGGTATGTCCCAGCGTTCCTGCGCGATGCGCTGGCACTGAATGCATCTGTGGCCATGGATCTGGTGCTTGTTGTACTTGGCGGCACCCTGGCCTCAATTCCGCGTGACAGCCTGCGCTACCGACCGGAGTTTGCCTGGTTCATTGGGTTACGGCAGGTTGCCTATCCGGCAGTGTTTCTGCTGGTGTTGTGGCTGTTGCCGCTCCCCGGGCTGTCTGGGGAGCTGGAGTGGGGGATCCGGGTAGCTTTTCTGCTGCAGGCGGTCACCCCACCGGCAACGAACCTGCTCCTGGTTACTAAGGAGTATGGTACCGAGGAACAGGTGAATTATGGCGGCAGCATGATACTGTATAGCTATATGGCGTCGGCGGTGACCATTCCAGCCTTTCTCATCCTAGCGCGGATTCTGTTCTCGTAGCAGTTTGGTGGGGTTGTTCGCGTACTCGACTCGTCTATGCTTCCCTTGAGGAGGAACTCACATGCGGCTATTCCGCTTTCCACATATCCCGGCTCTTGTTCTGTGCGCTGTGCTGCTGTCGGCGGTTGCCTCCGTCGGCGAGCTGCATGCCCGGCGCCTGCACAATGAACAGTATGAGTACTACATCGACCTGCCGGTCGGTTGGAATGTCATTGATGCCGAGGATCTGTCCAACGTAGGGTTTGCAGATCCGCACGGTCGGGCTGTTGTTCAGGTATTTGCCTTTGAGCGCGAGCGGTTCGGCAGCATGCAGGAGCTGGTGGGGTATTTCCGCAACCGCTACGAGGCGCGGGGTGAGGAGTCGGAGTTCCGGTATCAGGGCTCAGCGGCCGTGCTTGCCGACCTGAGTTTTGCAGCTGGCCCGCATCCGGCACGGGGCTACTTCACCTTTATTGCGTCTGGGGAGTACTGGTACGTCGTCTCCGGTTTTGCGCCGGTTGACGACTACGAGGTGTATCACGACACACTGCTCTCGGCCGTGGACTCCTTTGCCCTTGGTGAGGTAGCTCGACGCTATCCGGGGCCCATTAGCCAGTTCTACTATCCGTACCCGGCACCGAACCAGCAGGAGTTCGAAGTTGCACTTGATGAGTACGCCTTGCCCTTGCCAGCCGATGAAGGTGAGATAGAGGCAAGTGAGGTGCTCATAGAACGTGAGGCACGCCTGCTGAACACCTGGTACCAACCCGGCCCGCGCGGCGGTGACTGGGAGAACGCCTGGCGGCGTTTTTACCGCGCCATATACCGTGACAACTTCATGCGCCTGGCTCCACTTGTGCCTGAGCTGCTGCGCTACTTTGCGCATGAGCAGGTGGCCGGAGATGATGTCCCGGCCGAGCTCCTGCGGTGGCTGCAGGGTTTTGCCTACCGGCGGGTGGGTGGTGAGGCCGACGTGCAAGCGCCACTTTCCAGTCTCATTAGCGGCAGTGGTGACTGCGACAGCCTGGGCGTGGTCTACGCAATTTTGCTGCATCACCTGGGATACGACGCCATTCTCATGGTGTCGCACAGATTTGGGCATGCAATCGTTGGGGTCGATATACCCGGCAGCGGCGCTCGCTTTCCGTTTGAGGGCCGCGAGTGGCTGGTGGCAGAGCTCACCGCACCGGTAGCTATTGGCCAGATTGACCGCGACCAGGCCGACCCGGCTGGCTGGATTGGGGTCGACCTGCGCTGAGTCTGGACAGCCGTGCCGCTCGCGGCACGCGGTGCGAGCGCGGGTGGCGGTCTGGCGCGGGTGGCGTCCGCCGTTTGCGTCTACAGGCGCAGCGACTCGAGCATCTCAAAGAAGCCCGGATAGGTGATCTCGGCTACCCCGGCGTTGTGTATGACAATGGGTGACTCGGCGCCTAAGGCGCCAATAGCCATGGCCATGGCAACCCGGTGGTCGCCATGAGACTCGGCGGGGCCTCCTTGCAGCCGGGACGGTGAGACTCGCATGCCTTCCGGAAGCTCCTCTACCTTTGCGCCCTGCTTCTGCAGTTCGCTACACATGACCGCAATGCGGTCTGTCTCTTTTAGCCGAGCCTGGGGAACGTTGCCTAAGGTCACCGGCTCGGAGGCGTAGCAGGCGGTTACCGACAGGGCTGGCAGCGCGTCGGGAATAGCATTCAGGTCAAACTCTCCCCCGCGGAGCTCACCGCGTGGTGGCCCCTCAATGGTGACGGTCTCGGCCGCGGCGTTCACCTCTACGGTACAGCCCATCTCGCGCAGAATCTCAAACACCTGCTTGTCGCCCTGCGAGTCGCTCATATCAAGCCCCACCAACTCAAGCCTCGCGCCGCTTAGGGCTGCCGCACAGGCAGGAAAGGTTGCCGAGGAGAAATCACCTGGAACCCGACGTGACCTGGCCTGAAACCGTGCTCCGCCAGTAACGGCAAAACGCTCGTACCCGTCGCGGTCTACCTCGACCCCTTGCGAGTTCAGCCACGCTATGGTCATTTCCACATAAGGGCGCTCATAGAGCAGCGGCACGGTAATCTCGGTCGGTTCCGGAGCAAGGGAACAAGCCAGCAGGAGGCTGGAGAGATACTGGCTTGTGGGGCACTCTATGGTGGTATGTCCACCGCGCAGAGGTCCCTGCACAATAATGGGGGCACAACCGCCGGGACGGGTGGAGTAGGCCGTGGCACCCAGGTCGTTTAAGGCGACCAGCAGGCGGTCGGCACTCCGGCGGCGGATCTGCTCGTCACCGGTAAAGACGGTAATACCCTCACCAAGGGCCGCCAGCCCAAGAGCCAGGTACAGCGTGGTGCCGGAGTTGCCGACATCAATAACGTTCTCCGGACTCTGCGGCACCCCGCCCAGGCCAACTACATCGACCTTGTGCAGGCGGCCGCCTTCATCGCGGTGCTCGGCTAGCTCGGCGCCAAGCAGTCGGCAGGCGGCTATGCAGGAGCGTGCATCACCCGAGTCAAGCGGCTCGTCGACTACGCTGTGGCCGTCTGCAAGTGCCGCAATAAGCAAGGCCCGAATGGTGTGCGATTTTGAAGCCGGAATAGACACGGTGCCGCCAATGCGTCCCGGTTGGGCTGTCCATGTCATTCAGCGGCCCCGTCTCTGTCGGACTCTTCAATGAGAAACTGGTACTGCCCTTGTTCCTCAAGCTGAATGCTGAAGCTATAGCTTTCCATAGCCGCATCTACGGCCATAATATCAAAGCGTCCGTCACTGCCTAAGAGCACCAAGACCTCAACCGAATCACCAGGAGCGAAAATACTTTGTGAGTCAAGGACATCGACCCCCCATATTCCTGAGTCCGAGGGCGAAACAAAGAGAAAGTAAATGTCGGTGTCGAGGGTGTTTTCCAGCTGCAGCGCGCTGAACTCAGGCTCGCCCATGTCACCTTCAAAGAGCTCCATATCAATGATAAAGGTTCTGGGAGCGTCGTCACATAACTCAAAGCCCATGGCACTGTAGGTGTCAAGGTCTTCATCAATGCCAAGGAAGTCAAAGCTTGCACACTGCTCGGGGTAAGAAACAAAGAACCGAACCTCCTCCCGGTCCGCCAGCACGCGTTCCGCACCCAGGATATCTGCACCCCAGTAGTCGCTGTCCTCGGGTGAGAAAAAGATGTACTGCATCTCGTAGCCGGTGCGGTTCACAAAGGTTACCTGGTTGAGACCGGCCGGCTCAAAGGCCTGGAGCTGTACCGTTGCGATAACGGCAAGTACCACCGCCAGCACGACCGAGCGAGTTATGCTTTGTGAGAGTGAACGTAATTTCATGGCTTTCCTCCGCGTATTCACGACGCGGACGCCGTGTACGGTGCCACTATAACGCGGAGTGGGGTGTTTGCAAAAGTGGACAGGCCCCCGCGAGCTGGTCACGGGGCCTGTGTTTTACCCCTTCACACCACCGGCGGTGAGGCCGCCCACCAGGAGACGCTGGAAGCGGAAGAACAGGAACATGATTGGCACCGTAATGACGGTTGCACCGGCCATAAGGAACTGGCGTGGTACTTCCTGGTCGTCGAGCATGATCATGCCGCGGCTGAGAGTGAAGATTCCGGGGCTGTCCAGGAACATGAAGGCAAAGAGGAACTCGTTCCAGGCAATCATGAAAACATACAGGCCTACCGACGCAATGGCAGGTACACTCAACGGCAGGGTGATCTGCAGGATCACACCAAAACGCGACAGGCCGTCAATGAGGGCCGCCTCCTCAAGGTCTCGCGGCAGGGTCTGGAAGTAGCTGCGCAACATGTACAGTGCAACTGGAATAGTCATTGCGGAGTACACAATCAACAGGCCCAGGCGCGTGTCACGCAGACCAAGCTGAGTAAATACGCTGTAGAGTGGAATGACCAGAACAATGGCGGGAAACATGTAGATAAGCAGAATGGATTTCGAGAGCGTTTTTCGCCCCGGAAACTGTAGTCGTGTTACGGCGTATGCGCCCAGGATTGCCGGGACAAGCGTCACTACGACTGTAGCCAACGCGATAATGGCGCTGTTAAAGATGTACGCGCCAAAGTTGAAACGGGTCAGTACCTCAATGTAACCGTTGAAGAGCTGAGCCGGAGGCTGGGAAATGCTAAAGCCCAGGTTCAAGGGATCACTCAGGTACTCCGCCCGGGTCTTGAAACTGGAAGAGATCATAAAGAGAAAGGGAAAGAGCACAATGCCGACAAAGAACACCAGTGCTCCGGAGCGAAGTACCCGAACTGCCAGTTCTTCCAGGTGATCCTGGCGAAGCTTTCGCATAGGAATACCCCGCAGTGACCCAGCGGTAACGCGTCCGGCAACGGCAAAAGCAGCAACGGCGCCAGCCGCAATTCCGGGGGTTACCGTATGTGCAAAGGCGAACCAGGGAACACTCATAACTGCTCCTAAGGCCCAACTGTAACGATATCGACCTCCAAAACGTTCACGCACGAGCGCCCATAG
>SLAA01000147.1 GCA_007127105.1 Spirochaetales bacterium | reverse complement strand
CATAGATATACTGAGTTCGAAGGTCTTCATCAATGGATGTGAAGCTCCGTGCGTGTCGGCGCAGGGCATCCATGCCGCCTGTGTCGGCGACCGTGGGCACGAGCTCTGCCAGGCCTTCCGCACAGTCCGGATCAATGACCGAACGCAGGAGTGAGGCAAAATATCCTGACAGGTAGATGCCCGCATTGGTCCGAATAAGGGCGCGGATAATGGCCAGATAAGCTTTGATCTCACGAACCAGGGAGAAGATGGTGAGGCCCTTGTCGGCGCGCGCCTGCATGTTGGCTTCAAAGTCTGTGTAGAGGCTGACTGAGAAAATATCCTCGGCCTTCTTGAGGTCTTCATGAGAAAAGGCGTCTGCAAACTCTGGCTCCAGCTCACCTGCAGCCCGGACAATGGGCACCAACTGAATGAGATCTACCTTCCCCGAGAGGCGGTACATGAAGGGAAAGACATTGAGCCGCAGAAACAAAACAAACACCGGATGATTGAGGCGCAAGGACTGCCAGCCTGCCTTGTACTGTTCAAGGAGGTTTTCATCCTCCAGCACTCCGACCGAGAAGCGTGCAAGCGGTTTGCCTACGTACTTAACCAGAACAACCTCGGTCAGGGTGCGCGAGTTCGGCAGGAACTCTTCATGAAAGGGTTTCTTACCGCGCATAGCGATGAGCAACTCGGCAATGCGCTGCAGGGCCCAGAAGTGGCGCTCGCGCCAGCGGCGCCAGTCGGCGTCCAGACCCATCCGGGGCATCATGACATAGCGGACAAAGGCAGCTGGTGGGACTCCTGCTCGGGCCAGTTCCAGCAGGAGATACATGAACTGGCGCATGACCTTGGGGCTGCCCTGAAAGTTTCCAAGGTTGTCGGTAATTCCTCTCAGCTCGGCTATGGGGTTGAGCCAGTGTACCGTGCCGTGTAAGCAGCAGGCCTCAAAGAGTTTGCCAATGCCAACCCGCTCAGCGGGTTTTCGCATCTCGTCCAGTTCGGCCGCAGACAAAAAGGGCATGCGCTGTGACGGGGCGAGCTTGGACTCGCGCGCGAGGCGACGCAGTTCCTTTACACGCGGAGTAAGAACCGTCTTGCGGGTGCCGCCGGTGGTTTCGTCGCTGCTCTCGGCTCCATGACTAGGCTCGTCACCGCTATCCGGGCTCTCGAAAAACTCTTCGTCGCCATAGATCGCGGCGTCTTTGTCCTGGTTCCTTGGGTCTTTCCAGTTAATGTCTGTTTCTGCGTGCGCCATGGTTTTCGTAGTTTAGCATATCGCAGTATTTGCAAGAAGTCGGGGAGGAGCGGTGCCATGTTTTGGCCTGAATTGTGTACATTATGAGCGTGGACATCAACAATCTGAGAGTACGCAACGCCAGGCAAAACAATCTAAAGAACATCGATATCGACATTCCTCTTGGCGGGCTAACCGTCCTCACCGGACGCAGTGGTTCGGGAAAGTCGTCACTTGCTTTTGACACCATCTTCGCCGAGGGGCAACGGCGATACGTGGAGACCTTCTCCGCCTATACGCGGCAGTTTCTTGACCGCATGGACAAGCCTGCGGTTGACTCGGTAGAAGGAATTTTGCCCGCCGTTGCCATAGACCAGACCAATCCGGTGCGCACCTCACGCTCGACCGTGGGTACCATGACCGAGATTCTCGATCACCTCAAGCTGCTCTACGCGCGGGCCGGACGGATTCACTGCGCCTCGTGCGAGCGGCCAGTAAGCCGTGATGACGCGGAATCTATATACAGGCGGTTGGAAGCCGCGTTTTTCGGAGGCACCGGATCCGGGGCCGGATCCGGCACTGGCACCCAGGAGCAGCCCCGCTTTGTTGTCGTTTTCCATATACAGCTGCCGGAAGGGTATCCGGAGCAGGACGCACGGGACGCACTTGCGGCCAGGGGATACCAGCGTGTGCAGTCGGTCGGCCCTGGCTTGCTCGAGGTGATGCAAGACCGGCTGATTCTTGCGGCCAAAAACAGGGAGCGCTTCATTGGCTCGCTTGAGGCGGCTTTTGAGACCGGGCGAGGCCGCTTGGAGCTTCGACGCGTGAACGCTGAAGGCGAGGAGCTGGAGACCCGGCGCTACTCACGCGAGCTGCACTGTGCCGACTGCGACATTGCGTATCGTGATGCCAAGCCAAATCTGTTTTCCTTTAACTCTCCGATCGGGGCCTGTCCGGTCTGTCGCGGTTTCGGACGCGTGATAGAGATTGACTACGACCTTGTTGTTCCCGACCAGGGCAAGAGCCTGCACGAAGGAGCCGTTAAGGCCTGGGAGACGCCGAGCTACCGAGAGTGCCGTGACGAACTGTTGGGCTTTGCTGCCGAGAAAGGGGTCAGGGTCGATGTCCCGTGGCGCGAGCTGACCGACGAAGAGCGCGACTGGGTCATAGAGGGTGAGGGCGAGTGGGAGGACGGTGTTTGGTACGGAATACGGCGCTTCTTTGACTGGCTGGAGAGCAAGAGCTACAAGATGCATATTCGGGTTCTGTTATCCCGCTACCGGGCCTATAACGTCTGTCCGGAATGCAATGGCTCAAGACTCGTACCCGAGGCGCACCTGTGGCGGCTTCCCATATCGTCATATGAGGATGAACGCGGAATAGCCATTCACGAGCTTCTGAGTTTGCCCATAGGGCGTGCTGCCGAGTTGCTTGGTGAGTTCAGAGGTGCCGTCGCGGCAGACGAGGCGGTGAGTACGGTGTTGGACGAGACGCTTACCCGGCTCGGCTATCTTGTAGAGGTGGGACTGGAGTACCTCACGCTTGACCGCCAGTCTCGCACCCTCAGCGGAGGTGAGGTGCAACGCATTAACCTCACAACTGTGTTGGGGACATCCCTGGTCAACACGCTCTTCGTGCTGGATGAGCCGAGCATTGGGTTGCACAGTCGCGACATTGCGCGCCTCATTGGCATACTTACCCGGCTGCGTGACGCGGGGAATACGCTTCTGGTGGTTGAGCATGAGCCGGAGGTCATTCTTGCCGCCGACTACATCCTGGAGTTGGGACCGGAGGCCGGTGAGCATGGCGGTGAGCTGATCTTTAGCGGCACGCCCGCTGCGTTGCTTGAGAACGAGAGCTCGCCGACGGGACAGGCCTTGAGGGCGCGGATGTCGGGCAATGTTGACCGCTCGGGTGGTGTCGCGGTTCAGGTGGACGCCGGCAAACCGGTGCAGATCTCGGTACCGGTGCAGGCCTCGGCCCCGGTGCAGATAGTTGGAGCGGCCGAGCACAATCTCAAAGATATCGATGTAGATATTCCAACACAGCAGCTGGTTTGCGTGACCGGCGTTAGCGGCTCCGGAAAGTCTACCCTGGTTGAGGAGGTGCTGTACCGCACAGGGGCGGCGTTCTTTGGCAGGGGTGGCATGTCGCCGGGGCGGCACCGCAGTGTTACAGGGTTTGAGCAGTTCTCCGATATCGTCCTGGTGGACCAGTCGGCGCTTGGCAAGACTACCCGTTCGAACCCTGCAAGTTACGT
>SLAA01000078.1 GCA_007127105.1 Spirochaetales bacterium | reverse complement strand
GAGCGCAGTGGGGCACTGGAGCACCCTGGTTGAACAGACTCGTACTGCCCTGACTGGGCAGAGTGGCAACGTGGCGGCCGCCCATGCACGCCGGGAAACCGCTGCAGAACAGCGGCTCAAGGCTCACCGCGAGTTCGAGACCGCTCGTGAACTGTATGAGTTTGCACTAGCTGGCTACGCGCTCACAGGCAACTCACCCGAGGCTGTATTGGCACAAAGACGCGCCGAATATGAGCGCCATCTCTTGGTATTCAACGCGTTGAGTGATGAGCTTGCGGCTATCATGACGGACAATGCCTCTGGTCAGGTGACAGCTCTGCACTCTCATGATGGTGAGGCGCAGCACCTCGCCGCCGCGTTGCAGGAGGCACTGTTGCTGCTCAACCAGACCTCCGAACTCGTGGCCGGAATGCAGACCACACTCCATGCGGCCGAGCTACGGCGCAACTCGGTCGAAAGCGAGCTTCATGACCACATGGCCCGCGTGGTGAGTGGTGGTGCGGCGTGGGACTCGCTTAACGCGCCGGTGCCCTTTGAGATGCTGCGCGCGGCAAGTTTCGCCGAGCAGCGTGAGGCTGACTGGTTTGAACAGTACAGGGCGGGCTCCCTGGCCGAGGATCTTGGGGCCTTCTCCGAGGCACTGGCTGGGCGAGGCAATGCCTCGGAGCTTCTACGCACCTTCGCCCTGGCCTACTACGCTGATACCGCGGGAATCACCGGTGCACGGGTTGCGCTCACGGTAGAAAATGATACTGCGGTGCGCCGCCTCGCGCGAATTGTCGGGTTTAATGTTTCCTCGCACCTGAGCTCCATTACATCAACCGCCCGAACAGCGGTGCGTGGAAATCCGGAACTGCGCTCACTGTATGAGCACTATCGTGTGCTCGTATACCACGGCGTCTTTGTTCTGGGGAGCCGCGACATCAATAACGATGTCAGTGGTCAGGTGATTGAGGATCTTCATGCCTCGGCCGCCCACCAACGCAGACGTTGGAAGAAAAGGATGAAAAAACTGAGCAAGGCTCACAAGTACTTTGAGTTGAGACAACTACGCGATGAAACCAAGGCACGCATGCGTGCAGTCGCCCCCCGCTCGGCCGCACACGCCCGTGCAGGACTCCTGGCACGCATAGCTCCGCTGGTCGCGGCTCGCTCCGAGCTGGCATCACTGCCTCAACCGGCGGCGGTAGTGACGGGGGCGGTACTCACCAAAGCCCGCATAGAAGCGCTCATGGATCCGGTGCTCACCTCTATGCCCGCCGCCGCTCGGCCGTCAGCGGAGGAGCGTACCGCTATGGTAAGTTCATTGACCACCGCGGATCGCCGCTCCTGGAATGCCGTGCTGCAGGCCATGCAGGAGGGCGTTCTGCGGCCTGTGAGTGCTCTTGTGCAGGCCGGATATACGGCACGAACTCTGGAGCAGGGGGACCATGCAACTGAAATCCAGATCTTCCGTGAGCTGCTCGCTGACCCAGGCGCTGATCAAGCCCTGGTGATTGAGCATGGACTGGGTGTGCTCCGATTGTCGCCGGAACCAATGCTGCTTGAGAGTGGCGAGGTGTGGTCTGGCCTGACAGCTGCGGCTCTCTCAACCTCAAGTGTGGCCCTCATGCTTTCTGCGGTAGAGGAGCGTTTTCTCTTCCGCACGAATACCGAGATAGGCATCTTTGCCCGAGCCGCTGCCGCTCAAATGCGTGAGTTGACACAAGGCTTCACCCGGCGTGAAGCGGTGCTCGGTGAGTTGGTGGCACAGGGTGTTGAGCACTGGGAACAGTCATTCGCCCGTTTCGGGGTCGAACGAGATGAACGCCGGAGGAGAGCGGAACGGCTTTACCGTGATGGACTGCGGAGTTTTGAACTAGAGGCGCAGTATCTCGAGCAGCAACGCGAGAGGTGGCTTGAAGAGGCGGTCCGTTTAGGGGTGGAGACCGAGCTCACCGGTGCAGCTGAGCGCCTTGGATTAAGCACCCGTCGGTTACAGGCTGAGCTGTACACACATCTGCCCGCGGGCGTCACCATGCAGCTCCCGGATATCACTCAGCTTGTTGCAGGGTCAGACTCATTTCATGGGGTGAGGGTGCCGGATCTCATTGTCGCGGCCCGTGGGCTATCACTCAGTCCGGTTGCCGGAGCTTCGGTCGCCCCCTATCTGCCGAGCGGTACCGGGTATGTGCGGGGTAGTGAGGAGCGCTCGTTACAGCGTCGTGCAGCGGCTGCGCATATAGTTAGCCAGGTTGAGGATGCAGTGACCCGATCCAGCGCCCTGGAGATGGCTCGGAGTATTGAGGAAACACGGAGGCGTGCCTTGCAGGCGGTGGTGGAAGGCAACCGCAGAGTCGGGGATGGGCTGGCTGAGGTGCTTGAACGCTATGGGTTCCGCTCGGCTGGCAATCGCTTTGAGCGTAGGATCATTACTGATCGAACCGTGTTTGGGGGCGCTGAGTTTGAACGGCAGGTCATAGCTGGCTACCGCAACTTCCGGGCCCCTGAGCTTCGGCTCGAGCTGCCGGTAGCCACTGGGTTCGGCGAAGGCATTCATGAGTTCGAGATTGCGGCCTTGCGAGCTCGACAGCAAATGAATGACTTTCTCCTGTTGATCTTTGGCGATGAGGCGGGTGACACCCCCGCCACATCTACGACAGCAGGTGCAACTCGAGATGGTCTTTTGTGGGTTCATGTCGGTTCCGCCGGTGCAAATGGAGCCAAGGGACACGGCGAGACAGGTCGCATAATGTCGGCCCTTAACTCGGCACAGATGAAACAGCTGGTCGGGATTGAAAAGAGCAAGACAGCTATGTATAACCAGAGCCTTTTCAACACCGGCCATGACTTTCTCCAAGCGCCCTCAATCCGTGAGGTCGGAGTCATGTGGGGGCAAACGGTTGGGGCGCTGGCAGGCGCAGAAACCGGGGCCGCAATTGGTCGCCTTGCAATGCAGGCCGTGTTCACTGGAGCTGACCTCTACCGGGGTGATGTTGGGTGGCAAGATGCAGGAAAGACAATGGGGCTGGAACTCGGTTCAATTGCGCTGAGCGCTGCGACCGCCGGTGCCTTTCAGCACATAGACCAAGCCCTGGCCATCGGAGGTCAGGGGGGTGCGGCAGGATTTGCCCTTGGCCTGGGCCTGGATCTGTCGGGAGCGCTTGTCTCGCAAACCGGCAGTCGTGCTCTTGCCAGTATAGACCTTGGTGATCAGGGGCTGAGTTTTGACCGTAGCAGTTTCACCGGATCCATGACCTCGAGTGCGGCTCTCACAGGCTACCTCGCCAGCGGGGTTGGGCTTGGTGTCACGCAGGGACTCGGAGCAGTGAACGCTGGCGACCAACGGTTATTTGGATTCCGCTCCGACCAGTACCAGGGTGTGGCAGGGCTGAACAATCATGCTGGCCTACTCGCTGGAGAGGCGGTGAGATTTGCTCGCGAGGGTGAGCTTCACCTCAACGTTCTCAACCTCGATACCTTCTCCAGTGGTGCCTCGCTTGGTCTGCTTGAGCTCAGGCTTGGCGACTCCTCACAGTCAGGGCTGGCCCTTGGTTCGAGTGGTCTGGATACCAGCTACAACAGATTGGCAACGGCCGTCGTCGGTCTTGATGTGGTGAATCAGAACCGGAAAATTTCCGCCTACGCCCGCGAGCATCAACAGGGCGATGCCCTGGCCGAGATTGCGTTACGTACCCTGTTTGCGTTTGGAGATGAAGGAGAGCAGCGTACGCTCTACAGGAACCTGCTCTCCGGCCAGGATAGTCTGGTGCTGGGTGGCAGCTCCGACGGCACTCAGTACCGTGCCGTGACTCGGTACGATGCTACTACCGAGTCCAGGGTGCTTACCGCCCGCCTGGAGGGTGAGGACCGCTACGCCGGCCTGGCACTGGGTGTGACACTCGGACACGAAGCATACCGAGACGGAGTTGTTGACGCACACAACAGCACCGAGACCCTGTGGGCTACAACCGCGCATACCCAAATGGCCGGGCGTATTGCCGCCGACAACCGCTACGGCAGTCGGTACCTTATGGCCGACCCGAATGTACTGGTGGATCTCGTCATGCTTGGCGCAGGCGAGGACTCCTTTGCACAGTACGTTGCAGCCCGTTACGACTCGAGCGACGACTACTGGCTTATTATGGAGAACCTGGATGGGACGCTTTCGCTCATGGACGACGGTCGTGGTGGGGTCTACTACCAGGGTGCTGGTGGTGAGGAACATGAAATTGGGCGATATCGAGACGGCGACCGTCTCGAGCACCTGTCCGAACTCTTATCAGGCCTTAGTGGCTCGGTAGATGCCGGGCAACTCGGGGAGCTCATTGCCTCCCAAGGCGGAAGCTACCAGAATGGCTTCTTTCTTGGAGACGGGGGGATCCTGGAACTCGGTGGGGGAGCGCAGGACATGCTTGGTGCTCGGCTTGACTACTCGCGCATGTTTGTTGAGGACTGGAGAAGCTCCGGCAACATGGATCGCACCGTCAGCGAGCTTGCCGGATTGATTGGCCGAAATTACGCATACGGAAACTCGGAACCAACTGGACGAGAAACGAAGCTGGCATTTATGTACGGTGAGGCAACCGAGTTCTACCGCAACTTTATGGACGGACGGGCCCAGGATCATCTCTTTTATCAACACCAGATCGAAGACTCGACCGGCTTTCGACCCAACACCCTGTGTGCTGCCACCATTGCCATTAACGCGCACCAGCTTGTCGACCCAACCATCAGCATGTGGCAAATAGCAAACGCCGTGAACCGCGCCTCCAGCTCTGATGGTGGAAGCCCGGTGCTTGCTGCGAACGGATACGTTGCCGACCTTCACGCCTATACACGAATCATTGCCGAGGAGTTTGGCTCGGACTCCTACCTGCGCGCATTGCGGGACTTTGGATCGGCAACCGAAGCCTGGCAGGCTGGCGCGGACGCGGTCTTTGTGAAGTACGTGAACGACCTCGTGAACCCAACCCGTGAACATCACACCTTGACCTACAGGTACCGCGAGGACGACCAATTCCGCAGTCATGGGTACCAGCAGTTTGACCCCTTCGCGCCTGGTCTGTCCTGGGAGCAGCAACTTGCCGTCAGGTATCGCTCCATGGCCTTCACCGACCTATGAGCAGGAGCACTGAACTATGATTACGAACAGTTTATCTCGACCGCCCTGGCGAGGATTAAAGGGAGCGCGTGAGGTTGCTGGCCCGGCGGTGGTGCGGTTGGCGCTGGTAGCGACTGTAGCGCTGTGCGCAGTGCTCACAGGCTGCGTGCCAACTGAAATGGCCGCCCAACGGGGCTCCTATCTCCTGGAGTTGGAGCAGTCTCTGGCCAACGGGCACTTTGAAGAGGCTGCAGCCGCTGCCCAGGCCGGACTCGCGCACGAACCGCACCCCGACGACGCCGGGCGCACCACGGAGTATCTGCGGCTTGGTGGGGCCGCGGCGCTTGCGGCCCTCGGCCGGGATGCAGAGGCGGTGCAGCTGCTGCGGCCCCTCTATCATGTGTCGGACATCGTGTTGAAGACCGCAGCGCACTCAGGCGCCGCGCCCCACAAGGACACTCCACCATCCGGTCTGGCCATACTGGAGGCCGAAACGCTGGCTGTTCTCGTCGAACTGGAGCTTCGTGCGGCTGAGCTCACACCTGCCTTATGTGGCTTGGAGGTGCTGCACCTGCAACGCGGCCTGGAGTATGAAACGCTGCGTACCGCAGCCATACTCTACCGCGCTCTTGAGCTGTCTGGAGCCGCACTAACCGCAGAAGCGGCCGCCTCCGAGCTTGCCTATGCCTACGGGACTGGGCACACCCCCGTGATTGGAAGTCCTGAAAACACCGAGCTTGTCCCCGGAGACGACCCGGCAGCCGACGTGCTCGACCGCGCCCCCGAGCCGCAACTGAACTGCGCCGTGTTCGGGGGAGTGTCACCGCACCTGGGCTTGAGCGCCTACAGTGAGTACCTTGAGTATCGTGGGCGCGCTGGTCAGCTCAGTGGGTCTGAACTTGACCGCTATGCTGAACTTGAGTCTGTACTGTTTCGCTTCCCCGGGTACTACATGGGCCTGGTCGAGGCACTCAAGCACCTCCTCCCTGGCTACAGTCTCACCACTCTTCGCCCACTTCTTGAACGAGTCATACTGCTGTCACCGCGGGGCCCGTATGCACACTCGGCCCGACGGGAGCTCGGGGAGCTTCTTGGCATTGGGAAGCTGCAGGGTGAGCGGCTTCTTTTGGGTATGGAGATTGAAAACATTGCCTCACGGCTCTTTGTTTCAGGTGTGCCGGAGACTGTTGCGCCAATCATTGAACTGCTGGCGACCCCCGAGAACCCGTATCGTTCGGCCGGAAGGCTGCTTCTCGTTCAGGCAATGGGCCTCCCTGGTATGCGGGACTACCTGGAGCTGAGACGCGCAGGCGCGGAAGGAGAGCTTCGTCGGGCGCTCGAACTGATTCTGGCGGCTTCGTGAGGGGTGGCCTCTGGTAAGCTCCCCTGGTGCGCGTTATACTGGCGCGCGGAGGAGGGGAGATGAAGTACAAACTGCTTGAGCGTTATTTTCTGGACCAGGACGATGATCGTGTCGTATGGATGCGCATATTTCCGGACGAGAAAAAGCTCATGAATGGACATGGGGTGTACCGCGACGATGTACTGGTCTTGCTGTACCCGGAAGAAGTAAACGATATTGTCGATGTTGAGGCCCTCAAAACGGAGCTTGATTTTGAGTTCCTGCCGGAGTGGGACAAGACCCGCTACCTGGTTCACATGGGTAACGAGAAAGAAGGCTATGCCGTGCACGACACCATAGACTGCCGTACCGGGTGGGACCTGAGCAAGGAAGAACTGGAGGTCGTGCTCAAACGAATTCACGAAGTGTTTTAGTCGCGTGACGTATCGAAGTGGCGGCGATGTAGCCGCCTAGAACAAGTACCGCGATATCATCTCGTGGGTAACACCACCGGCGGCGCAGAGGTCCTGGAAGAACTCGCCGCTTGCGCGGATTCTCCGTTGCTGGGTTTCGAAGTTACATTCGTAGAGTCCAAACCGGGCCGACTCACCCTCAAGCCATTCAAAGTTGTCCATAAGGGTCCAGTGAAAGTATCCACCAATCTGCATGCCTTCCTCCATGAGTAGATGGAGTTCACGCAGGTGGTCGTAGATGAAACGGGCGCGAAAGTGGTCACCAGCATCTGCTGCGCCGTTCTCGGTAATGATCACCGGTAGACTGGTGCGTTTGGCGTAGCGACGAAGAAGCGTGCTGAGGCCAGTGGGATAGATCTCCCATCCCAGGTCGGTACGAGCGCCGTTCTCACTCTCTGCTCGTCTAATGAATCCCTCTCCCGGACGAGCAGAAAACCCAATCCGTTCTCGGGTGTAGTAGTTGACGCCAAGAAAGTCCATACCCTCAGACATTGAGTCCACAAAGCGTTCCTGAAACTCGCGCTCCACCCGACGGCAGGTAAGTGCCGACAGCCTCCCTGGCAGCGGCTCAAAAACCCGCAGGTGATGTGCTACCCCAATTTCGGCATTGCGAAACCCTTCCGCGCTACGGCCGCTGCGTATCACCTCCGCTGCCAGCTGTGAGGCCACCGTCAGGCCACGTGCAGCCTTTCGCAACTCCCGCATAGAATTCTTTGCCGGTGGCCATATGCCAAAAAGATACCCATTGACCAGGTAGACATTGGGCTCGTTTATGGTGATCCATTGCGGTACCAGGTCACCAACTGCCTTGACCACCGCCTCCACATAGGCGGCAAAGGTATCGGGCGCATCTTTGGCGGTAAAGCCGCCTGCATCCTCAAACCATAAAGGATTGGTGAAGTGATGGAGCGTCACCATCGGGAGAATTCCGGAATCCACTAAGAGTTGAATCTCATCTCGATATCGTGCCAAGGCCTGTTCGTCAAAGCGGCCGCGTTCCGGTTGAACCCGTGCCCATTCTATACCAAGGCGGTATGAGTTTACCCCAAGCTCCCTCAGAAGCCCGGTGTCTTGTTTGACCCTGTTCCAATGGTCACAGGCGCGAACTGGGGTGCTGTTGTCTTTTATGTGCCCATGTTCCGCATGCCGAGTCCAACTGTGTTGTAGCTCTCCACCCTCAATCTGGGTGGCTGAAGTCGCCACTCCGAGTTGGAACTCGGGCGGCAATGAGAATGGTCGGGGTGCGAGGTCGGAACTAACGTACATACCTTCAATGTAGTGCTGACGGGAGGTGAAAGCAAATGCTACGTGTCAAACATGGGTGCGTAGCGGCCGTGCGCCTAGAGTCGCCTGAGAAGTTGGCGCAGCCGTGCTACGCCTTCCCGAATGCGTTCCGGGTGCGAGAGGAAACTCAACACTATGGCGGTGCGCTCCTGTATTCCGTAGAGGTAGCCAGGGTGAACATAGAGTCCTTCCTCCCGCACTGCCCGCACCGCCAGTTCCTCATCATCTAGAGGTAGGCCTGGGACTTCCACAATGCAGTGGATACCACCAGCTGGCCGCACGCAGGTCAGCCCACCTGCAGCCGCAAGTTCTTCAAGCATCACCTCGCGGCGCCTGCTCAACTCGGCCCGCATCTCTGTGACAAACCCCATGCCTTCGGCGAACAGTGCAGGCACCAGATGTTGGGCGGGCCCTGAGGCCGAAAGATACACGTCGGCCGCAAACTCAAGCCTCTGCAGAAGCGCCTCGCGTGACAGGCGCGCATCGGTTCCGGCCTCCACTGCCATCCAACCCAGTTTCATGTCCGGACAGGCAAACATTTTAGAGATCCCGTTAATGCGCACCAGCAACGCACCGGCTGGGTCTGCTGAGCCACCGGCTGGGTCTGCACTCGCCGCAGCGGGGTTTGGCGTTCTGCCAACGGAGCCTGTTGCCCCGGCTCCCGTCTGCTGTGGCGCCTCGTACACAAACTCGCGGAAGACCTCATCCAGGATCACCACCAAACCCTGTCGGCCAGCTGCAGCCCGAATGGCCGCCAGGCGGCTGGCGTCTATGACCGCGCCACTGGGATTGTTGGGAGAAATCAAGACCAGTGCGCGGACACGTGGCCGTGACACCATGAGCGCTTCCAGTCTAGCCGGATCCGGCAGCCAGGCGTTTTCCGGTTGCAGGTCATAGAACTCCACCCCTACGCGGGAATGCTCGGCAAGGTGCTCAAACAGGGGGTAGCCGGGGCAGGGGAGCAGTACGCTATCACCGGCCTCACAGAGGTGGTCAAAGAGCAGTCGGTAGCTTTCCGAGCTTGATACGGTAAGAATGATGTCGTCCGGTCCAATGTTACCCCCGGCTCCGACGTCGCCACCCCCAACAGCCCCGCCCCGGTCGCCGCTGTAGTACGCCGCAATAGTCGCGCGTGCGGCCGGATGGCCCGCCGCAACCGGCCGGTAACCCGGCCCCGCCAGGTAGCGTTCAAACTCACGTTGGAGAATATCGGTAGGAAAGCGGAAGCCAGCGCGGTGGAAGCTTCCGTCGACAAGATCTATGAGAGGGAGAGCCGCCCGTGCCTCATACTCCTCGCGGGCGGCCTGCAAACGGTTTTTCTTGGGCGACCTATCCGTGCTCACCCGGCTTCGCTGGAGCGCGCCCAGAGGTTAATGCCGGAATCCTTTGCATGTGTGTCGATTTCGGCCAGCTCTTCCTTGCTGAAGAAGATATTGTCGAGCGCGGAGAGATTCTCGTCCAGCTGCCGGACGCTGCTTGCGCCAATAAGTACCGAGGTAATGCGGGGGTCATGCAACACCCACGCCAGGGCCATTTGCGCCAGGCTCTGCCCCCGCTCTTGGGCAATCTTATTGAGCTCCCGTACCCGGCTGATAATTTCCTCACTCAGGTACTCTTCCTTCATTGAGGGGCGCTGTTTGCCAGCTCGTGAGTTCTCTGGAATTCCGTCCAGATACTTGGGCGTCAGCAGCCCCTGAGCCAGAGGAGAGAAAGCAATACAGCCCATGCCAAGGTCGGTGAGCGCATCGAGCAAACCGTCCTCAACCCAGCGGTTGAGCATGGAGTAAGAAGGCTGATGTATGAGACATCGTACCCCCATCTGCTTGAGCATGACATAGGCCTCACGCGTCTTGGTTGGGGAGTAGCTCGACACCCCCACATACAGCGCCTTGCCCTGGTGCACCGCATCTGCGAGTGCGGTCATGGTTTCTTCGAGCGGTGTCTCGGGGTCAAAGCGGTGCGAGTAGAAGATGTCCACATACTCCAGACCCATACGCTTGAGGCTCGCGTCCAGGCTACTCAAGAGGTACTTGCGCGAACCCCACTCGCCGTAGGGGCCAGGGTGCATGAGGTAGCCAGCCTTGGTAGAAATCAGGAGCTCATCACGATAGGCCGCAAAATCCTCACGCAGAATGCGGCCAAAATTGATCTCGGCCGAGCCCGCCGGAGGGCCGTAGTTGTTGGCCAGGTCAAAGTGGGTAATGCCGTTGTCAAAGGCGTGCCGCAACATCGCCCTTTGGTTGGAAAGTGGGTCGACATCGCCAAAGTTCTGCCAGAGACCTAAGGAAATAGCAGGTAGCTTTAGCCCGCTTTGGCCGCAGCGGTTGTATCGCATCTGTTCGTAGCGGTTAACGGTAGGTACGTAGCTCATGGGTGCCTCCTTAAGACTGAGTCCAAGCGACTTAGTCCAGCTCCAGAGTGAATCCCACCCAGGCTTGAATCGGCTGATCCGAGAAGCTCAGCTTGGGGTAAAAATCAAGTCCCGGCGAAACCTCAACAAAGAACTCTAGAAAATTGTCTATCAGAAACACCGAAAGCGCAAGGGGAAGTCGAAAACCACTTTCCAGATCCATGCTGTCGTCCTGGTCTATGAACACCTTACCGTAGGCTCCAATACCCATAGAGAAGTGAATGAAGTGGCTGAGGTGCCGCGCGTTAATGAAGCGGTAGTCGCCCGACAGGAACAGATAGTCGTCGCTGCCGGTGAAGTCATAACCCAGCTTGAAGTCAAGCCGTCCTGGTCGTAGTATCAGCACGGTGTTGGGTGTTCCCACGCCAAAACCAACGCGTGGCCGCGGGGCTGGTTGGCGCCACTGACTCCAACCCATCTGGGCGCTCAGCAAAAGGATGCCCGCAATCAGCAGTATTCGTGGTAGTTTCATAAGGGGTCATACTCCTTGGAAATAAAGGTCGATATAGTTGTGTATCGGCCAAAGCGGTTGGTGATATTACGCCCAGGCGGAGACATCGATATGAATCAAAAGAATACCCCTTCACTTGAAGAACTTCTCGGGCCACCGGTCGATGGCGGAATAGCGGGCCTCACCGAGCTCTTTGGGGGCCTGCTTGCCGGGGACAATGTAGTCTTTCGCGTAGACCATATCTCGGCCTACGTTCCCTACGTGCAGGCGCTTGTGGATGCCAACATCGGGCGCAGCCCAGTAGTGTACTTTCGCTTTGGGGCCCACGAGCCTATTCTTGCCCCTCACAACGATATCACCGAGCGGCTGCTCCACCCTGACCATGGGTTTGACGCCTTCATTACCGAGGTCCACAGCGCAGTCGCTGAGCTGCCTCCACCAGCCATTGTGGTTTTTGACTCACTCTCGGATCTATCCGCCAGCTGCTACAGCGACCGCATGATAGGCAACTTCTTTAAGATTACCTGTCCCTATCTCCTGCGGCTCAAGGCGGTTGCCTACTTCACGCTGTACCGGCATCAGCATTCCTTTCACGCCGTGCGCACCGTGGAGCAGACGACCCAGGTCATGCTCGATCTTTTCAGTTATGAAGGTGCCGGGTACGTGAAACCGGTCAAGGCCGATATCAGACCGGCGGCCCGCATTGGTGAACTTTTCCGCCGTGAACAACAGAGCTACCAGGCCGTGGTAGACAGCACCGAGACCGCAGCCGTACTCCGCAGCGGCCGCTGGCATGGACTGCCCTCGGCCAGCTACCGCATGGTAGGTGTGTGGGACAAACTCTTTGTGCGGGCCGAGGCCATTGCCGGACACGTGAGCCGGAACGAACTCCCGGTCGAACGCAAGCACGAGCTCTTCACCGAGATTGCCCGCCTGGTTATATCTCGTGACCCACAAATGCTGGAACTTACCGAGTCCTGTATGAGCCTGGACGACCTCATAGCCATTTGGAAGCGCATGATCGGCACCGGTATGATTGGTGGCAAGTCGGTTGGTATGCTCCTGGCCCGCGCCATGCTCACCTCCGGGAATGCCCCTACGGCAGGGCCGTCCTGGGCCGAGCGGCTGGAGGAACACGACTCCTTCTACATCGGCTCCGACGTCTTTTATACCTACCTGGTAGAGAACGACTGCTGGTGGGCCCGCCGCCGCCTCACCAAGCCCGAGACCTTTCTGGACGGACACGAGGAGCTCCACAGTCGCCTGCTTGTGGGCAGACTGCCCGAGTACATTGTCATTCGGCTGCGCGAGATGCTGGAGTACTTTGGTAACGACCCCATTATTGTGCGTAGCTCCAGCCTGCTGGAAGACGCCTTTGGCAACGCCTTTGCCGGAAAGTACGACAGCGTTTTTTGTCCAAACCAGGGTGACATTGAGGAGCGTCTTGAGCGGCTGCTCAGTGCAATTCGCACCGTGTATGCCAGCGCCGTCAGCGCCGAGGCGCTTAAGTACCGCAAAGCGCGGGGCGTCCTCCAACGTGACGAGCAAATGGCACTGCTGGTGCAGCGGGTTTCGGGAACACGCTATGGTCGATATTTTCTTCCGCAGTCTGCGGGCGTCCTTTTTTCCTTTAATCCCTATGTCTGGCACAATGAGATTCGCCCGGAG
>SLAA01000161.1 GCA_007127105.1 Spirochaetales bacterium | reverse complement strand
GTTTCACAGAGCGTTGACCTGCAGACAACGCCACGCCCCCTGTTTGAACCTATGTACCTCTACTACGGTGGAAAGGTTGGGCTGTCGTTGTTGTTGGCCGGAACGGCAGTGACTGCTCCCGACGCGGGGCGCACCGAACGTGCAGTGGTTGGTGGGGCCGCAGCGCTCATAGGCATCCCCTCAATTGCTGTGATTCATCAGGCCCGTCGTGGCAACGCAGGGTCGGTTAAGCGGTGGCGATACACGGCATTTGCTATAGACCTGGGCTTGTCGGTGGCGATGGGCGCTTTTGGTGTGCACCGGATCGCGACAGGCTCGGTGGGTGATCAATACGCCGGAATGGGCATGGTCTTAACAGGCGTGGCTGGCGTGGGCTTGAGTAGTCTCAACCTGGTACCGCTCCTAATGGAACGGCCCGTCGCTCGGTACTAGCGATTGATTGCTGGCACGCAAGGAGTGCATTAGAGTGCAGGTCCGTGCGAGTGCCTCCGCGGCTCGTGCTGCGGCGAGATTCATCTTGTTCGAACTGTACTCATCAATACCGATTCCTGGATGCTCCTGGTTGTTGACCGAGGAGCCTGATTTTCGTTAAGGTGGCGCTTTTCCAAGGGGCGAATGGCAGTGCGACAAATGGGTATGAGTAAGAGGGTGCGCCGGTGGGCGGGTATTGTTCTGGCGGTCGTGGTTGTGGTCCTGATTGCCGGAGTGGTGCTGTCACGGTCTGGCGGCGAGAGCTTCGTGGCAGCCTTTGCCCGGCATCCGTCCCGGATGGAGTATCTGTCACAGGATGACCCGGTAACTCGGGAGTTGCTTGAGAAGCATCTGCCACGAGTATTTCTGAGTCCGGAAAGCTACCGGCCCATGGATTTCTATACCGAGTACCTGCCAAACACACACGCCTACAACGAGTCCGGCGAACTCATAGCGACCGAGGTAACGAGGGAGCTGCTTCGCCAGATGCAGGATAGCGAGGCCTCCTATCTGCGCTTTCTGGGCAATCCGGACTCAATGCTACCTCCTGCGCCGGAGGCCATGAGTCTGACGCCGACTATTTATGGGCGAATCTATAAAGACATTGTACCTGGTAGTGAGCGAGAGTTGTTGTTTCTCAAGTACAGTTTGGTGTTTCCTCTCAGTGGTCTTCCGGCGCGGATAGCAACCTGGAAGCACCTTGCTGCCCGGGTTGTTGGCGACCCTCTTGACTGGCATCAGCTTGACATACATGGGTCCATCTACGTGGTGCTGGATGCGGAGAGTCACGAGCCGCTTGCGGTCATGTTGAGCCAGCATCACAATGGAAGAGTTTTCTGGCCAGACGATGTGCCGTCCTGGCCGGGAGAAGATGGGGTTCAGGTTGGCTACGCGGCGTTCTCCAACGAACCGCATTTGATAAGCTCCGACGGGCGGGAGCGATGGGCTCCGGCTGCAGGCGACCCCTCTCAGGTGGAGTTCATCCTGGGCTTGACCGACAGTGTGCCGCTCACCTCCGGCTATGATCTGGTTCCTGGGCCGCGCGATGGTGCGGTGGAGGTACGTCCTACGCTTGAGCTCCTGCCGCATGACGACCCACTCTACACTGCACGAATGCACCTGGGGGAACGCCGAACCCTGTGGGGGGTTATCCCGCTCTTCTTCATGGTTGGCCCCCCGGGCGTTGACTTCTACACCTATCCGGAGCTTCGCAACCTGAGTGATTACATGGCCTTCTGGAACATAGACCCCGAGGATAGCGAACTGTTGGAGCTCTACAGCGAACATCACCGCTCGATGAGTGATCTTAATGCCGGGCCAATACTTGCGGTTCAGCACCGGAGGCTCCGTGCAATGATTGAGAGCAGCCTGGTCAGGTAAGCGGGCGCTTGGCGACCCCGGTTTGGTAGGCCGCCTCCTTGACCGCCTCCGCGACCCGGGTTGCTACCTCACGGTTAAAGACGCTCGGTACAATGTACTCCTCGCCAAGTTCTGACTCGTCAATACAGGCCGCAATGGCCCGTGCTGCGGCGAGTTTCATTTCCTCGTTGATATCCGTTGCCCGTGCATCAAGTGCGCCCCGGAATATTCCGGGAAAGGCCAGTACATTGTTGATCTGGTTTGGGTAGTCACTCCGGCCGGTAGCTATGACGCGTGCATGACCGGCCGCCTCTTCCGGCATGATCTCCGGTATAGGGTTGGCAAGTGCAAAAACTATGGCGTCCTTTGCCATGTTCTTGACCGCCTCGACCGGGACAATTCCCGGGCCGCTGACGCCAATGAGAATGTCGGCCCCGCGTGCAGCATCCACCAGTGTTCCGTCCTCATTCTCCGCATTTGTCGCGGTCGCCAGCCAGGCCTTGCTTTCGTTGAGCTCCTTGAGTCGGTTGCGGCTGATAATGCCTGTGCGGTCGCAGCACATAATGCTACCGGCCCCTGCTGAAAGCAGAATGCGAGTGATTGCTACTCCGGCCGCGCCAGCACCAACCACCACTACCTTTGCGTCCTCCAGTCGCTTGCCCACAAGCTTAAGAGCGTTGAGCGTGGCGGCGTGAACGACAACCGCGGTTCCGTGCTGGTCGTCATGAAAGACCGGAATCCGCAGCTCCCGCTTGAGCCGCTCCTCAATCTCAAAACAGCGTGGTGCGCTAATGTCCTCAAGATTGATACCCCCAAATCCGGGCGCTATCCAGCGAACGGCCGAGATGATTTCCTCGGTTTCCTGAGTTGCCAGGCAAATAGGGTAGGCGTCGATATCGGCAAACTCCTTGAACAGCATGGCCTTGCCTTCCATGACCGGCATGGCCGCCTCCGGGCCAATGTTTCCAAGCCCAAGCACCGCCGAACCGTCACTTACCACTGCCACCGAGTTGCGCTTAATGGTTAGGTTGTGTGCCTTCTCCGGGTCCTCAGCAATTGCACGGCAGACGCGGCCGACACCGGGTGTGTACACCATTGAGAGTGCATCACGAGAGTCCACCGGAATCCTGTTCTGTATGTGTATTTTGCCGCCAAGGTGCAGCAGGAAGACGCGGTCAGAGACGTTTCTGACCTCAACCCCGTCAATTTTTTCCACCGCCGCCACAATTGCGCGGGAGTGCTCTTCATCTCGCGCGCTCACGGTTATGTCGCGAACCTTATGAGTGTCTTCAACCTTTACGACATCGACCGCCCCCGGGTCCCCTTGCTCGGCTGCAATGGCGTTTATGATCTGTGCCAGCATTCCAGTTCTGTTCTCAATATTCAGTCGCATAGTGAAGCTGTAGCTCACGCTTGGTCGAATTCCGCTCATGCTCTTACTCCTCCGATCTCACCTTAGTATAGCAACAACAGCCCGCTGTCGTCGTGTCTTTGTGGCGGTGTGACTGTACCCGGGTGCCAGGATTGATGTAGTCTTGGTGAGGTTTGGAGGAAGGCGGTGAGAAAGACTGTTGTTCAGTGGGTGCTGATGTTTGCGTTCGTTGGGGTCGTGGTGACCGGGGCGGCCTATGTACGGGACATGAAGCAGGCCTACGCCCG
>SLAA01000213.1 GCA_007127105.1 Spirochaetales bacterium | reverse complement strand
TAGCGGTTGATGCAGTAGGCTACTCACAGGTTGATGTCTGTGATCGCGGTAGCGAGCTGCCGGAGATTGAGGGCAAGCTCCATGGTCTTGCCTACTGTCCCGGCAGCATTCAGCTTGGCTCATTTCCTCGGCTCAAGTTGGAGACCTTCGAACAGGATCTTGAACTCAATCTGCTTGGGGCTGTTCGCGCATTGCAGCACTGCATAAAGGCGCTGAGTGCGGCCGGAGCGGATGGGGGAGCTTCTGTTTTGCTGTTTAGCACGGTTGCGGTGCGGGTCGGGTTGCCTTTTCATGCCTCTATTGCGGCTGCTAAGGGTGCGGTTGAGGGTCTGGTGCGCTCACTCGCCGCCGAGTATGCACCCAAGTACATTCGCTTCAACGCTATTGCTCCTTCGCTTACCGACACACCTTTGGCTGCCGGTTTACTTGCAGATGACAAGAAGCGTGAAGCCTCGGCGGAACGGCACCCTCTTAAGCGGGTGGGTGACGCCAAGGAGACGGCAAGCACCGGTGTCCACTTGCTGTCACCCAGTGCCGCCTGGATTACGGGTCAAGTTATAGCCATAGATGGGGGAATGTCGGCGCTCAGGTAGTGGTGCTGAGCGCCGACAGGCGTGTATCTGGCGGTCAGCTCACGACGTTAATGGGCTTCCCGTTAAAGAATGATGCAATGTTCTGGGCCATCAGCTCTACCAGGCGCTGGCGAGACTCAATGGTCTTCCACCCGATATGTGGTGTCATGAACACCGTTTCCAGTCCAAAAAGTGGGTTGTCCGGTGTCGCAGGCTCAACTTCCTGTACATCAAGTCCGGCACCGGCAATTTCGCCCGCCTTGAGTGCCGCAAACAACTCGGCTTCGTTCACCAGCGGACCACGAGAGGTGTTAATGACATAGGCGGTGCTCTTCATTCGCTTGAGGCGCTCGGCGTTTATCAGGTGTTTTGTCTGTGGCGTCAGTGGACAGTGCAAGGTGAGGAAATCGACCTGAGCAAAGATATCCTCCAGTTCGACAAACTCAACATCAATGCCGGGCTCCGGCTTCTGCATGGGATCAAATACGAGAATCTTCATTTTGAGTGCGCTTGCCACACGCGCTACCTGCCGGCCAATGGCCCCAAAACCAACAATGCCCAAAGTCTTTTCCTGTATCTCAAACAGCGGCACCATAAGGTGTTTGGAGAAGTTGTCAAAGTTGCCGCGATCGATCATGAGTTGTTGCAGCGCCAGTGATGAACAGAAGTTCAGCATGTAGGTGACGGCTAGCTGTGCTACACCGGTGGTGCTGTACCCCGGTACATTGCACACTGCAATACCCCGTTCACGCGCGGCCTCAAGGTCAACATTATTGAACCCGGTGCCAGCCTCACAAATGAGCTTGACGCTGTCCGGCAGTGCCTTAATGATGTCAGCTCCAATGGGAATTTCCTTGGTAATGACTGCATCGGCCCCGTGCGCACGTTCTACTAGCTGCTCCGCGCTGCTGTCCTCATGCGCGACGAACTCGCCCAAGGTCTCCATTGACCCGAAATCAAGATTCTTGTCGAAGTTGATTTTTGTTGCATTCCAAAACACGATCTTGCTCATCATTCACTCCCTTGTGTGTGGTGTGGTTCTGCGTCCCCGTCAACTGTGTCCTCCGGACGGGTAGCGATCCCTGTTTCATGTACATGGCCTACTCTTTTGTGGGCCGAGATTCCGTTCGTGTCAAGGCGTTTCTGTCGGATACGGTATGTCCAGGTGCCAAATGCAGTTATGCTCTCGCTCGTGAACCCATCCAGAGTTTGTATACCCAATTTACACTCTTCATACCGAGAGTTTCACGAACTCCCAGGATTTCGCTAAACGTTTCAATTTCTGTCGGAAATAGGTCGGAAACCCCTGGAGAAGTTTTTTCGGTTTTCTCTACTAAAACACTTGCCGATTTGGGCAATATATGATACAAGACTACTTATATCGATAAATACATCACGTTTAGGCTTATATATCGAGACCGGACTAATGAAAGGAGTTGCGTAAATGAAGGCTGATACTGTTCAGAAAATGCTGACCGTCATTGAGGACTGCATGGGCGACCAACCGGCGTACTGCCACAGTGGGTGTCCTATGCATACCGACGCCAAAGCGTATGTCAACCTAATTGGTGAAGGCAAATATAAAGAAGCAATCAAACTCATACGGGAGCAGTTGTTTCTCCCTCGTACTCTGGGGCGCGTGTGTGCACACCCTTGCGAGGATCAGTGCAAGCGAAACGAGCTCGGCAATCCAATATCAATTGCTGCCCTCAAGCGCTTCGTTGGAGACAACTATGACGACGAATCAGACTGGGACTTGAGCTGTGAGCCGGATCGGTCCGAGAGGGTTGCAATTGTCGGGTCAGGCCCGGCTGGCGCGCAGGCTGCGCTTGACCTGCGACGGAAAGGATATCAAGTCACGGTATTTGAGAAACTGCCGGTGGTCGGAGGAATGCTCTACGTCGGTATTCCGTCATATCGCCTCCCGCGCAACGTAATCAACGACGAGTATGCATTGCTGCAAAAAATGGGCGTGCACTTTGAGATGGGCGTTGAGATTGGAAAGGATATTGCGTTTCAAGAAATTCTTGATCAGTACGACAGCGTCGTTTTAGCTATAGGCGCGCACAAGAGCTTCAAACTGCCACTGCCCGGGAACGACCTTCCGGGGGTAGTGCTCGCTACCGACTTTCTCCGTGAGGTGAGCCTGACCGGAGCCTACGAAGGCTTTGGAAAAAAGGTCACCGTAATTGGCGGTGGAAATGTTGCTCTGGACGCAGCGCGAACCGCTGCTCGTCTTGGTGCCGCCGAGGTTCATCTGGTATGTCTGGAACGCGATATCAACGAGATGGCCGCTCACAACTGGGAGGTTGAGGAAGCCTTGGAGGAACAGGTGCAGCTGCACGGCGGTTCTGGTACCGTCGGGTTTGAGGGCAAGGAGCGTGTTGAGCGCATTCGACTCAAGAAGTGCATCCAGGTCTTTGACGCAAAAGGGCGCTTCAACCCGATTTATGACGAGCAGCAGCTTTCGGAGTTCGAAACCGACATGGTGATATTCGCGGTAGGTCAAGGCGTAGAAAGTGAGTTTGCGGCACCGCTTGAGGTAAGCCGAGGTGGTCACTTTGTGGTAGATGACAAGACCCTGCAGACAAGTGTCCGCAAGGTCTTCGCCACTGGTGATGCAACAGGTAAGTCGGTTATAGCGGTTGAGGCCATGGCAGAAGGAAGAATTGCTGCTGAGTCGGTTCACCGTTTTCTCAACAGGCTTGATCTGCGAGCTCATCGCGACAAGGAGCGTGCCTACAAGACCCAGTTAGAAACAGAGATTCCTGCTTCCGACACGAATCCGGAGCGGAAAGAAACCAACAAGCTGGACCCGGCTTTCAGAGTTAAGTCATTTGTGGAGGTTGACCTCGGTTTCAGTGAGGATCAGGCCCGCGAAGAGGCCTCCCGCTGTCTGGTGTGCGAATGTCGACTGTG
>SLAA01000017.1 GCA_007127105.1 Spirochaetales bacterium | reverse complement strand
TTGATGCTGGAATAACTGAGCTTAGTGAGCTCGAACGTGGCGGCCTTGAGTCCACACCCTCAAACACCCTCTCTCAACTCGAGTACCTGTATTTCGATGTAAGCACGACAACACCCACCAGTAGTGCGGGCCGCCGTAGAGCGTTGCTACAGGCGTATCGCTGTAGAGAGCTCTTGGCGCAGTCACGATCCGAGCTCTCAGAGTAAAGCTCTCAGAGTAAAGCTCTCAGTCGTCTTTGGCCTTGAGCACCGACAGGAAAGCCGTTTGTGGTAGCTCTACATTTCCAACCATCTTCATGCGCTTCTTGCCTGCCTTTTGCTTCTCTATAAGTTTGCGCTTACGTGAAATGTCACCGCCATAACACTTGGCCGTTACGTCCTTGCGCAAGGCGGGTATGGTCTCACGAGCAATGATCTGACTACCAATGGAGCCCTGGATTGGGATCTTAAACTGATGCCGAGGTATTTCCTCCCGCAGCTTCTCACAAATGATCTTGGCTCGCACGGCTGCATTGTCGCGGAATACAAGTTGTGCTAAGGCATCAACAGGCTTGCTGTTCAGCAAGATATCAAGGCGCACAAGATTTACCGTTCGGTAGTCACTAATCTCGTAGTCAAAGGAAGCATACCCGCGACTTACCGACTTCAGTCGGTCATAGAACTCAAACAGAACCTCAGCGAGCGGCATGAAGTACACGATCTCTACTCGTTTCTCGTCAAGATACACAAGGCTGTCCTGTATACCTCGCTTCTCCATGCAGAGCGTCATAACGTTGCCCAGGTAAGCACTTGGTACAATAATGGAAGCTCGGATAAACGGCTCTTCGGCATGCTCAATTTCGGTTGGGCCGGGATAGTCCATTGGACTGTTAATGGTGGTTTCGGTGCCGTCCTTAAGAACCATGCGGTAGGCAACCGAGGGGGCAGTGAGCACTATTGAAAGATCAAACTCCCGTTCAAGTCTTGCCTGCACAACTTCTAGATGCAGGAGGCCAAGAAATCCACAGCGAAACCCAAAACCAAGGGCGGCTGAACTGTCCTTTTCATACACAAGGGAGGCGTCGTTCAGCTTGAGCTTTTCCATTGCCTTGAGAAGGTCCGGGTAGTCGTCAGTGTCTACCGGATAGATACTTGAGAACACAACCGGCTTTATTTCGCGAAAGCCCGGGAGCGCCCGGCGGCAGGGACGCTTGTGACTCGTCATGGTATCGCCAACCCGAATATCTGAGATATTCTTAATACCCGCAATGAGATACCCGACCTCACCCACGCTGAGAATGTCAGTCTTCTCGAGCAGGAGTTTAAAGCGGCCTACCTCCTCGGCAATATACGAAGCGTTGCTGAACCAGAATCGCACTTCTTCACCGGTACGAACAGAGCCTTGAAAAATTCGTACATGCACAACAACGCCACGATATGGGTCATAGTGCGAGTCAAAAATGAGCGCCTCCAGGGGGCCGTCGGGGTTACCGGTGGGTGGCGGTATGCGCTTGACCATGTCCTCCAGAAGTTCATCAATGCCAATACCGTTCTTTGCGGATATCTCGGACACCGAGGATGCATCGAGTCCAAGGTCGTGCTCGATCTGGCGCTTGACCTCTGCTACATCGGCCCCAGGAAGATCTATTTTGTTGATCACCGGTATGATTTCCAGGTTGTGATCCAAGGCCATATACATGTTGCTGAGGGTTTGCGCCTCGACACCCTGCGTTGCATCAATGAGGAGCAGCGCGCCCTCACAGGAAGAGATAGCGCGCGAGACTTCATACTGGAAGTCTACATGCCCTGGGGTGTCGACAAGGTTGAGTTTATATACTGTTCCATCTGAACTTTCGTAAGGCATGGTGACCGCATGACTTTTGATGGTGATTCCGCGCTCGCGCTCAATATCCATGGAGTCGAGTAGCTGATCCTGAAAATTCCGATCCTCAACCATTTTAGCCTTCTGAATAAGGCGGTCGGCAAGTGTACTCTTCCCGTGGTCAATGTGAGCGATGATGCAAAAGTTGCGTATGAGGGATTGATCCATATGTAGATGTTGTACTATGCGGATGCGACTCTGTGCAAGTATCACGGAAAAACGCCAACTGCCTGAAATACTCCGACGAGCAAGTCAACCGGAACGGTCCGCTGCCAAAAGCGCTCCCATTACGAGATGGGAAGCTCAAGCACCTCGCGCAGCCGGACGCAGAGTCGCTCAATTTCAAAGGGCTTTGGCAGGAATGGAAGTTTCTCAGGAACCCCTGGTGTGCCGGGTGTGCCAGTCAATAGAAATCGCAGCTCACCTTGAATACCCAATAGACGGCTTATGAACGACTCAACCGACACATGACTCAGTACCACATCAAGCAGTACGATATCGAGAGAGATATTCTTGTTCTCAACACACAGAAGGGCCTCGCCGGCGTTCCGGGCCTCGATTATCGTATATCCAAGTGACCCAAGGCTCTGTGCCATAAGTTGTCTCAGAGGTGGGTCTTCCTCAACAATCAATACTGTTTCGGTGCCCTTTGGACAGTTAAGCTCACCTTCGAACGCTGTCTCCACTCCGCTAGGAGTCGCCGACAAGGGAGTATGGGCAAAGCACACCTCGAACTTCGTCCCCTCACCGACCCTGGACTCCACAAATAAATGTCCACCCAGTTGCTTCACAATCCCATAGACAGTCGATAATCCGAGTCCGGCACCGTCGCCTTCCGCTTTGGTCGTGAAAAAGGGCTCAAATATCTCCTCAAGGTGCTCGCTAGGAATACCGGTACCACTGTCTTCCACCGATATCACACCGTAGTGACCCGGTTCAACCGTAACGCCGAACGACTCAAGCGGTTCCGATATAGTCCGCGCAAAACTGCGAATTGTTAGTGTTCCACCATCCGGCATTGCGTCTCGTGCATTCAACACAAGATTCATAATCACCTGTTCCATCAGACCAATATCAATGACAACTACACCTGCTCTCGCATCCGGCTGAACCTGAACCTCAATGCGTTCGCTCATAAGCCCACGCATTATCGGCTGTAACTCACCAAAGACACGATTCAGCTCAACCGGGACAGGCTTTGCTGGCTGTCTACGGCTAAAAGCGAGCAGCTGTCGCGTAAGTCCGGCAGACTTCAGCGCTGCCGTTCGAATTCCCTCAATACTGTTGAGAATGCTTTCATTGCGCGGATCTTGCTTGGCTTCCTTGGTAATGAGTTTCGAGTACCCCAGAATCACCGTCAACAAATTATTGAAGTCGTGTGCCACGCCTCCGGTAATTCGTCCGACCAGTTCCAGTTTTTGCGCCCGCCGCAACTCACGTTCTCGCTCAGCAAGTCTTTTCTCGACATCATGGCGATGTAGCGCCAATGAAACCTGAGTACGTAGTTCCCGCGCATCAAAGGGCTTGATGATATAGGCAAAGGGGTCAGAGTCCTTTGCTCGTTCTATCGTTCTATCATCTGCGTAGGCGGTAAGGAGAATGACTGGAAGACTGTGTTCATGGCGGATGAGAGCCGCAGCCTCCAGTCCATCCATCTCTCCCGCCAGTTCAATATCAAGGAGTACAAGATCTGGCTGGAGCTCAGGCAACTCAGCAAGGAGCTCTTCGGCCGAGGCAAAAGTCCCAGACACTTCATACCCAAAGCTCGTTAGTTGACGACCAATATCAAGCGCAACAATGCTCTCGTCCTCGACAACAACAATGCGCCCACGCCCACTCATTAGGTTGAGACTATACCCAGTTGTGTCAGTTCGGCCTGCAGCGACTCTCGGTTAATAGGCTTCACGAGGTAGGTCGTTGCTCCACCCTTATAGTAGGCCTCTATGACATTCCTTGGGTCTTCCAAGGCGGTCGTCATAACAACCTTGACCGCGTCACGTTCACGCACACCCATCTCTTTCTCCAACTCGCGGAGACGTCGCAAAGCTTCTTGACCGTCCATCCGCGGCATCATGATATCCAGAAATATTACATCGTAAGGGTCATTCTCTTCCCAGGCTAATCGAAAGGCATCTATTGCTTCCACCCCGTCAACAACTACATCACAGGAACCGATGTCCCGAACCATTGTTTGCAGCAAGCGCCTACTACCAAAATCATCCTCTACTACGAGAAATCTCATCTAATGCTCCTTCAAGCTCACGCCACACTCCAACTAATCCTGGGTTGTCATCTCGTCTACATGCCAGAATAGCACGAAACAGCAGATTGTCGACCTCGACCAAACCCAGCGTTTTTGCCGAACCTCGCAGCCTCATGCTCCGCCGCCCAATCTCGTCCAATCCAAGCTCGTCACCTGTAGCCGCAGCCTCATCAACGAAGGAAGACAGCTCTGCAGCGAAGCGCAGGATGTCAGTTGTGTCCAAGGCAGTACCCGCAGAGCGACTCTGTTCCGTGGCGACAGCCATTGGACTCTCAACGCCAAGAACTGCGCTGTTTCCGGTCACCTCGGCAATTACATTCGCAAGCTCCTCCATGGCGAAGGGCTTCACGAGCATGGCATTCATACCTTCTGCAAACACACGGCGACGATCCTTCTCTGTAGTGTGCGCCGTAACTGCAACAATTGGGATGTTCATCACATGATCGCCAGCCTCGCCTTTGCGAATCGCTGAAGCGGCGGCAAAGCCGTCGAGTTCCGGCATCTCCAGGTCCATGAGAACAATATCTGCTTCAATCCGCCGCAAACGCTCTACCGCAAGCTGGCCGTTCTCTGCCTTCACCACCTTGTGCCCCATCTGTTCCAAAAGCTTGCTGTTCACCAATCGATTCATGTTATCGTCGTCGGCGAGCAGCACAACCAACTGCTTCTTTGGCCGAGCCTTAAGGGCTGCATCATCAATGTATACCTTGGTGCTTCCCTTGGCGGCATGCTCACTCGGCACATCCTCTTGCTCACCCGAAAGTGCCACCGCCAGTCGATGCAGCAGCAACTCAATGCGAAGCGGTTCGTTCAGCACACAGTCCGTTTTCTGTAAGGTCTTTAGATTTGTCACACCAGCAATTGGAACCGAGATAAAGGCAGGAAGAGAGGATCTCTTGCCAGTGAGACGGGATATCGCCTCAAGCTCCGCACCACGCAGTCCTAGTCCGAGAACCAGATCCGAACCCTCCCCGTCTAACTCTGCCTCTTTAAACTCGCTCAGCTGTTCAAAAAGCTTTACATCAAGCCCAGCCTTTTGCAACCAGTCTTCCACGAAGGCAGCCTCGGCCCCGGAGTTGCTGTATACACTGACACGTCGCCCATAAAAGGCGGCTCGCGGTGTGAGCTCGTACGCGGCTGGCATGATGGGAAGGCGCACGATGAAGCTGGTACCACGCCCCGGTTCGCTTTCAACGCTCACCGTTCCCCGAAGGAGGTCTACCAGGCTCCTGGTAATGGCGAGTCCAATCCCGGTACCGCCGTAGTGCCGAGTTGCCGACCCGTCAATCTGGGTGAAAGCCTCAAATACCTGCTCAAGCTTTTCGGGCGGTATTCCCTCGCCGGTATCCCGCACCTCTATCCGGAGCATGGGCGCTGCTCCGGCAATCTCTGGATCTTCCTGCAGCGCGGTTAGCGCAACTTCGCCGGAACTGGTAAATTTCACGGCATTTGATAAGAGATTAAGAAGAATTTGTTTGAGCTTCTGCTGATCTGTTGTGACCTTACCCGCAAGCGAAACCGGTATGAACTGAACCACCCGCACTTTCTTCTTGTGGGCCTGAACTGCAATGTGCTCCAGACACCCTTGAAACAGCGCCAACAGTTGAAAGTCTTGCTCTATCAGCTTCATTTTGCCCGCTTCAATCTTGGAGAAGTCCAGAATACCGTTAATTAAGCCCAAGAGTGATTCACCCGAGTTCCGCAGTATTCCCAAGAATTCACGAAGGTCGTCTGAATCAGCCCTTTCAAGCGCAAGTTCCGACATACCAATGATACTGTTCAGCGGGGTGCGGAGTTCATGGCTCATGTTCGCTACAAACTCACTGCGGGCTCGAGCCGCCTCAATCGCCTCGGCGCGGGAGGCATGAAGTTCACCTTCATAACGCAAGTATTCGCGAATGTCTTTGAGACTATAGACCAAGCCACGCGGGTCACCCTCGGGTGAGTAAAGAACTCGCTCCACCAACTCAACGGGAACCCTGGCACCGCTTTTGGTGGTGAGTTGTACCCGGCGAGCGAGGAAGTCCGGATGAATCTGCTCCCTCCCCTCTACACGGATCTCGGCCTGATCTTCGGTCTCACCAGCCAAGGCCTCGGTCTGAAGTATATCGTCGCTCGATTTCTCACGGATCTCGTCTCGGCTCCAGCCGGTCAGGAGCTCCGCGGAGGAGTTCATATATCGGACCAGTCCGAGTTGGTCGACCGCAATCACTCCCTCGGAAATGGTCTCAAGCGTGTTTTCAGTCCACCAACGCGCTTCGCGAAGTTTCCGTTCGGCGTCGGCCTTGTAGAGAGCCATCTCAATTGAGACCACGAGTTCGCGGTCACGGAAAGGTTTGAGAACGTAGCCAACAGCATTGCCCTTCAGTGCTCGTTGCAGAACTTCGTCGTCGGCGTTTGCCGTCACAAAAATAATTGGTACATCGCGAAGCTTCCCAATCTGATTTGCTGCTTCAATCCCGTCCATGCTTCCCTGTAGACCAATATCCATCAGTACCAGACCAGGAGAAAGCTCCCTGGTAGCAGAAATAGCACCAGCGCCGTCGGAAACCACGCGTATTACCGAGTATCCTAATCTTTGGAGTCGATGTTTTATGTCTACCGCGACCAGCCGCTCATCCTCAACAACGAGGATGCGAAGCGCTTCTTCACGTGCATTCAGATCGCTACTCAGGTCGTTTAGTTCCGACAAAACGCCGTCCTATCGTCGCTTTGAAACCACGGAAATTACATGCGGTGCAATTCCACTCAATGGCAACACTTTATCGACTCCACCGCGCTTGATCGCCTCGTTCGGCATTCCAAACACAATGCAGCTCTCTTCATCCTGGGCAATGTTGTAGGAACCAGCTTCCTTCATCTCGGCCATACCACGTGCGCCATCATCACCCATGCCGGTAAGTATCACTCCTATGGCGTTCTTACCCGCGTAACGAGCTGCCGAGCGAAAAAGCACATCAACCGACGGCCGGTGCCTACTTACGAGCGGGCCGTCACGCACCTCAACATAATAGCGGGCACCACTGCGCTTGAGCAGTGCATGCTTGTTTCCCGGTGCAATGAGAGCACGGCCCTGTACTACGGTGTCATTGTTCTCAGCTTCCTTAACGGTGACCGCACACAAGGAATCAAGACGCTTCGCAAATGCGGCCGTGAAGTTCTCCGGCATGTGCTGCACAATTACAATTGCTGGTGCGTCGCCCGGCAGCACCTCCAAAAAGGACCGAAGCGCTTCGGTTCCTCCGGTTGATGCGCCAACCACAACAATCTGTTCCGTCGTCTCAACCACACCGTGGTTTGTGGCCCTTGAAAGCACGGCATCGGCCGTTAGTTTTGGAGCAGGTGTATGAATCTCGGCCTTTGGATCAATCTTTCGCACCCGAGCCAGATGGGCGGCCCGTACTACGTCACAAATCTGAACACGAGACTCCTCAAGGAAGTTTCTCGTGCCAACCTTGGGCTTCTGTATAATATCAATAGCGCCGTACTCCAACGCACGGAGCGCATTTTGGGAGCCCTCACCCGCCTGAGATGAACAAATGACTACGGGCAGGGGATGCTGCTGCATGAGCTTTCTTAGAAAGCTCAATCCGTCCATGCGAGGCATCTCAATATCAAGTGTTATGACGTCGGGAACAATGCTACGGAGTTTCTCGGCGGCTACCAGTGGGTCGCTAGCGACCGCGACAACCTCAATATCACGGGCCTCGCTCAGCACCGCTTTCAGCGTCTCACGCACAACTGCCGAGTCATCCACAATCATAACTTTAATAGCGTTGGGCTTCTTCAATGTTCCTTCGCTCATGTTGACCGTCTCCCCTCTTGGTGCCGTGACCGTAGCTCTGAGTTGCTCTACTCCGGCTTCCTATAAACCGTTGGTGCGACCGAAGACAGCGGTAGCTCCATTCCTGCTAGGGTTTCGCTGTGGCCGAGAAAGAGATACCCACCCGGTACCAGATGGTCGTAGAGTTTTCGCAGAAGCTTGGTCTGATTGTGTCGATCAAAATAAATGATGACATTGCGACAGAAGATGATCTCGAACGCATTCCGAATTCCAAAGTCTTCGGCCATGAGGTTCAACCTATGGAACTGCACACGATCACGCAGCTCTTTCTTTATTCGCACAACCTGTTGCTCGCGGTCCTTGCTCCGTAGTAGGTACTTCTTCTTCAAGGCGTCCGGAATTGGGACAATCCGATCCATTGTGTAAACCGCTCGATTTCCCCGTTCCAGCATTGCCGTTGAGAGATCCGTTGCTAAAATAGCATACTCAAAGTTACGTTGCGATGCGCGGAAATCCTCCAACACCATCGCAATAGTATAGGGCTCCTCGCCGCTGGAACTCGCGGTACTCCAAACTCGCAAGGGACCCCGTGTTCCCCAGCCAGAACTAAGGTAACGTTCCGGCAGAAGGCGCTCGGCCATGTAGTCAAAGTGATCCTTTTCGCGGAAGAAGTCGGTCTTGTTGGTTGTTACGGCGTCGATCATGTGTAGCAGTTCGTTTTTCCCTTGCGGATCACGAAAAACGTAGTTGAGATACTGCTCAAATCCAGAGTACTTCAAGGTGCGCACACGTTTCTGTAAACGTGACTCGAGCATGATCTTCTTGCTGTCCGGCATGCGAATGCCCAGTTCGCCTTCAATGTACCGTGCAAGCTCCTGAAACTGGTGTTTGCTCAAACCCTGTTTGGGAGCGCGCTCCGCGGGTGTTCGTTCTTCGGTAATACTCATGGTGCGGTGACAGAGCTCCTAGTGCGATAGATGATGCTCGCGCTTTGCGAGGCTGCACAACTTCTGAACATCCAGGATGAGGGCGACAGAGCCATCTCCCAAAATGGTGGCCCCAGATATTCCCTCAATATGACGATACAGGCGTCCAAGATTCTTAATGACGGTTTGGTGATCACCTATGACTTCATCCACCACAAAACCGATATCTTCGCCCTGTGAACTGACCACGACAATCTGCTCAATCTCCGGCTCATTACCAGAAACACTAAAGACATCACGCAGTACCAGGTAGGGCAGCACCTCTCCCCGGTTGGCCACAAAATGGCGCTTCCCGTTATTCAGGCGCTCCTGATGACTGAACTCGATACACTCCCCTACAGCAGATAGAGGGAAGACGTAACTTGCCTCCCCAACCCGCACCAAAAGCCCTTCGATAATCGCAAGGGTAAGTGGAATAACGAGTTGTATACTTGTACCCTTACCAGGAGTACTATGAATGGCCACCGTGCCGCCCAGCCCTTCAATCTCGCGCCGCACAACATCCATACCGACGCCCCGACCAGAAACGCTCGTTACGTTCTCAGATGTGCTGAAACCCGGGGCAAAGAGCAACTCGTCGATATCGGAGTGTGAGTTCCTGCCCCGGCGCAATGATTCCACGTTGTTCCGCGCGAGCTCGAATTCGCTCTCGGTTTAGACCGGCGCCATCATCCTCGACCGTGACCACAACAGTTGCGCCGGAGTGCTCGGCTTTGAGAAGAATCTTGGCCTCGATCGGCTTGGCTGCTGCAGCCCGGTCAGCTGGCTTCTCAATACCATGATCCATAGAGTTGCGAATGAGGTGGACCAGTGGGTCGTTGAGTCTGTCAATTACTGACTTATCGAGTTCAGTTTCGGCGCCAACAGTCTCGATCTCTACCTGTTTGCCCAGTTCATGCGAAAGATCTCGCACCAGCCGTTTGAACTTGCTAAACGTAGTGCCTATAGGAACCATTCGCAAACTCATGGTGTTGTCACGCAACTCAGTAGCAAGCCGGTCAAAACTCTCAGATATCAAGGTTAGGCCAGAGTGCCCAACATGCACAGCCGTTTGGGTAAGACGAGCCTGCAAGGTCACGAGCTCTCCAACTAAGTCCACAAGGTCATCAAGCTTTTCGCTGCTGACCCGCACACTGGCCGAGCTGAGTTCGTTCTGCAGTTTCTTCCGAGAGCGCTCAACATGTTCCTGTTCAACCAATGCGGCTTCAATACGACGCGGATCAACCCCATCCTCAACCAGCATTTCACCGAGCCGTTGTTGACGCACCGCAACGGACTCAATCTTTCCCGCTTCAACAAAGCCTCGGTCAACGAGTATCTGTCCTAACCGGCGATACTCGGGATCGTGTTCGTCGCCTTCCGGCTCATCAATGATCTCTACTGATAATTCACTGTCGTCCTCAACAAACATGAAAACATCGCGAACGGCGGTACGTCCTTTTTTGGTCGTAAGCAGCAAGTCCCAGGCAACGTAACAGTTCTCCGGCTCGAGCCGGGCCAAAGGTTGAATGGCTTCGGTATAGGCTATAGCGCTCAGTTCGCCCATCTCGGCCAGTTCATCCAAAAGCAGAACCGGATTCGTTCCGTTGAGGAAAATGCTCTCTCCGGGTTTGAATGAAATGCGGTAGGTCACCGGATGGACATGATCCTTGGTCTCACCGAGCCCTCCATTCACACTTAATACCCCCTGAGCTTGTGAGGAGTCAGCATGGGGTGTGTCCACTTGGGATACGCCCTGTTGGTGTGTTGCTTCCTCCTGCTCTCCGGTGAGTTCCTGTAGCGACAGTTCTGGCGCCTGTACTGTCGAGCTGCCGGGCGCATCTACCGGTGCAACGTGGTTGCGGAAACGTTCAATGAGTTCGTCCGAGATTGCGGTGAACTTGGAGCCCGCAGAGGCGGGTTCCTGAAGCATTTCGCGAATATGATCGCGTGCATCTAGCGTAAGGCTCACGAGTTGAGGTGTGACCGGAATCTTGCCGTTACGCACGGCGTCCAGAGTAGACTCTACCTCATGCGCAAACCGTGCAACCTCGGCGAACCCAAACATTCCGGCCGAACCCTTAACGGTATGCATGACGCGAAAGACGGCCGAAATATCCTCGTGGCTTTCGGGATGATCCTCAAGGTTGAGCAGAATTCGCTCAAGGTCATTCAACAGCTCGTAGGCCTCTTCACGGAAACTGTCTTGAAATTTGTCCAGCATTTTTTACTTGTCCTGTAGCTCTACAAGATTGTTCTCAAGCTCGCGAGCCTGGGAAGGGACTTCCTTGCAGAAGCCGCCAGTTACCAGGTACTCGCCGACTTCCTTGGACAGGTCTCCATTGAACCGAAATCCTATCCCGCGCAGGCGAGCCTCTCGAACCCCGGCGTAGAGGAGTTGAACGAAAGTGAGGTCTATACGCTCAATATGCGCGAAGTTGAGTACGACAGGGTCCGCGGTATCAAAAGCCTGCAGCAGCTGCACGCGCAGTTCGTTACAGGATTCAATGCCTACCACGCCCTCCGGGCTTAGCACTTTGATATTCTCACTCATAGATTTCCTGACTCGTAGTATAACCGCAAAATGGAAAAAGAAACAGAAGTGAGTAATCGCTCACAAGAAATTATCGATCTCCAGGAGTGTGGCAAGCTGTACTCCACTCTCAAGAAAGCCTGCCTTTCGTTTGCGTACAATAATCTGCAAGAACGCCACTCGGTATTCGGTATCTACATCGAAATTTCGCAAAGAAAACGGGTCGTTAGCCGAGAGGCCGGTTTCATCTGCTATGCTGCCAGGATAGACATGACTGACTACGTAGTTGCTTTGCCAGGGCAAACGCCCCACCTCACGTGCCTCCATGCCGAAGAGAGCCGGAAACAGCTCATGGGCTGGCGAGAACTCAAAGGCGTCCTCTAGCGGGCTGAACGGCCTGTTTTCTAGAACAAGAAGCCGTTCCTGAGTTTCATCGTCCCTCCGCAGCGAGACGCGAATCAGCTCCCCCGGCCCCATCGATAACAAGGCGCTTTGACCCTCGCTAATCTTGCGCAGCGAACGGCCCTCTATTTCGGTAATGAGGTCACCCGCCCTCAACCCGGCCTGGTCAGCAGGGCTGTGCCGAGCCACGTACATAACCTCAAACCCTCGGCGGGTCTCCTGCACCGCGACGCCCATCCATGGGTGTCGAACCTCACCCTCATCAAAAAGCTGCGGAAGGAAGTACTGCACCCAGAATGATGGGATGGCAAAATTAATACCTTCAAACTGCGGAATGCCTGCAAACACAACGCCAATAAGGTCACCGTTCGGAGCGATCAGTGGCCCTCCGGAGTTACCGGGATTAACAGGCGCATCAACCTGGAGCGCATCTCCCATCTGAAGGAAACGTCGCCCACCTGCAGATATAATGCCGGAGGTAATAGTGTTGTAGAGTCCACCCGGAGAGCCAATTGCAAAAATGGGTGATCCTGGGCGCAGCTCCCGAATATCGGTCAACGAAAACACGTACTCCGGTTCGACCTCAACCTTCAGAAGAGCCACATCAAAAATGCGGTCATATCCCACCACCCGTGCCGGTATCCGCTCCTCAGGCGCGCCCGGTAAGCGCACATAGAGTCGCGAGAAACCCCTATAGGTAGGATCCACTTCACTCGCAATGACATGATAATTTGTTATGAGATATCCACGCCGGTCGATGAAGAAACCGCTCCCAATAACCTGGTCAGGCCTCCCGACACCACGGTCTATTCGAATCCCCTTGTTGACCCAGACCGTAGCGGTACCCGCAATCATGTCGTTGGGTTCCATTTCACGAGCTAAATGGGCGCGAGCCCGATCAATGTGTGGGTCTTCAAGGCCCCTTTGCTCTGCAATACGGAGTAACTCACCAATTGCGAGACT
>SLAA01000103.1 GCA_007127105.1 Spirochaetales bacterium | reverse complement strand
CACGTGCCGCACCTTAAGACCGAACAGAATATTGTCCTTCACCGTCATGTGTGGCCACAAGGCATAATTCTGGAACACCATACCGAGCTTCCGTTGCGACGGGGGCACATGAATGTTCTTGCTGCAATCATTGACCACGCGCTCACCAATGATAATTCGTCCACTCACTGGCTTCTCAAGACCCGCGATGAGTCGCATTGTGGTAGTCTTGCCGCAGCCACTTGGTCCGAGCAGCCCAAAGAACGATGCATCCGGAATCTCAAGTGAAAGGTTATCCACCGCTGTGGTGTTGCCAAATCGTGCGGTTACGTTTTCTAGTATGATTCGACTCATTGTCCATTTCCTCCGAAACCGCTCAGCGGATTGGTCTTTGTAAGCCACTGCACCGAAAAAGTGCATCCGAGCACGATCACGACAATGATGACGCCGATTGCATCAGCGAACTGTCGTTGTCCAAGATCGACGTAACCAAAGGTGAGCGGAGTAAGCAGCATAGTTTGTGGTGTGACAAGCAGGATCACCAAGCTCAGGTCCTTGACGATCGAGACAAACGAAAGAATGAAGCCGGTGAGAAAGCCTCGTTTCGAGAGCGGAAACAAAATGCGCGACAGACGCGTCGTGAAGCCAGCCCCATGCAGTTCGGCAGCCTCTTCAAGTGAGCGGCCAATCTGCACCATGGCGGCAATGCCACTGCGGGTTGAGAAGGGCAGTCGGTTAATCATAAACGCCAAGGCAATGAGCCACACAGTACCGTAGAGCGCGGGGATGGGCCCTACCGGCTGTGCAAACATCGTAAGGTAGATTGCCGCGAATGCAATGCCAGGCACCACGTAGGGTATAAAGGTCACCTGCTCAAGCAAACGGGAGACGACTGTTCCACGACGCTTGACCACGACATATCCAATAACCACTCCGATAGCCGCGGTGACTACGGCAACGCTCAAGCCAATCCTGAGAGTGTTCCAGGCAGCTGCCTGCACTCGCGAAGAAACGAGTATTCCTTGAATGCCGTAGACTTCCCCAACCCAGTAGGCAGTTGTGAGATTGCTCAAGGAATAGTCACCAAGCCGAAGCTGAAAACTCTGCCAAACCAGCAACACAATGGGCACAAAGGCCGTAATGACGGTAAAGGCAATGAGAGCAAAGGAAACAGGTCCGCGAAACTTGCCGAGTTCTATGCGACTGAAGCTACTCCCTTTTCCCGACATCGTCGTGAACTGCCGACGTTTGCCCAGAACTCGGTTGTTTAGCCCAATAGTTATTGCCGCCAAGGCTACCAGGACAATTGTCAAGGCAAAGGCATCCCCAAAGCGTCCCATTGCAGTGGACTGAAAGAGCGAGGTTGCCAAAACAAAGTAACGAACCGGAATGCCCAGAAATGCCGGAACTCCGAAGGTACCGAGCCCCTTGGCAAAGGTGAGAATAAAGGCACTGCCGAGCGCGGGGAGTATGACCGGCAACGTAACCGAACGCAGCACCAACCACTGAGACGACCCGTGCAGAAGGGCCGCTTCCTCCATGCGGCTATCGATTGTAGCAAAAGCCGCAGAGGCAAGCAGAAAGGAGTATGCAGAGTAATTGACCGCCAGCACAATGATTATGGGAAAGGGACCGTAGGCTAACCAATCCGGCGGAGCAATCCTCAAGATATTCTGTAACACTCCTGGCGCCCCAATTCCCACCCGGTCATTCCCGAAAAAGGTGATCCACGCTAAAGCCAGGGTCCATGAAGGCAGGATGTAGGGAATAATCGCGATAGAGCCGATGAACTTGCGCAGTCGTACATTTGTCTTTACCAACAGCCATGCCATAGTGACACCGATAGTCATTGACAATGCGGTGTAGGTAAAACTCACAAACAGCGTGTTGCGTAAAGGCTCCCAGAAGAACCTTTGCCCAAGACGCCCCGTCAGTGCTTGAGACCAGTAAAAGCCTGTCCAGCTCCCTGCGACCTCACCTATACGACGTGCGTCGCCGTCCTGCACCTGGAAGGACGAGACCGCGATATAAACGAGGGGGACAACAATCAGGTAAGCGAAAAGAATGAGAAACAACCAGCCCAGCACAACCTCGGGTGTATACACCAGTTGCTTGAGTCGATTACCAAAACTGGAAAGCCTGTCGTGAGAAAGCTCGCGTACGGGAGACACCAGCCGCCCTCCTTGGAAGTATATTCAATCATAGCAACGGGGCGAGATAGCTCTCGCCCCGCTCAATGAAGGGTGAACTACTCTAAACGTTATTGGTACAGAAGAAAAATATCCGCAACCTCGTCTCGTAGCTGAAGCCGTACGTCTAAAGGACTGTCCCAGAGTTTATTGAAGTCGCTCATCGAGAGCTCCTCCATGTAACCGGTTTGTTGGACTGCGGGATTCGCTGCGAAGTCGTCACCCCACCAAGGAGCTCCGCCTTCCTGAGACATGAACCAACGAACCAACAACTTGGCAGTGTTCGGCGCTTCAATTTCTGCGCCAATGGCGAAGATTCGTGCGGACACCACCGCAGGAGCAACCTGGGTATCCAGGTTGAAGTCATACTCGCCACGGACAACCCCAGCATAGGCCGAGTGCGCCCCAAAGCCAGCAAAGTAACCTTGCCCTTGAGTAACCGCTGCCGAAACATCACGGAATGCTGGCACAACACGGGCATCGTTTTCTAGAAGTCGCTTAATGAACTCAAGACCAGCATTGCGTTCGGTCAGCTGAATCGGCTCACCAAAGTGCTCCTCGTACAACCGCTCCATCTCGTCGGCGTTGTGAGCCAAACCAATAAAATAGGCCATGGTTGTCCCGGATGCGAGCGGGCTGTTCAAAGCTACGCGATTTCGCCACTCAGGCGTCGTAAAGGCCCAGATGTTGTCATATGGCGGAGTATTGGGATCGGCGTCGTTCTTGTAGTACCAGGTGCCAATTGCATAACGATGCACCAAGAGCGGTTCCTGCGCCCCAGGGCTCATAGTAGCTTGCAACTCACGCGGAACATAGTTAACAACTGCATTACGCTGAAGCAGCTGGTCATAAACGACCTCACCGCTGCCTACCATCAACACGCCGACGTTACGAATTCCTGAGGCATGCTCACGACGCACACGCTCAATGAGCTCAGTACCGCGCAGGTTAATTGCTTCAACTTTTATTCCGTACCTTTCCTCAAATGCATCGAGCATTGGGAAAGAGCGACTTGTTTCGGTATAGAGAACCAGCTCCGGCTCCGATCGCGCAGCCTCTGCGATTGCTTCCCAATCTTCCGTTGCTGGCTGATAGGCGCCAAGCTGCGCCTCTTGCAGCCACTGCTCAAACCCATCGGCAGGCTGCGCCTCCCGTTCTCCAGATCCTCCTGCCCAGGCCCCGGAAATAGCAACCGCCGCAATCAGCAAAACTCCCAGAATCAATCTCCGCATGCTGTGTGTTCCTCCCACCATAGCGCTCCTCCTTGTTTTTGCGACATACACAGGCACATACCATTAATACACCCCGATCTCGCAACGTCATTAATATGATAAGTTGTGCTT
>SLAA01000139.1 GCA_007127105.1 Spirochaetales bacterium | reverse complement strand
TGTTCTCAGACCACACCCTCCGTGTCGTTTCGCTTGGAACGGCCATGGTGGGTGCGGTCTCGGGAGTACTGGGGTGTTATGCCTATCTCCGCAAGCAGGCAATGATGGGCGCAATCGTTGCCCACGCTTCGCTGTTTGGAATTACCACCGCATTCCTGCTGGGTACGGTTCTGGGTGGCAGCGTACTTGCCATGCAACTTGTGCTTCCGGGGGCTTTTCTCGGGGGCGTGCTGGCCATGGCCTTTGTCAGTCTTGTGGTGCACACTACGCCGCTTAAGACCGACGCTGCAATGGGACTCGCGGTTGCAATTTTCTTTGGCGCAGGAATTGCACTCCTGCGAATGATTCAGTCGATGTCGCTCATGGGGCACCGTGGCCTCCGTGACTTCCTCTTTGGCCAGGCCGCTACCATGACAAACGCCGATATCCGAACCATAGCCGTGCTTGCGGTGGTCGCCATTGGTATATCGCTATTGTTCTGGAAGGAGTTCAAGCTCCATACCTTTGACCGCGACTTTGCCGCCGGTATTGGCTACCCCATGCACAGACTGGATCAACTCCTCCTGGCCACCATTGTGCTTGCTATTGTCATTGGGCTTCGGACCGTGGGGGTCATTCTCATTGTCTCGCTGTTGGTTTGTCCGGCGGCGGCCGCACGCCAGTGGACCAAGTCATTGTCCGGCATGGCGGCCCTATCTGCGGTGTTCGGGTTGGTATCCGGTATCGTCGGAGCAACCCTCAGTGCAATGGTGCGCAACCTTCCCACCGGCCCGGTCATTGCCTTGACGGCAACCAGCTTTGTGTTCCTGTCCCTGTTCTTTGCGCCACACAGGGGAGTTATTGCGCGCGCCCTGCGCCGTGCAAGGAATCGCAAGCACTTGCGCCCGCCGGAGGCGACTCTTCCAGTGGGAGGTGGCGTATGAGTCTTATTCCCTCCATCATTCTCATTGCCGTCACCACCGCAGCGGCATGCGCGGTACCCGGCGTTTTCTTGGTGCTGCGGCGCATGTCCATGGTTGCCGAAGGGGTTAGCCACGCCGTATTCCCCGGGCTTGTAATTGCGCTGGTGATTCTGGGGGCCTTCCGTTCTCCGCTCCTGGTTGTCGGCCCCGCGGTACTTGGGCTCTTTCTGGTGTTTGCGGTGCAGGCCATGAATCGCACCCGGCTCTTTGCCGGCGACGCCCCGCTCGGAGTCGTCTTCCCGGCCCTCTTCAGTATTGGGGTGATCATTGTAAGCCGCCGCTTCTCCGGCGTCCCTCTGAGCGAGAACACCGTGTTGGCCGGGGACATCAACTACGCAGCCCTCACCCAGTTGCATCTTGGCGCTACCGCAATAGGGCCGCGCGCGTTTTACGTCATGCTTGTCATTCTCGTTGTGAACATGGCTTTCACCGTCCTCTTCTTCAAAGAACTCAAGCTCACGACCTTTGATCCGGACCATGCGAGTTCAGTAGGCTTTGGCAGTTCGCGGCTGTACTACTTGTTCATGGCCACGGTGTCCATTACCATTGTGGGGGCCTTTGAGGCGGTCGGCGCGGTGCTGGTGGTGGGGCTGCTGGTAGCGCCTGCGGCATCGGCCTTTCTCTTGAGCAAACGCCTTGAGAGCATGCTGCTGCTCAGCGTTCTTTTTGCCGTACTCAGTGCCCTGATTGGCTTCTGGATAGCCTACTATCTTGACGCCGCCACATCCGGAACCATGGCAATGATGACCGGGGTCATTTTCCTGCTGACCCTGGCCTTTGCGCCACGGCGAGGCCTGCTTTCTAAGCTGCGCATTCGAGCACGTCGGCGCATCACCTTTGCCGAGCAGCTCTTGGTTATGCATCTCATACATCATGTTGACGGCGAACGGGTGACACCGGCTTGTAGTCGGGATGGAGTGCGCCAGCATGTTCGCTGGGAGCCAAAGTTCGCGGAGAAAGTTATTCGGCAAGGGCTTGAGCACGGCTACATCATGGAAGCGGACGACGGCCTCATTCCAACAATGAGCGGGAGAATGCTCTGTAGCGAGGCCCTGCTTTATAAGGACGATGTCTGTGAGTGCGGCATTGTCCGTGGCGGTTTGGAGAAACATGAATACGAACAGCACTAAAGAACTCGCCATACAGATTTCTGACCTGACAGTCGCTTACGAGGAGACCGCGGTACTTTGGGATATCGATGTCTCGGTGCCTGTCGGGACCATTATGGGAATTATCGGCCCGAACGGTTCGGGGAAGACCACGCTCATTAAGGCGATCATGGGAATTGTCGAGCCCTCGGCCGGGAGTGTTCGTGTGTTTGGCCGGCCTTTTCGTGAGCAGCGTCGGCGTGTGGGCTATGTTCCGCAACGCACGAGTGTGGACTGGGACTTTCCTACTACCGTATTCGATGTGGTGCTTATGGGTACCTATGGCTCACTGGGCTGGTTTCGCCGACCAGGACCGGCAGAACGAGATGCGGCGCACATGGCTCTTGAGCGCGTAGGCATGCAGGACTACCTCAAGCGCCAGATAAGCGAACTCTCGGGCGGCCAGCAACAACGGTGTTTCCTGGCACGAGCCCTGGTGCAGGAGGCCGACATCTACCTTATGGACGAGCCGTTCCAAGGCGTAGATGCTCGCACCGAGCACGCAATAGTTGAGATCCTGCGCGAGATGCGCTCCCGTGGCAAGACCGTCATTGTGGTGCATCATGACCTGCAAACCGTGGAACGCTACTTCGACCTCATAACCATGCTGAATGTGCGGGTAGTCGCCCAGGGGCCGGTTGCCGAGGTCTTTACCGAGGAAAACCTCAGGCGTACCTACGGCGGGCGCGTTGAGCTCGGTCGGGTCTGAGTCGGTCTCACACTCGCTCCACGAACCACAAAGCCCATCAGCAGAACATTTTTCCTTGACGATTCAAAGACCTGGGCCCATACTGGTAGTAGGTTGGTTGATGCAAGCAACTAACCGGCTGGTTGAGCGCTAAGCAGACGTCAAGGAGTCAATGAATGTCGCAGGTAGAGAAGGCAGCCTTGGAGCGTTCCGGGCGTAAGCTCCAGTACGGCGAGCACGAACACATAGGCGTAGTGGTCGTTGACAACTTTCCCGCCTTAGGCACATTGACAGCTCTGCGCTTTATTGAATGGGTGCAGAAGAACCCTGCCGGCGTCGTCTCCTTGCCAACCGGTAGGACTCCGGAGTTCTTCATTAAGGAGCTTCACCGTTTTCAGGATACCTGGAACGAACCAAACACCGTTGCCGAGCTGGAGTCGGTGGGCATAGATCCAGCAGTTTTCCCGCATACCACGGGCCTGCGCTTCGTGCAGATTGACGAGTTCTACCCCATTAATCCCCGTCACCGGAATAGCTTTCTCTATTACATTCGCAAGTACTACCTGGAAGCCTTTGGAATTAAGCCCGAAAACGCATTGCTTATAGACGGTGAAGAGATTGGACTGCCGGTCGAGGGGGTGGGGCTTGAAGAGTTCTGGGCTGACGGCCATGTGGACCTGAGCCTGCGTTACCGGCCAGCAAAGGGCAGGACCGAGCAGGCACAACAAGATGCAATTGCCCGCATAGACCAGTGGTGTATTGAGTACGAGGATCGCATTCGCGAGATGGGGGGTATTGGTTTCTTCCTGGGCGGGATCGGGCCCGACGGACACATCGGTTTCAACGTGCGTGGCTCAAGCCCGTACTCGGCAACACGGCTCACCGAGGTGAACTACGAAACACAGGCGGCAGCCGCTGCGGACCTGGGCGGAATAGAGGTTGCCCGTGAGCGCCTGGTCATTACCATTGGCCTGGGCACCATCACCCACAATCCAAACTGCTGTGCCGTTATTATGGCAGCGGGTGAGAGCAAGGCCGATATCGTAGCGAAGTCCATTGAGCACCCACGCGATGTTCGCTACCCGGCGACCGCTCTTCACCAACTCAAGAATGCACGGTTCTACCTCACAGAGGGTGCTGCGGTGCGTTTGAAGCACCGTAATGTTCTCAGCTTCCGTGAGCAGGAAGAGGTGCATGAGCAGGACATCGACCGCATAGTCATTGATCTTGCCCTCAATCAACGCAAGCGAATTGTGGACTTAACTGCCGACGACTACAAGAACGACGCCTTTGCAAAACTGCTCCTCCGCAAGACCGGCGCAGATCCGCGTGAACTGGGCGCTGGAGTGGCCGACCGCATGAAGGAAAAGATTGAACGAGGCATGGAGGTGGCGGTGCATACTCGCTTCCTGCATACCGAGCCGCATCATGACGACATCATGCTCGGCTACCTTCCGAGCGTTGTTCGCAATATTCGTGAGCACTCGAACTATCATCATTTTGCTACCATGACGAGTGGCTTTACTGCGGTTACCAACCGCTATGTGTTGGGACTGTGTCGTGCGCTGATGCGCAACCTCAAGGAAAACCGAGCCGAGTTTGAACAACTGTCGGCTGACGGATATTTTGCGGATGCGCGGTATCGTGACCACGACGTATGGCGCTATCTTGACGGGCTTGCAGCCAACTCGCTGGCGATGCAGGAGAACGGCACGGTGCGGCGCTTCTACAGGACCCTGGTACAGGTCTTTGAGGAAACCGAGATTGAGGAAATCATTCAACGCCTGCATGAGCTGCTCAACTACTTTGAGACGCAGTATCCCGGTAAGAAAGACCTGCCCTACATTCAACAGCTGAAGGGTATGTGTCGTGAGTGGGAGTCTGCCTGCCTCTGGGGTTACTTTGGGTGGGATCAGGACTCGGTGGAAAACCTGCGGCTGGGGTTCTACCAGGGTGAGATCTTCACCGAGGAGCCGACAGTAAGTCGTGACGCCGAGCCGGTAAAGCAACTTATGGAGCGCGTCAGGCCCGATGTTGTCACGGTTGCCTTTGACCCCGAGGCCAGCGGCCCCGACACCCACTACAAAGTTATGCAGGCCATTTCTGAGGCTTTGCGCATGTACAGGGAGGAGTCGGGCCGAAGTGATGTGAACGTGATCGGATATCGAAATATCTGGTATCGCTTTCATCCTTCAGCTGCTAATGTCTTTGTGCCGGTCTCACTCAACATGATGACGCTGCAACACCACTCCTTTATGACAACCTATCTGTCTCAAAAGGACGCTTCATTTCCCAGTTATGAACATGATGGACCGTTCTCGGAGTTGGCGCAGAAGATCCAGGTAGAGCAGTACGACCAACTCAGCTGTTGCCTTGGAAGGGAGTACTTTTACGAGCATCCGAGTGCGCTCATCCGTGCTACTCGCGGCTTTGTGTATCTCAAGGAGATGTCGGCAGACGAGTTTGCCAGCCACTCACGTGAGCTGCGTAAGAAAGCCGAGGCGCTCTCATGAGGGTGGGCAATCAGCCCTTCCAGCGTAGCGCCAACCTCGCGCTCGTCCTGCGGGAGCTGCGAAAGCATCCGGGTACAACCCGAACCGAGCTCTCGCTGCGGCTTGGCCTGGACAAGTCCACCATAACTCATTTAACTGCCGAGCTTATCCGAACCGGCCTGGTCGTTGAGACCCTGTCGGGCGCGTCTTCTCCACGCGGTGGGCGCAAGCCGGTAGCGCTTGAGCTTGTTGATCGACGTTTGCTGGCTGTAGGAATTGAGATTGAACCAGACTGCTATCGGTCGGTAGTGGTAGACAACGCCGGTGTGGTTGTACGGCGCCAAAGTGGCGCGGCCGACGCCTCGCGCGGCTTCTCTCCGGAACTCCGGCGTATCGTTCTGGGAGAGCTGGAGCAGGTGCGCATAGAGGGGCATCAGGTGCTCGGGATGGGTATAGCGGTGCCTGGCTACGTAGATCCCCATCTCGGCCGAATCATTCGCTCGCGCTCGCTTGGGGTGAGTGATTTTGACATACACGCTCTAACCGCCGAGATTGCCGCCGAGCTTGCCCACCACTCACCGGCGGGCCTTCCGCCCCTGCTCATAGATAACGACGCAAACTGCTGCGCCTGGGGAGAACTGCATGCCGAGCGAGGCATTGGCGGAGTCCGGGACATGTTGTTCATTCATGCTCGCAAGTCGCCGCGACATCTGGGAATAGGTATGGGGGTTGTCGCTGGCGGTGCACTGCAGTACGGCAGTTCACACTCGGCAGGCGAGTTTCACAGCGCAAACTGGCAGGGCGGTGAGATGACGCAGCTAGGAATTTCGGCCGAGGATCTCCTGCGGTTGGATGAAGACCCACAGCTGCTTGATCTATTCCTGAAAGAAGTGCTGTGCAACCTCTCGCCTATTGTATCGGTGCTGGATCCCTCTGCGGTGTATTTTGGCGGAGAGCTGCGGACCGCCTTCCCTCGTATTCTTCACCTTCTCGACACCGCCCTCGCCGACCGCTACATGGCATTCCGGCGGGAGAGCTGCGATCTGCGCTGTTCCACCTACGGCGAGGATGAGGTGGCGGTTGGAGCTGCTGGCATGTTTATTGAACGGCTGTTCGCCATGCCACGTTTCGGCAAAGGCGCAGACAGTTTTACGGTGTCCTGGGACGATGTGCTTCCCTTTGTGGAGCAAGGGGTAGGTGCCTGAATGCGTGTAGCAATTGGGGTCGATCTGGGGGGTGGTTCGCTGCGGAGTGCTGTTGTTCGTGAGGATGGTGAGGTGCTGAGATTGCTCACAACGCAGACACCACGCACCGGTAAGGATGCAGTTCTCGCTGAGATTCACAAACAGGTGCAGTCGCTACAGCGTGAGTGGGATGTGGCGCACATTGGAATAGGTGCACCCGGCATGGTGAGTGACTCCGGCTATCTCCATGGGCATGCGGTTAACATTTCGGATTGGGGCGAGTTTGATGTCGCCGCTGAGTTGAGCGCCTTGCTTGGCAGCCCGTGTGTAGTGCGTAACGACGTGGCAATGGCGGCATTTGGCGAGAGCCACTTTGGTGCTGGCCGCGGCGCAGACCCGGTGGCGCTCATTGCTGTCGGTACCGGTATTGGTGCTGGCGTGGTGGTGCGTGGACAACCACTTTCCGGGCGTTACGGCGCCGCAGGCGAGATTGGTCATCTGTCTCTAGACCCACATGGAAGACTGTGCCGGTGTGGCCGCCACGGCTGCATTGAGGCCTACTGTTCTGCCACCGGCATGATTGAGCGCGCCCATGAGCTTGCAAGACGTGAGGCTGGTGGACTCGACGGCCCGCTGCGCCGTGAGTTACTTCAGGGCACCTATCCCGCACTTGAGGCAGAAAGAATCTACCGGGGTGTGGCAGAGGCCGACGCCCTGGCCATGCTGGTGCATCAGGAGTCGTGTGTGGCTCTTGCACATGCGGTTGCTCTGTTGGTGGTGAGCGTAGGAGCTGAGGTGGTCGTCCTTGGCGGTGGTGTCATGAATGCCTCAGAACTTATTCTACCCGCGTTGGAGCAGCCATTGCGGGCCTTGCTTCCGCCTGAGCTGTATGAACGAACACGAATACAGCCGGGAGAACTTGGGCCTCAAGCCGGAGTAATTGGATCGGCCGCCGCGGCCGGAACGTGGACACAGGGAGTAAAACGAGTTGCCGAAGGCAGCTTGAAGTAGAAGCATTGGGTCTTGAGACCCGAAAAAGGGAGGAGTTATGAAAAAGCTGATGATCTCGATCATCGTGATGCTCGCCTTAATTGCGCCGCTTGCAATGGCCGGTGGTGGGGCCGAACGTGCGGCCCGTGACGGCGTTGAACTGGACTTTTGGTCCTGGCGCGTCGAGGATGTCGCTGAGTACAACGAGCTGATCAGACGTTTTGAGGCGGAGAACCCGGGAATCCGGGTGAACTTCACTCCATATCAGGCTACCGAGTACAACACGGTACTCTCGGCCGCGGTACAGGGTGGTAATGCTCCGGATATTATCCATTTGCGTGCTTATGGTGGGCTTGAACAGTATGCAGCACCCGGCTTTCTCATGCGACTGGACGACAAGCTGCCGCTGCGTAACCGCTTTGATGAGGACACGCTGCGCGCGGTCACCTCGGTTAGCGACGGCAACATTTACGGCGTTCCTTTTGCAAGCCAGACTCTGGTCATTTACTACAACTCGCGTATGTACAACGAGCTTGGACTTGAAATTCCAGAAACCTGGGACGAGTTTCTCAGCAACCTGGAGGTTATGAAGGATGCAGGCATTACACCGCTGGCCAACGGGTCTGCCGAGGGCTGGACGCTTGAGGTTATGCATGGCGTAATAAGTCCGAACTTCTACGGTGCCAATGAGTTCTTTGACGCCATTATGAGCGGCGAGGCCAAGTTCACCGACGAGGCCTACCGGCGCTCGCTTGCCAAGCTGCTGGAGCTGCGTCCGTATATGCCAGACGGTTTCACCGGTGTGAACTATGTGGGTATGCAGATGGGTTTCATAAATGAAATGGCTGGACACTTCATTGGTGGTAGTTGGGAGGCCGCATACTTCAACTCCCAGAATCCCGATCTTGAGTTCGGTGTTTTTGCCGGGCCGGTTGAGAACCGGGGGGACACCCGCTACGTTTCTTCCTATGCCGACGGTTCCTTTGGTGCATCGGCAACAACCCGGCACCCAGAGGAAGCGCTAAAGTTCCTTGAGTTTCTCGCGTCACAGGAGACGGGGCAGTTCTTTGCAGATGAGCTCAAACTCCAGTCCGATATCCCAGGCGTGACAAGTGATGACCCATACCTGCAGAGAATTCTTGAGCTGAACGAGAACTCAACTCCGTATATTCAACTGGTTGGTTTCCGTTACGAGCAGCCCACCGGGTCCTCGCTCCTGCAGTCTGGTCTTGAGGGCATGATGGCCGGAACAATTGACGCGGCCGAGGTCACTCGCCAGGTACAGCGGGGCATTGAGACCTGGTTCACACCGGGGCAATAATGCAGCTAAGGTACAGTTAGTCAGGCTTTGTTTTCGTGTAGTTTGGTTGGGTCGGTGCCTTGAGGCACCGACCCGCCGTACCCAGGCACGTCCAAGGAGGATTCATGAATCAACGCTCGTTGTCGCGAAACGCCTGGATCGCCTTTTTTGTGACTCCGGGGCTGGCCATTGTGGCGATCTTCATTATCCTCCCGCTCTTCATGTCGCTGTTCAACAGTTTATATTTCTGGCGCGGTATGGCTCGGCTGGAGTTCGCCGGGCTGGAGAACTTCCGACGAATCTTTTTCCAGTATCCTTTTAGCGAACGGTTCTTCAACGCGCTCGGCAACAATGTGAAATGGTTCACGACCACCATGCTCGTGCAGAACACGCTTGGACTGCTCTTTGGCTACTTCTTGAGCAGACGCATTCCTGGCTCACCGGTGTTTCAACGGGTGTTCTTTGTGCCGGTGCTCTTTTCTATTGTCGCGGTTGGGTTTCTCTGGCGTCTTTACCTGACGCCTGGTACCGGACTTGTGAACCAGTTTCTCCTCCAGGCAGGACTGGGTTCCTGGGCCCGGCCTTGGCTGGGTGAGCAGGCTATTGCGACCTATGTGATTATAGCCGTGAATATCTGGCGCTGGCTTGGCTTTCCGACGCTGGTGTTCTATGCCGCCATCAACAATGTCCCGCAGGACTGCCTTGAGGCGGCCTACCTTGATGGAGCCTCCGAAACTCGGGTGTTCTTTCAAGTTATTGTGCCGCTCGTTATCCCCGCAATCATGATCATTACCGTGCTCACCATGATAGGCAGCCTCAATGTCTTTGAGCAGATCTACACCATGACCGGCCTCTCTGGTGGCCCCTATTACTCCACCGATACATTGGGAACGCTCTTTTACCGCACCGCCTTTGGAGGGGTCGATACCGGACTCCCCCTCATTGGGGTGGGATCGGCCATTGGGGTTATCATCTACCTGCTTACCTTTGCTTCCTCGGCCCTGGCCATTCTGTACTTCCGCGGAAGGGAGACCGAGCTATGACCTTTGACATTAAACTCAAAAGCACACCACCCCTCAAGCTTGCGGTGTATTTCCTGTTCTTCGCCTTGATGTGTGTGTATGTGCTGCTCATTTTATACCCGCTCTTTAACATGTTTGCCTCGTCCTTCAAGACAACACGTGAAATCTTTCAGGATCCTTTCAGTCTTCCTACCGCCTTTAGCTGGGACAACTACCGACAGGTCTGGTTTGAAGGTGGGTTCTCCCGGTACTTCCTGAACAGCGTCACGGTTACTGCCACCTCAATGGCAATTGTCATTCTCTTTGGCTCCATGGCGGCCTTTGGAGTGTCACGCTACAAATATCGTCTCAGCACCCTGGTGTACCTGTTGTTCCTGTCCGGAATAATGCTGCCGCTGAAGGCCGCGATCATTCCCTTGTTTCTCATTGTCCGTAATCTGGGCCTCATGAACACGCACCTGTCTTTGATCTTTGTTTTTGCGGCCATGGGCATTCCCTCTACGGTGTTTATTCTTGCCGGGTTTATGCGGACAATTCCGCGCGACCTGGAGGACGCGGCCCGCATCGACGGGTGCAACGACTTTAGCATTTACCGGCGAGTCATTATGCCGCTCTCGGCGCCCTCTATTGCGCTGGTTACCATTTACAACATGGTGCCAATCTGGAACGACTTCTTTTTCCCGCTGGTGTTTATTCAACGTGACCGACTCAAGACCCTGCCGCTGGGAATGAGCACCTTTTTTGGACAGTTTCAAATTAACTGGGCATTGGTGTTCACCGCACTCTCCATAGCCATTTTACCTATGCTCATTATGTATCTGTTTATGTCCAAGTACTTCATTAAAGGCATGACCGCCGGAGCTCTCAAATGACACCCCACGACTCTGTACAGGACTCTGTACACGACTCGCGCGTACCGCCTGCCGGTGAGGCGCCGCCGCTTGCCTCACGTACCTACACCGACGCGCTTTTTCATGACGTGCTTCCCTTTTGGGAGCAGTACTCGCTGGACCGTGAGGTCGGCGGCTACTTCACCTGCCTCACGCGGGACGGCCGGGTCTTTGATACCGACAAGTTTATCTGGCTGCAGGCGCGGCAGGTTTGGATGTTCTCCTTCCTGTACCGGGTGGTGGCGCAGCGTCCCGAGTGGTTGCAGGTAGCCCAGCTTGGTGCCGGGTTTCTTCTAAAGCACGGGAGGGACGAGAACAAGGACTGGTACTTCTCACTTCGCCGTAACGGACGGCCTCTGGTTGCGGCGTACAACATTTTCTCGGACTGCTTTGCCACCATGGCGCTGGCCGAGTATGCGGCTGCCGCCGCGATGTATGAGCACGGCGGTGCGGCCCCGGCGGGCCCCGGCCGTGAGGCTGCAGGCGGCGCGAGGCCCGGCCCAAGCTCGGAACAGGCTCGCGAAGTTGCCCTGGAGACCTACCGGCGCATTCTGCCACGGCGGGAGAACCCCAAGGGCCGCTTCACCAAGCAGGTGTCCGGGGGGCGACCGCTGCATGCCATGGCACTTCCCATGATTGGCGTGAATATGGCCATGGTCGTGCAGGCTGCGCTGGGCAACGAGGCCTTCTCCGATATCGACATTGATCCGGAACAGGAAATAACGGCAAACGTCGAGCGTGTGCTTGATCTTCACCTGGACCGCGCGGCGCGGCGCCTCTTTGAACGGGTGGGCCCTAACGGAACGCACCCTGACTGCATGGACGGGCGTCTGCTTAATCCGGGGCACGCGTGCGAGGTGCTCTGGATGATCATGGAGGCTGGCGACCAACTTGGCCGACGTGACTGGATTGACACTGCCACCGAGGCGCTTTTGTGGACGGTTGAGCACGGCTGGGATCGCCGCTATGGGGGGCTGTACTACTACCAGGATGCACAGGGCTTCCCGCCGGAGAAGCTTGAGGCCGACATGAAACTGTGGTGGGTGCATGCCGAGGCAATCTATGCCTTTGCGGCGGCCTACGAATACACCGGATCCGAGGAGCACAAGCATTGGCTTGAGCGCCTGCATAGCTACAGCTGGGAGCATTTCGCCGACCCAGAGTACGGCGAGTGGTTTGGATATTTGACGCGCGAGGGCTTACCAAGTAACGGACTTAAGGGTGGAAAATGGAAGGGCTGCTTTCACCTGCCGCGCGCGCTACTAAAGACTGGAGCTCGTCTCCAACGCCTGGAAAAGGCAGGGGTGCTTTCATGAGCGACGTTTCTCCAAGCGGCGGTGCTCCAAGCGACCACTCACCAGCCGCACACGCCGCGGCCCGTGACTTCATAGAGAACGAGCAGCAGTTCCATCTTGGAATGCTCATTACCGAGCAGTCACACCCCAAGACCCGCAACCTGAGTGATGTCATAGCCGGTGACCGCACCGCGCTTGTGGCCGGAATATCGCAGCTGCAAGGCGTTGACCGTGACCTGCCGCCGGTGGCGGCGGCCGCCCTTGCCTCGCCTCAGTGGCGCAGCCTGCGTGATGCCATGCTGCTGGTTCCGGCCGCCGGGGGGCGGTTGCGCTTTTCGGGGTGTGGCTCAACCGGGCGGCTGGCGGTGATCCTGGAGTCCATGTGGCGGCGGGGCTGGCTGGCGGCCGCCGAGCGGTTCCCGGAAGCAGCTGGCGAGTGCCGCGCACAGGCGGACCGTGCTGCCGGTATTATTACCGGGGGCGACCGTGCGCTGGTGAAGTCGGTTGAGAGCTTTGAGGACTATCAGTCCTTTGGGGCGCGGCAGCTGCGCGATGTAGGAATAGGGCCGGGTGACCTGTGTGTGGCAATTTCTGAGGGCGGCGAGACATCCTCGGTTATTGGAACCGCCTGGGAGGCCGTCAACAGCAAGGCCCGCGTGTTCTTTGTCTACAACAATCCTACCGAGCTCCTTTGTACCCATATTGAACGCTCACGTGAACTCATTGAGCACCCGGAGGTCACCTGCCTGGATCTTTGCACCGGCCCCATGGCTCTCTCGGGTTCTACCCGCATGCAGGCGACAACCATAGAGATGCTGGTTGTGGGCGCCGCACTTGACGA
>SLAA01000170.1 GCA_007127105.1 Spirochaetales bacterium | reverse complement strand
CCCGCCGTGCGGATATCCTCATTGCAGCTGCTGGCAGCCCCGGAATGGTGACCGGCGACATGATTAAGCCCGGTGCGGTGGTGATTGATGTCGGAGTCAATAGAGTTGACGCGCCCGACACAAGCAAGGGTTACCGCCTGCAGGGCGACGTCATGTATGAGGAAGCTCTGGAGGTTGCTGGCGCAATTACGCCGGTCCCTGGTGGTGTAGGGCCCATGACCATTACCATGTTGCTATTTAACACGGTGGAGTCGGCCGAAAGGGTGTGAGCTGGCGCCGGATGCGCCCCAAAACCCGCGGAAAAAACGCGCTCATACCCGTTAAACATCATACACAACTCATGCTAAACTCTGCCGATGGTAGATGTACAAAGTCGCGAAGACTCTCGCAACATTCCTATACAAAAGGTAGGCATTCGGCGTTTACGCTATCCGGTGTCTGTTCTGGACAAAAATGCCGGTCGCCAAAGTAGCGTCGCGACCGTAGACCTGCTGGTAGACCTGCCGCATCATTACAAGGGAACGCACATGAGTCGCTTCGTTGAGGTCTTTCACGCTCACTACAAACAGGTTGAAATGCCCCATTTCCTTGACATGCTTGAGGAAGTTCGGGTGAGTCTTGAGGCCGAGCGCGCCTACTGTGAACTCCGTTTTCCCTACTACATGGAAAAAAAAGCTCCGGTCAGTGGGCTTCCGAGCCTCTTGTATTACGACTGCAGTTTCACCGGCGAGGTTTCAGCGACTAATCGCCACTTTGTCGTAGGGGTCGATGTACCCGTAACGACCTTGTGCCCCTGTTCCAAAGAGATATCCGCGCGTGGCGCACATAACCAGCGCGGCCGCGTTGGCCTGAAACTTGAGCTCGGGCCCTTTTTCTGGATTGAAGACGTGATAGAAATTGTGGAGAACGCTGCCTCCTGCGGCATCTACACCTTGCTCAAACGCGAGGATGAGCGTTACGTTACCGAACGTGCCTACGATAACCCCGCATTTGTGGAGGATCTTGTTCGCGATGTATGCCTTGGCATTGAGAATCGCTATGAGTTTCCCTGGTTTAGTGTAGAGGCCGAGAACAACGAGAGTATTCACAGTCACGACGCCTTTGCATATCTGGAACGCAAAAGGGACCAGGTAGCGGCCAAACCAACCATTAAGCCAGGCAAGGAACGTATACATGATTAACGTAGTTTCCCAAGCAGAAGACAAGGTACGCCTCCAGCGAGCTCTCATAAGTACCGCCGACAAAACCGGTCTGGATCTTCTCATACAGGGCCTGTTGGCCGTAAACCCCGACATCGTCATGTACTCAACCGGAGGCACATTTTCCCGAACTGCAGAGATCATTGGATCTGGGTATGAGAAGAACCTGAAGCAGGTCAGCGACTACACCGGACATCCTGAAATGCAGGGTGGACTGGTGAAAACGCTTGACCACAAAATCTACCTGGGACTCCTTGCGGAGAGCTTTAACCAGGCGCATGCGCGTGACCTTAGTTCAACCGGCGCCGAACGCCTGGATCTGGTGGTGGTCAACTTGTATCCTTTCGAGAAGACCGTGGCAGATGCAGATATCAGCAGTGAACATGCCCGCGGACAGATAGATATTGGTGGGCCGTGTATGCTGCGTGCGGCTGCCAAGAACTACCTGCGTGTTGCCGCGCTGTGTGAACCGGCAGACTACCAAGGTTTTCTGGCCGTGCTCAAGGAAGGGCACGGTACCACCACTTTGCAGGACCGTTTCATGCTCGCCCGCAAAGTATTTGCCCACACCGCGGCCTATGACGCCGCAATTGCTTCATATCTCGCCAGGCAAGGTTCCGGCGACATAGCTCGCGCGTATCAACTAAGCAACCCTGAGGAGCAGTAATGTCTGACTTACGTTCAGCATATAGTCGAATCCTACCAGATACCTTCCCGGGACAAATGGAACTCTCTTTCATTGACGGCACCGAGCGACAGACCCTCGTCTATGAGAAGGTTGAATGGAACATTGACGGTGAACGAAAGGGTCTACGTTACGGGGAGAATCCAGACCAACCTGCGGCGCTCTACAAACTCATAAACGGCAACCTCTGTTTAGGTGAGGTCGAGTGCTTGAGCGACGGGAGACACCTCGTATCAGATGTTGAACTGCTGCAGTCTGGAAAACACCCAGGGAAAATCAATATCACCGATGCAGACAGTGCGCTTGGTATTCTGCGCTACCTGCAGACTGAACCCGCGGTGGTTATTGTGAAGCATAATAATCCGTGTGGTGTTGCAGTCTCAGACAGCCTGGAAAGCGCATACCGCAAGGCCTACCTCGCCGACGCAGTCGCCGCATTTGGTGGTACGGTCGCAGTAAACAGGGAGCTAGACCAGGCCAGCGCCGAGGCCATTATGGAGTCCTACTCGGAAGTCGTGGTTGCCCCGGACTATGCCCCGGGAGTGCTGGATATCCTTGCAAAACGCAAGAATCTGCGGGTACTTCGCATAGCAAACATGGAACGACTCGCCGACTGGATGCCCCGGCGTGTGCTGGACGCAAAGAGCCTCATGGATGGCGGCATGATTCTCCAGTGGAGTTATGTGTCATCCGTGACCGCCCCGGAGCACTTCCTACCCGCGCGCTGTGAGTTTCAGGGCAAAACCTATGAGGTTCAGCGAAGCCCAAGCGAGCACGAGTACAAGGATTTACTTTTCGGGTGGCTCGTTGAGTCGGGTGTGACCAGTAACTCGGTACTGTACGTAAAAGACGGCGTAACGGTTGGTATAGGCACCGGCGAGCAAGACCGTGTTGGCGTAGCCGAGATTGCGCGTGACAAGGCCTACAAGCGCAACGCAGAGCGCCTTGCACGCACGCTGTTTGGTAAACCGTTGAGCGAACTCAAGGATCCTGAGGAACGCAAGGAACTGGACCGGCTCAATACAGAAACAAACGGTGGATTACGTGGGTCGGTCATGGTTTCTGACGCCTTCTTTCCATTTCGCGACGGTATTGAGGTGGGTTTACGAGAAGGCGTAGTCGGCGTGGTGCAGCCGGGCGGCTCCCTGCGTGACTATGAGAGTATAGAGGCATGTAATGAGTACAACGCAACCATGGTATTTACAGGACAACGCAGCTTCCGCCACTAGTGGAGTAATTCTCTATGACTAGACGTTTTTCGCATACAAACCTTCTCTTGCTCGCCGTCCTTGTGCTGCAACTCGCAGCCTTGGTCGCAGGAGCTGCCTTTATCCTTGCCCGGATAGACGGCCTTGATCAGGCACGAAGGTCGCGTGAGGAGGCCTTGACCGATGAGATTCGCAGCAATGCAGAAATGCTGGAGGCCGTCGTTCGTACCCTCCACCTTGATAACGAGAAAACCAACGAGATGAGAGAACTGCTTGGGCTACCCCAGGTACGACCGTCCGCGCTCAATGATCTCATGCAACGAGCGGACTCCGATTCCGGCTCAACACACCCCCTGACTGAAGCAGTACAGCGTCTCATGCAGCACCGAAACCGTGAAGACGCTCGTGAGTTCTTAAAAGACTTCGTCT
>SLAA01000187.1 GCA_007127105.1 Spirochaetales bacterium | reverse complement strand
TCCGGCAAGACCGTTATTGAGGCATCCCAGGTATGAGGAATGATATTCACCGTTACCAGGCGGCCCTGGAGTTGGGCAACCGTCAGGCTGACTCCGTCTATGCAAATGGAACCCTCGGCCACGCAGTAGCGCGCAGCGGACTCGCTGACCTCAATGGTGAAGTAGCTATTCTCCTGGTCCCGACGCACCGACGCAACCCGGGCCGTGTCGTTGACGTGGCCCTGTACCAGGTGTCCACCCAGGGGCGTAGCTGAAGTGACCGCCGGTTCCAGGTTCACTCGCGAACCTGTTCGCAGGGAGCCGAGCGTGGTCTTCCTTAAGGTTTCGGCCAGGGCCTCCACCGTGAAGGAGTGCTTGCCGACCGCCACCACCGTCTGGCATGCTCCGTTTACTGCAACCGAGTCACCCACCACGAACTGCGGGGAGAGTTTGGGAGCGTTCACCTCAATCTCTGCCTTGCCTGCACCCGGACTGAGCCGAGCTACCGTTCCGACCTCAAGAACTAGTCCGGTGAACATGCGCTTCCTCCTGTGGCAGCGCACAACCGGCCGTCTGCGGCTGTGGTGCGGTTGCCCATTTCAGTCCGTTCAGCACCTGACGCGTGCTCGGGTTCATACCTGTAATTGCCACCGTGTCGCCAAGTACATCGACCTCCTGCTCAACAACTGCCTTGGTGGAGCCTGGCGCATCCGGGGCAAGCACATGGCCCTCAAGCATTGTGGGGCCGATGTATACAGTAAGGCGGTCCCAGAGTCCGGCGGCCAGGAAACCGGTGTGTGTCACCGATCCGCCCTCAACAAGAACCGAGCGAATGCCGCGTTCATACAGTGCGTCAAGTATGTCCGCCGCATTGAATCCACCTTCTTCTTGAACCGGCACCTGTACCACCTCAACGCCAATCCGCTCAAGCTCGGCAGCCTGGGTTAAGGATTCGTCGCTCAGCGCGCCGCTGAGCACCAAGGTTCTGGCGGCCTTGTCCTGGAATACCCGTGACGAAACAGGCGTCCGTAGACTCGGGTCAAGCACAACTCGCAGGGGTTGTCTGGCCTGGCTGACGCCGTGGCGTGCAGTCAGGCTCGGGTTATCAAGTTCAACCGTGCCTCGCCCCACCAGGATTGCGTCTACCGTGCCGCGCAGGCCGTGGCTGTGGCGCAGTGCGTCCGGCCCGCTAATAGGGGTTTTGCCACCCTCGGCGCGCGCAATGCGTCCATTCAGCGACTGCGCCCATTTGAGGTGCACCTGCGGCCGCCTGAGTGCTGTGGAAAGGAAGTAAGACTCATTGAGGGTGAGTACCTGATCCTCCATGAGTCCGCAGGACGTCTGAATCCCGGCTGTCCGTAGCGCCTGTACTCCACAACCTGCAACCGCCGGGTTGGGGTCACGGGCGGCAATGATCATGCGTGTGATACCGGCCTCAATGACGCTTTCGGTGCAGGGTGGGTTGTGTTTGGTTGGGCTCCGAAAGGAACACGGCTCAAGGGTACAGTACATCACTGCTCCCCGCGGATCCTCCCCTCGTGCTCGGGCATCACGAATGCAGTCGGTCTCGGCGTGCGGCCCACCATACTCACGGTGGTACCCCTCGCCAATAATTCTGCCGTCACGCACAAGTACCGCTCCCACTGCCGGATTGGGTGAAACACTCCCTATTCCGGCTGTGGCAAGCTCGATGGCCCGACGCATAAATCGTCGATCGGTCATGCAAAAGCTCCTTGCTGGTACAACCGGTAGGGCAGTGCTGCCGCACCGGTTGTGGTGTGCAGGGCATAAAAAAGCCCTGAGTCGCGTACGACTCAGGGCTTGTGTTTGAAGGTTCCGCTTAACTACACCTTGCCATCACACCCAGACACGGCAACGGGCCGATATGGGTATGAACAAAGCGCCCCGCAGATGAGACTACAACCAAAGGTCGCCGTTGTCCCTGCGAGATACTAGGTCAGCGATTTTCTTCCATCCGGACTATACCGTCGGCACCGGAATTTCACCGATTCAGTCACCGTGCCACCTCTTGAAAGGGGATGCGGCGAGTCGCGGGCTATAACCGCCGGTCAGGAATTACCTCACAACGTGAGACTCACCTGGCCCTGAAAATCGTACTCAGCTTACAACGAGATCTCCTGGTGGTCAAGGAAAAACCGGGCCAGGCAGCTAAGCATCAATGGGTAGGATATCTCCGGAATTCGGGCCCATAAATATGGCCATATTTATGGGTGGGAATATGGGCCCGAATTCCGCGTGAATTTCCTCACCTCGGCACTCACGTTCCCATGTGCGGTGCAGTGAAAATTGGTGATAGTGAAGAAATAGAAGAATCCCCCAGCCGCGACTCGACCGCGAGGCCTACTGCGTACGAGACAATAGGGACGTGTTCATGGATTAAGAAAAACATCTGGCTGGATGTCGGCTTGCTTGAGGATTGCCCGCACTGTCCCCTCCGGTAGATCGCCACGATGGTGGCGACCCATCAGACAGTGACTGCGATGTCAAGGTCAACTGACGAAGTCAGCTGACGAAGCCCTTCAGGTAAGGGGTCTCCGTGTTCTTGGTACGACTCAAGAAGTCCACGGGCTACATCGCGAGCAATTTCCAAGGCCTCTTCAATGTGCACACGGATCGAGTACTGATCTGCCATGTGTATACAATAGCACTGTTTGCAGAAAAAGGTTAGTGCAAAACCCAGGAGGAATCGTATCATTGGTGCGGCACAGGAGGCGCTACCTCGGTTGTTGAACGGCCGACACTGGGAGCTCGCAGTCGCCTATATCGAGCATAGCGTTAATGAGGCACACGCTTTGAAAGTGGGGGAGGTCGCTGATGTGGAGCGGGGCGGTGTGCAGCACGCCCGCAGCCAGGAGTCGTGCGCGAGCGGTACCTGCGAGCAGTGGCTGCGCCGGGGTCAGCAGGCGGCCGCCAGCCTCCCGCAGTACAAGGTTGGCATAGCGGGAGTCACTCAGGTATCCGTTTCGCAGAAGAAGCGGCTCGGTCTCTCCGGCTGGCGGCTCGGTTTCTCTGGCTGGCGGCCCGGGAGCATTGGGGTTTTCACGAAGGAGCCGATCAAGCTCGCTCCGGTCGGCATACTTGAAGTCGTAGCGCAGGCCCGGCGCTTCAACGCAAACGAGTGTGCGAATGAGCCGAATGTGGTAGGGGAGCAGTTCGTGCTGCAGCACGCTCGGGCCCCCGGTTCGCAGCTCGTAGACAATGCGTAGCTTCTGGCGCCCGCGGTCACCCAGCGTGGCCGCTCCTCCTGGGGTGCGCGCACTGGCTGGCGCGGCCCCGCCGCCCGCGAAAATATCGACCTGAAGAAGCTCGGCAACTGTGTCCGCCAGTTCCAGTGCCGGTACCCCATGCGCCGCCGCGGTTGCCGAGACCCGCGCCTGGTGGTACTCAAGATGCAGCGCGCGGCCAGCCTCGACCCGAATGGTCTCAAGAAAGCGGCACATTGATCTTCTGAATGAGCTCCTGGTACTCAAGCTCAAGGTTGCTGTTAATGGTTATGCCTCCACCGGTCTTAAACACGTATCCCTCCTGCGACTTCTCAATGAAGCGTATAAGTACGCCGGACTCCAGCACCTCACCGTCAAACAGGCCTACGACTCCTGTGTAGAAACCACGCCGGTAGTTCTCAGCCTCACGAATAATGCGGCAGGTGCTTTGTTTAGGTGCCCCCGATATTGAGCCAGCGGGAAGGAGCTCCGAGAAAATGTCGCCAATGCGCTCCTGCCAACCGGCTCTGAGTTCGCCTTCAACCCGGCTGCTGACCGCCAGAATCCGGGCACGGGCGCCAACAATCTCCTCTATGTACCGGTACATTGGCACCCGTACCCGGTGTGCTACGCGACCAAGATCGTTCCGAATGAGATCTACAATGGTGGTATGCTCGGCACTCTCTTTCTCATCTGCCAGGATGCGCGCTGCTGCATGAGGGAGCTCGGCATCTATGGTCCCTTTCATAGGACATGAAGAGATGGTGTTCCCGGAAATGCGCACAAAGGGTTCGGGCGAGAATACCACGAACTGCTCAGGCCAGAACAGGCGGAACTTTGCGTGGGACATCTCGTAGATTTCCTCAAGCGAGCAGCGCAACGTGACCGGCACCGCGGCCGTGAGGTTGCAGAGGTAGGAGTTGCCGGCGCGCTGTTCGGACTGCACCAGGTCAAAGGCGCGCCTGTAGGAAGGAAGGTCTGGGGGACAGATCTCCACAATGGGGTCCAGCTGCTGCGGGCGCCGTTGTCCACGCCGTTGTCCACGCCGTTGTCCACCCGGGGAACTCCCGTTGGGGAGCTGGTAGCGGATACCGTGGTCGGGTACCTCGTCGGCGGACAGCACACGCGGACACTGCAGCTCGTAGTCCAGAATGAACAGGAAGGGCTGCCGTTCCGCCCCGAGTTTGTTCATGCGTTCAAAAGCTTCTGATGCAGGACTGTTCACCTGGCCATTGTACCAGGATCCGCCAGCGTCGCAAGCCTTACGCTACACCATTGGGGCCGGTGACGTTTACACGGTCTGAGTTCCTGAGTAGTATTCAGCACCATGGCATCTAACATTGACCCACGTCTCCCCACATCCACAACACAGTCCGGTCTTTTTCGTAGAGCCGCCACCGACACCCTGCCCTTTGTGCTGGGAATACTGCCTTTTGGAATAGCCTACGCAGTGGTTGGGATCTCGAACGGGCTCACCCCGGTTGAGGTGATTTCAATGTCGATACTGGTTTTTGCAGGTTCTGCGCAGATGGTCGCAGCCGGAATAGCCGGAGACGCGAGCGCGGGAGTTGCTGTTTTTCTCTTTACCACACTTATGCTGAATGTACGGCATGTGCTGCTGGGCGCCTCCAGTGCCATTCAGGCGCCGCATCGATCACGTCTGGAAATTCTTGTGCAGTCCTTTTTCCTGACCGACGAGGTCTACGCCATTGCATCGGCGCGGTCGCGGCGCCATGGACATCAGGCCCGCTACTATCTCACCGCCGGGGTGTTGTTTTATCTGGGGTGGATAGGCGCGACGGTAGTTGGTGTCCTGAGCGTTGGTTTGGTACAAGACCCTTTTGCCTTACCGCTTGAGTTCATCATGCCAGCAACCTTTATCGTTCTGTTGGTTCCTTTTCTTGAAGATCAAGCTGGAAGGATAGCGGCTCTGGGCGGTGGCATAGCCGCGGTGGTGGGAGCACTGGTGCTTCCGGGGCACTGGTACATTATTCTGGCTGGGTTGTTTGGCTCGGCTCTTGGAGCCTGGTTCGAAGGCCGTTTCTCCGCCAATGCAGAGCACACCTCAGGAGCTGTAGAATGAGCACCTCAATATGGCCTGCAATTTTTGGAATGGCCTTGATCACCTACGGCACGCGTGTTATTGCGCCGCTGCTTATGCGTTCGGCAACGATTCCTGCCTGGTTTGAGCGGTGGCTGCGATTTGTTCCCGGCGCAGTTCTGGCAGCCTTAGTTCTGCCTGCTGTGTTTGTTCGTGACGGGAGCCTGGTGCTTTCGCCGCTGAATCCCTACCTGGTGGGGGCAGTTGTTGCCGCGGTGCTGGCTGTGCGCACCCGGAACTTGCCGCTAACGGTGCTTGTGGGCCTGAGTGTCGTGATTCTGCTTGAGCGGTTTATGTAGTTCCTGGGTAATAATACTTTGGAATTCAGTCCGTTTCTCTGTTTCCACCTTCTACATTCCCTGCTATTTTACTGGTATGCGTATCTCGGTGAAGACACGGAACCTTTGTGTTCGGTGTCTTGCGGAAAGTTTTGATGTCCGCACCATGAATCACGTAGCCAGACTCATTGACCGCAACTATGACATTCATGAACGTTCCGGCTTTCCCGAAACCATGGTCATTCCCGGTCGCGATGCCGCCAAGCAAATTGTTTTGGACCTCCTTGCCTGGAATCGGTTCATTGAGCTCATACAGCAACTGGCACGGATCCAGCGGGACGGTATTTCCGGCAGGATGTACCGCGTCCCTGGATTGCGGGCCCTCATCCGTTCGGTTGAGGAAATGGGTTTTCACTTTGACGCCGAGACCTGCACCTTTCACGAAGACGCCGCCCGTAACCGCACTCCGAACTGGGGGGTGCTCGAGGAAGGCCGAAACTACGTCGTTTCGCTGCTGCGCATAGACATCGTCGGCAACTCGCGTCTCGTGAAAGACTACCCAAACGACATCATTCAACAAACCTATGCTGAGCTTCGGGAGATCTTTCAGACGGCGGTCGACGGGCGCAACGGGCGGGTCTGGAACTGGGAAGGTGACGGGGCAACTGCTGCCTTCTATGGCGAGAATACGCAGCTGACCGCCACCCTTGCCGCTGTCAATATTGTGCATGAGCTGTTCTTTTATAACGCTCTGCGGTGCCGCCTGCCAATGGATCTGCAAGTCCGGGCGGCCGTGCACAACGGACAGATTGAGTATCATGAGAAGTTCGAACGGATGAAAGGCCCCGCCTTTAGCACCCTGGTGGAGATTGAGTCTAAGCATGGTAAGCCTCAGTCGGTGTACCTGAGCGAGACGGTGTATACAGCTCTAACAGCCGAGGTTGCCGACTGGCTTACACCGTTGCGGCTTAAGTCCGGTGTGAACCTCTATCGCTATGAACTCAAGTTTGGAGAGTAGCTGAAAGTGGAAAAAAAAGTTCGCGTGCTGGTTTTCTACAGTTCTGAAGAGATCCTGAAGAGCTTTGGATCCCTGTGCCGGTCTCGAGACTCGGTGGTTGAACTCAAGCTGCGAGATGAGCTGAACTCATGCATTTCGGTACTCGAGCGTTCTAACGGGGACGACTCAGGTGCCACCGGGACCAGCGGCAATGCCCAGACCAACTCCCCGCAAGAAGCTCCGGTGGACCTTGTGTATCTCGATGTATCAGGAATGCCAGCTGCCCAGCGGACGAAGAGCCTCAGGCGACTGCTGTCCATTGACCACACTGCGGTGGGAATTCTTGATCCACAGGACGACCTTGCTGACCCCGCCGCCTGGATTCGTGAGGGTGCTGCCGACTACGTTGGAGCCAGGGCGAGTGAACTGAAGATCAAGGTCCGCCGCTTTGAGGAGGTGCTCGAGTGGCGGAGCTTGAAGTCCGAACCGGCGGTGAAGCAGGTGAATGGAGTGGCCGCGCCTTCATCGCATGTACAGCCGCATCCGGATTTCCCAACTCCGGGCCCTCCGCTCCCCAACCTTATTCCCTCGCCTTCACAGTGGAGCCGCATCCGTATCGGAGCCGAGTACAGTTTTGTCATGATGTACGTGGGACTGGACCTGGGACTCGGTGTGAGCTCCGACTCCAGGGTTGCCATGCTGCAGAGTTCGCTCAAGGATTTCCGCGCCGCGCTCCAGGATGAGATTGCGCCTTTCCACGGTAAGCTCTGGTTTTGGAAAGATACAGCCGGATTGGTGCTCTTTCCTTTTGACGGAGAGTCCGGCGACGCCATTGTTGCAGCCATGCGAATCGTGCTGATTCGCCTATTCTGGCAGGCTGAAGGGCGCACGAACTACGTGACCAAGCATTTCCGCCTTGCCATAGATGTTGGCAATACCGTGTACACCGACGGAGCGCAGCGCGAGACCCTGGTATCTGACATGGTGAACTACATGTTCCACCTGGGGGGTAAGCACGCCGAGGACGGGCAGTGTGTGATCTCCGAGGAAATGCTCAGTCGTTGCCCGGAAGGCCTGCGCCCCTATTTCGTGCCCTGTGGAGACTTCGGCGGTAAGAAGATCTGGCGCATGCGTGAAGTTCTCCTGCCGCACTCCACGTGAGGCCTGGTTAGGACTTCCAGAAGCCGGGCGTGAACAGTACCATAACGGTGTAAATTTCCAGGCGTCCAGTCATCATAAGAAAGCTCAGAAACCACTTTAAAGGCTCCGGGAAAAAGGCGTAGTTGTTCGTGGGGCCAATGGCCTGGAAGCCTGGGCCGATGTTCCCAAGCGTTGCCAGGGCGGTTGAGAGCGCGGTGAGGATACTGACGCCAGCTGTTGAAATAACCAGCGTAGAGAGCAACAGCAGCAACACATACAGAAACACAAAGGCCGAGATTGCAAAAACCATGCGGCGTGCCATGGGAACCCGGTTAAAGCTAATAGGAAAAATTCCGCGTGGATGGGTGAGGTAGCGGAACTCGTTCAATGCCTGCTTAAAGAGCGTGACAACGCGGGCCACCTTTATCCCACCACCGGTGGAACCGGCACAGCCACCGACAAACATGAGGCAAAACAGCACAACTCGCGCGAACTGTGGCCACATGTCGTAGTCCGCCGTTGCAAATCCGGTTGTAGTAAGGATGGATGCAACCTGAAAGGAGGCCAGCCGGAAGCCGGTGGTGAAGGCCTCGCCAGTGGAGAGCGCAAGTGCCGCAGTAATGGCCAGCGTGGCGGTGAAGAAAACCAGCAGATAACTCTTGAACTCGGTATCACGGCGAATTTTGTCCAGCCGTCCGGTGATGAGCGCAAAGTGGAGCAGGAAGTTTGTACCGGCCAGCACCATGAAGACGGTGATAATTCCGTCCACAAGAGCCGAGTCATAATGGCCGACGCTTGCATTTTTTGGGGAGAATCCGCCGGTGGCCAGGGTTCCAAATGTGTGAGTGACCGAGTCAAAGAGGTCCATACCGGCACCAAGCAGCAACAGCGTCTGTGCAACGGTCAGACCAAGGTATATGAGCCACAGAATTTTTGCCGTCTGGGCAATACGAGGCGTGACCTTGTCTACCGTTGGCCATGGGGCTTCCGCCTTGACCAGCTGCCCGCCGCCAATACCAATCAAGGGAAACACCGCGACCGAGAGTACGATAATGCCCATGCCCCCCAACCAGTGGGTCGTTGAACGCCACAGAAGTATGCCGCGCGGGAGACTCTCAATCTCGGTGAGGATTGAGGCCCCGGTGGTGGTGAAACCGGACATCGACTCAAAGAATGCGTCGGTAAAACCCGGAATAGCCCCGGAGATGTAGAAGGGCAGGGCCCCAACCAGGGCACACGCAATCCATGACAGCGTAACCACTATGAAGCCGGTGCGCGTGCCGAGTTCACCCCGGGTGCCCCGGGTCAGCAGAAGAAAGAGCCCACCGCCCACCGCCACAACTCCGGCGGGCAGCAGGAAACTCCGCACTACCCACATCTCCCCGTCAATGTATCCAAGCAGCGCGCTCGGCAGGAGAAACGCAGCAACGACAATCACAATTGCGGACAGCATCCGCGCTACCAGAACCGGCCTCATTCGGTGAACTCCATACTCTGTTTCATATCCTTAGGCTTTTGTGTCTTGCGGAGCAAAAATTGCCTCAATACGACCAAAGTGCTCCTGGCGGGAAATAACAACCAGGTCGTCACCCGCATTCAGCGTGGTCTGCCCGTCCGGGATAGATGTCGTGCCTGAGTGCGTAAATGACACAATTAGGCTTCCCGGTGGGAGTTTTACATGGCGGAGTTCTTTACCAAGAACCGGTGCATTGGGGGTAATAATGAACTCCAGCACCTCAATCTGTCCTCCCGAAAGGGAGTGCAGGCCGTGAACGCTTCCTTTGCGAATAATCTTGAGTATGGCATCTACCATGGCTTTCTTTAAGCTTATGGCTACATCGATCCCGAGCTTGGTTGAGATCTCGGCGTAGCCGGTGTTGTTGACCAGCGCCACTGTGCGTTGTATTCCCACACTGCGTGCATACAGCGCGGTTACAATATTGAGTTCCTGATTGTCGGTGACCGCGACCACAAGATCGGATGACGCGAACTGTTCTTCCTGAAAGAGCGACTCGTCGGTTATGTCTGCATGGATTGCGGTGGCCGAGCGAAAACGGTTGGCAAGGTCCTTGCACTTCTGGTAGTCGCGTTCAACTATCTTCAGGTTTACCTGTCCCTTGCGTTTTTTGCGTTTCCCCTTCTTGGTAGCTCCATAGCCATGAAAGGTTCCCTCAAGCATGTGCTCCGCAATGAGTTGTCCAATCTTGCCTCCGCCTCCTACCAGAACCACCTTGTTCAACGCCGTCTTGGCCTTTCCCAGGTGCTCAAAAACTGTCTCGTTGTTCTCGGCGGTGGCAACCACGTAGATCTGGTCACCTTCCTGAATGCGGCTCTCGCCGGAGGGAATAATGTAGCTGTTGTCGCGGACAATGAGCGCAATCAGAAAGGGTACATCTATAAATCTTCCCAGCTCGTGCAGGTATTTGTTGATAATAGGGGAGTGGGCCGCCACCGTGAGGCTCTGCATCTGCAGGTTTGACTTCTCAAAGGACATGACATCACTCAATGCCCCCTGATCAATGCTGGTGACAATTTCGCGTGCCGTCTCAATCTCCGGGTTTACTACGTGATCAATGCCCAGAAACCCGGCCCCAGCAAGGCGGGTGCCGGAGTACTCAATGTTGCGCACCCGGGCAATCTTGTTTGGCACTGTGAACTCGCTTGAGACCAGTGCACAGGAGATCATGTTGATCTCGTCCGATGTAGTCACGGCCACGAAATAGTCGGCATCTGCCGTGCCAGCCTCACGGAGGATTTCCAGGTTGTTACCGGGGCCGTTGACCACCATGCAGTCCAGGCGGTTGGAGAGGATCCGGGCCTGTTCCGGCTCGCTCTCTATAAGCACAACATCCTGATTCTCGCGAATGAGCTGTTGCGCTAACTGAAATCCAACCGCGCCGCCGCCAACTATAACTGTCTTCATGCATCCCGTCCCCGTCTCAGTTTCCGTAGACAGAGAAGGTATCAGGTTTCACCGCTTCAGTCACGGCCCGCGCGGGACTACCGGTTCCAGGCTCTATCGCGATCTTCCCAGTTTAGCGAATGACAGGCACCCGCACCGTGAAGGTTGTTCCCTTGCCCGGGGCGCTGCTCACCTGGAGTGACCCGCCAAGGCGCTGAAGGAAGTCGCGGCAGAAGAGCAGCGCCAGTCCAGCGCCCTTTTCTCCGGCCGTTCCGGGAGTGCCGGAGCGGGAGTTCCATTCAAATAGAGTTTGTTGTGTATCCTCGCTCATACCCACGCCGGTGTCTGCAACCGCAATTGTCGCCTCCTCTGCTGTTGCCTGTGCTGCCAGGGTAATGGTGCCGCCAGCAGTGAACTTATTCGCGTTGTTCAGCAGGTTCCGAACCACAAACACCAGGACATTACGGTCACAGCTGATCTCAGCGCCACCTGAGAGCTGTAACTCCAGCGCGTTCCCCTTGCTCTCCATTTCATGGCGTATTGAGTCTGCCAGCTCCCGCAGCAGCTCGTCCACCGGGATCTGTGAAAACTCGTAAGGAGAAGACTCCAGACTGCGTGATGCCCAGCCAATGACGTTGTCCAGCAAATAAGCGGTAGAGCTAACGGTACGGTGCAGTTCCGTTACGAGCTCCTGGCGCTCGGTCTCATCCAGTTCCTCATTCTCAAACAGAGACATGAGTGCCGATATATTGGCCATGGGCGAACGCAGGTCGTGGGCAATTATTGACATAAGGCGCGACTTCAGGTCCGAAAGCTCCCGCAGTTCCCGGTTCTGTGTCTCCAAAACTCGTCGGGAGCGCCGCAGTTCCAGGAGGTCTACCACGTGGCGCGCCAGGATGCTCAGAGCCTCCTCCTGTTCCGCGGTCAGTTTGCGGGGCGAACGGTCCATGGCACAGAGTGCCCCAAGTCGATATCCGTCCGGGGTGATCAAAGGCATGCCCGCGTAGAAGCGCAGTTGCGGATCAATAGTGACAAGCGGATTATCGGCAAAGCGCGGATCCGCCGAGGCGTCCTCCACGGTGAAGAGCTCGGTGCCCAGTATGGTGTGCGCGCAGAACGCTACATCGCGCGAGGTCTCTTTGTCCTCAATGCCAACCGCCGCCTTAAACCACTGCCGGTCCCGGTCCACAAACGATATAGTTGAGAGGCTCGTACCGCAGATCTGGGTCACTAACCTGGCGATATCGTCATAGTCCTGCTCAGTCGCGGAGTCCAGAATCTCATACTGTCTCAGTTTTTCGAGACGCTCTTCCTCGTTTGCCGGTGTCTGCGCGGTTTTCATTGTGGGGTTATCTTAGTAGGCCTTTCGGGGCACGTCAATCTGTTGCTTCGGCCCTGCCTGTAACCCCCTCTCCGGTGCGGTGACACCCGCAGCAGAACCGGTTACCATGCGGACATGAAAGTACTGTTGGTCGGGGGAAGCCCCAGAGCGAAAGGCAATACTGATACCTTATTGACCACGATGCACAATGAGTTTGAGCGCCACGGGGTTTCTGCCACTGTGGCCTTCCTGCGTGACTACTCAATTGCTCCATGCATTGGGTGCGAGCAGTGCAGGACGGACAAAACCTGCAGACGCTTTCTTGACGGCATGCACCTTCTCTATCCCGAAATTGAGTCTTCCGCGGGGTTGGTACTTGCGTCTCCCACCTACAACTACAACATTACTCCCATGACCAAGGCATTTATTGATCGCATGTACCCGTACTTCAATTTCACCGAACCACGTCCAGGGCCGTACTCAAGCAGGCTTGCCGACCGTCTGCGGGTAGCGGTAACTCTTGGAATCTGCGAGCAAAATGAGGCCTCCGAGATGGGCGTCACAATGCCCGCTCTGACGGACCCCCTGCGACCGCTCGGGTATAAGATCTGCGACCAGGTGGCAGTTACCGGTCATTTCTACCGCGGAAGTGTTCGTGAAGACAGTTCCGCCAATGAGAGGGTTCGCGCTGCAGCACGCAGCCTCGTTCACGAGCTCCGTACCAGCACCAGTTAGCAAACGCCTCTCACAACTTTACCGGCGCTACCAACCATGGTAATGTTAAGTATGAGTACAACGACGCCTTCAAACGAGTCGGACGAGCAAGGAAACGGGGGAGCAACGCCTCGCCCGTCCTGCGCGTTTCCTGTCGTAGGACTTGGTGCCTC
>SLAA01000150.1 GCA_007127105.1 Spirochaetales bacterium | reverse complement strand
CCCAGCATGAGGTCGGTGTCCTTAAGCTCCAGGTCATGGTCGCCTGCTCCGGCATCGACCACACTCCGCACCAGGCCAGCGTAAGGGGCTAGTATGCGAATATCTCTCGGTTGTGCCTCCCCTGCCGGGCTGCTCTCCTGGGCGAATGCTGCTGGGGCAAAGAGAAAAGCCCCAACAATTATGGCAAAGAGTGACAGCTGGCGGATAGCCCTGCTGGTAATACGGCTGGCCCTGGTGGCAATTGGTGTCCTGAACAACATGTAATCCCTTCCTTGTCTACTCAGCTTTTATGGCATGAGTGGTTCCTGTGTAGCATGGGCGATGTCTCAAACTCAAGGCTGAGACCGGACATATGCGGCAGGCACGGCGCCGGATGCGCGACTGGAGGAACTTGACTCCCGCGGCGTTTCAGGCTATAATCGCATGTGTATATCCGCTATATAGCGGGGGTTTGGAGGTTCCTTGTATGATGTCTACATCGGCGGCCCATGCGGTAAAAGCGGTACGTGAACTCGCGGATCTTGGTGAGGGCCGCTTTGCCGGGGCGGTTGCACTCGCCCAGAAGACTGGTGCCCCGCCGAACTACCTCTCCAAGTTGCTCCAGATCCTGGCCCGCCAGGGCATACTGGAGTCACGCAAGGGAGCTGGCGGTGGGTTTCGTCTTGCACGCGACGCCCGGGAGATACGTTTGTACGAGATAGTGGCTGCAATTGAGGATATTGACCGGTGGCGTGGGTGCTTCCTGGGCAACGGGCGCTGTGTCTCAATGTCCGTGGAAGGAGACCCCAAAGCTGGCTGCGCGGTACACCAGCGCTGGGCTCCGGTGCGCGACGCCTATCTCGCGTTGCTTCATGACTCAAGCGTCGCGGAGATTGGTTAAGCAAGGCCGTAACGGCCTTAGGGAGGCTGCTATGCTTCAAACACAGCCACGAATTCACAAAGTCCCTGGAACGGCCGGTGTCGGCGCTACCGTAGCAGGGTCTCAGTTCCAGAACGGTTGTCCCGGCTGCTTTTTCGGGTGCGCGGTCTCGCCTGAGGCGCATCGTATTATCACAGACCGCCGCGTATTTCACACCTATGCCAAGGGCGAGTATGTCTTCCATTCCGGTGAGGACGCCCACGGAATCTGGGCTGTGTGCACAGGCCGAATCAAGGTGTTTCAGGAAACCGAGGAAGGGAAGCAACTGACGGTGCGCATTGCGGGGCCGGGCGCCATAGTGGGACACCGGTCGTTGCTTGCGGGCACGCCACTCTCGGCCTATGGCGTGACCTTGGAAGAGTCGCATACCGCCTATCTTGCGGCCGATGTAGTCCAGCACCTGATCAACACCGACGAAGCAGTGCGCGCAGGAGTTATTCACCGCCTTGCCGACGACCTGGGACATGCCGAGACCCTGGCCACGAGCATGGCCTACCATCATGCCGAGGAGCGGCTGCGTGGAGCACTGCTCGAGCTTGCCGCCCGGAGTTCCACCGGACCAACCGAGTTGCTGGCCCCTCGACAGGAACTGGCCGAGTTGGCCGGTCTCACGGTTGAGGCCACGGTTCGAACCTTGCGCCGCCTTGAACACCATGGTTTGATAGAGTCGCGCGGGCGGCGAATCTACATTCCAGACAGAGCGGCTCTCCAGGATCCGCATTAAGTCTTCCTCCCTCGCCTGCTCTCCGACACGGCTTTACGAACTCTGCGGACAAGTATGACAAGGTAGATCGCCGTCATGCCGTAGAAGAGTCCCAGCAAGGGACGCGAGGTGTTGAGGGTACTGCCGAGGGTAATTCCGTGATAGAAAGCCAGCGGGAACACAAGATACGCCAGTCTGTGAATTCGCATCCACTGTTTGTTCGAAAGGCCAAGCGGTTTCCAGTATATGGCTACCGCGACAGCCACGCTCAGCAACACCAAGGCCACCAACCCCATGGTCTTGGGTAGATCCAGCCATATCTCACCGGCGGTGAACAGATCATAGGCAAGCATTGCAGTCCCATGAAGGAGAATTGCCAGGAACCCTATCTTCCCTATGGTTTTGTGTTTGCGCACCAGCTCCATGCGTGTGAAGGCGCTCTCCATAAAGCTAAAGCGCGCCGAAAGCACGAACTGATAGAACATAAGCACGAACCCTACCAGCCCTAGTATCCGCGCCGGAAGGTACAAGACGGTGACCACCACCGGCGCTGTCCCCCTGTAGATGGGCGCTACCTGATACATCCACACACCAATGGAATACAGCGGCAGTCCAACAGCAATGGTGAGAATGAACAGTCGTAAGGCTCGAGTAGCCGGGCTGCGTTTCGTTGGTTTCTGCGACATTCACTACTCCTTGTGCTTTCAGAATGACCTCACCATACGCGAAACTTTTGTGGCTGAAATTGACCTAGATCAATTGCGGGACGAGAAAAACACCGTAGGCTACGGGTATGAAAAGAACACATAAGGCAGTTGTCGTCGCCGTCGTGATCGGCGTGATTATCACGGTTTTGGTTGGATGTGGCCCGCAAGATCAAGGTTCGGCACCTCAAGCGGCTGAACAGGAGGCCACCGATACATCGCAACAGGCTCAGGACTCAGAACAGGAGCCCGCTGAGCTCCAGGTTGTCGACGGAGCGGTAGTGATTGAGATGCAGGCCTCACGTGGTCGGAACTACAACACGCCTATAGGTCTGCATGTTGAGCCCGGAACCACTATTCGTTTCATGAATATGTCCGGCATGCACTCAACCACGGCCTACCACCCGGACAACGGGCGGGAGCTGCGCATTCCGGAAGGAGCCGAGGCATGGGACTCGGGCATGATGACCGGCCGCGGTCAGAGCTTTGAGGTCACCCTCACCGTGGAAGGCGTGTATGACTACTACTGCATTCCACATGAAGCTATGGGACATGTTGGGCGTATCATTGTGGGCGACCCAGACGCTGCGCCGGTGGGACCTGCGGATAATCTACCAGCAGCCGCACGCAACGCACTGCCCGCAGTTGATCAGATTATGGCCGAACATGTGGTGCTGCCCTAAGCGGCAGGCCCACAGCTCGGAATGGAGGATTGTATGAGTAAGAATAAGGGAATGAAAGGGATGATTGGAATGGCGGGCCTGGTGCTGGCCGCGCTAGTCTTAGCCGCATGTGGCAACGGTGGGCCAACCGCTGGTGGCGGAAATACCGGTGACGGTGAGCTCAGGCAGTTTGAGCTCATAGCACGTTCGGACACCCTGGGCATTGGAGACGGGGTGAGTTTTGAGGGCTTTACCTTTAACGGTACCATGCCGGGGCCACAGATGGTGGTCAACGAGGGCGACACGGTTGAGATCACGGTTGTGAACGAGGACTCGGTCACGCACGGACTTTCCATTCACGCTGCAAATGCGCAGACATCGAACTTTGTCGGGAATATTGAACCGGGTGAGACCCGAACACTCACCTTCACCGCCGACTACCCGGGCGTCTACATGTATCACTGTGCGCCTGGTGGGCACGGAATTATGACCCACACCATGGGCGGTCAGTTTGGCATGATGGTTGTTGAGCCCACCGAACGATATCGGATGGAGACCGAGCTTGG
>SLAA01000072.1 GCA_007127105.1 Spirochaetales bacterium | reverse complement strand
CGTGCTGTCAAACATTATTTTCTTAGATCTGCGCTGCGCGTATTTTCCAGGCTTCCGGGTTCAAATGTGGAGAGCCGGTTGGAGTCGGTTTCGTATCTGGTGTGACGGGGGTAGCTAACGCCGAACGATACGTCGCTGAAAACTCAGATGGTCCCGATGTCGTGCCAGAGCTCGCTCTTCATCACCATCGATAATCGCATTGAGAATCTCTTGGTGTTCATGGGCCAAGCGTTCAACCGTCTCCGGATTCCAGTACTTTGACCGGTAGTCTTCCTGATGAAAAAGCATGGTGATGACATTACTAAAGGAGGAGAGCAACTCATTTCCCGAGGCCTGAATAAGGCGAATGTGGAAATCCTGGTCGGCCGAATCAGCCAGCTTGGGTGTGTCTCGCTTCTCAATCATGCGATCAATTGCTTCCTGAAGCGTCGATATCTGTGAGGGCGTAATTCGGCGTACAACAAGCGGGACAATCGCTTGTTCAACCACAATTCTGGCCTCAATGAACTCGTTTAAGTTGTAGCTGCCTAGCTGATACTGAAACCACAAGTCTCTGCTCGCAGCAACCGGGTCAAATTCGTTCACATAGGTGCCGCGGCGAGGGCTCTTGGTTAGCACCCCTTGTTGCACCAGCGTACCAAGGACAGACCGGATTTTGTAACGGCTGACATTGAAAAGTTCAGCAAGTTCTTCCTCTGTCTCTATCCGCGTACCCGGTGTGTACCCGTGTTCAATAATATGGTTGCGTATTCGCCCCGAGAGTTCGGCAATAGTCATGCTCACATTTTCTGTCGACATCGGAGAAAGTATATCCACCACAGAGTACCCTGTAAAGATTCATGGTGAAGCTGTCCAAGGCACTACACGCGCGGCACACCGAGTGCTCGCAGATTATCTATGATTCATGCGTCGAAACTCAGAACCGCAAGGTCGCTGTATAACTCAAGAAAGGACAGCACCGTTGCGAGGTGAACTGCCATACGGCTCTTCGCGGTCGGCGTCAAGATACTGTGCGGCAGATCCTGCGGGGAGATTGACCGGGCTCTCTGGGCACTCAACGGGCTCACCACGTGCCGGAATGAGCTTTGCCTGCTTCACCAGCTCCTTCGCCCTGCTGGAAAGTGGTGCTGGATATATGCCGCTCGGTTCGTGGAGCTCTGCAACTACTTCATCACGATCCAGAACAAGAATACGAACTCCCGCACGAACCTCGCGCAGATAGCTACTCAAGTTGTCCCGCAGTTGTTTGGTCTTAACCGCCTTGGTTTTCATGTGACAAAGGTGGCCACGCGTGGTCACCTTGTCAAGCACGCGGGTTCGGGCTCTCCGGCTATCAAGCAAGCTGGCGCGGGGCACCGGGTCAGGGCCAGGAAGGCTCCAACCGGGGCTACAGGTGTGCTATACTTTCTCTGTTAGGGGGAGCGTATGCCGTCTACCGAACAGCTCATTGACTCGGTGCGAACTGCCTTGGACCAGTTTTCAGATATCTCTTTTGCGTTTCTCTTTGGCTCGGCGGCGGTCGGGCGGCTGCGCGATGACTCGGACATAGACCTGGCGATATACGGCAGCTCAGAAGGGCTTGAGATTGAAAGTGATCGAAGCCTGGTGTATGAAGTTGATGTGCAAATTGCGGTGGAGCGCGCAACCGGTCGCAACGTGGACCTGCTGGTACTGAACCGTGCACCGGCAACGGTTTGTTCGGCGGCGTTGTTGCACGGTCGTCCTGTTGTGATGCGAAACGGAAGCCTTTATAGCCGGTACTTTCTAGCTGTAACAAGCGTTGCCATAGACTTCCTGGAAACCGAGCGAGAGTTTCGCCGCATCCGGGATCGAAGTGCATCGCTCTCGGAGATCGACCGCAGCCGCCTCCTACGCATTCTTGAGTTCATTAACAAGGAGCTTGAAGACAAGCCGGAGTTTGAAGCAGTAACTCACCACCGCTATCAAAGTGACCGAGCAATGCGGCGCAACCTGGATCGCTGGGTCGAAACCCTCATTAATGCTGGAATAGATGCAGCCAAGATCGTACTTGCCTCCGAGCACCAGGATGTACCGCAGACCTACGGCCAGATTCTGGAACTCATAGAAGAGACACCACCATTCGACAAACTCTCTGGAAGACTCAAGCACCTTGCCGCACTGCGCAACCTCATGGCACACGAGTACCTGGATCTCCGCTTCACGCGCGTTCAGGAGTTTGTTCGGAGCGACGCGGACACGCTCGGCCAGCTCGCACACATGACCCTGGACTGGATAGAGAACCAGCACAGCCGTTAACCCTGAGACAGTGAAAAACCCATGCAGCCACCCTGGGTCTACAGGACTATCCCATTTTCTGCCGTACCAAGCCGTACCAGCCGGTGCTGTATCCCTCATAACCGGGGGCCTGCGCCGCGCCCACCAGGTAGCGCCCGTCACTCGTCTCCACAAATCCATGACGCATATCATGGCCCTGGATCATGAGCATTGTGGACTGGTCCAAACTCGAGCCAACTGAGTCTTCATTGGTGGAGGCAATGATCTCCGCATCCGGAGTAACAAGAGCCGCCTCTATATCACCCTCTGCCATTCCTGTGCGCTCAATGCTACTGACAGCGTGCTTGACCGCTACCGTACCAAGTTCGAGCCACCGGAAGAGTATTCCCAGAACTCCGGTTACTGGCCCATCGGGCGAGACAATTGGACATGAATAGGCGAGCACGGTTTCATTCTTCACCAGCTCACTTTGATGCGCAGTTTGGAATGCAAACTCATCTTGTGAGGAGAGCGCAAGGGCACTCCTGAACCACGGTAGGTTCCTCACCTGCTTGCCAGCAGATGAGTAGAGTCGTGGGCGCCCGTTGGCAACCACACTACCATCCGCATTCACCAGCACCAAGTCAAAATACACCGTGTAGGAGTCCAGAATCTGAGACAGACGGTGCGACGCGGTCTTCTTGTTTTCTGGAGATGGATCCGCCAAAGCGGCTGCAAGGGGTGGGTCGGCGGCCCACCATCTGACATCACATGAGCGCTCATAAAGATTGCGGTCAACAATGTCTATTGCGTTGAATGCTGCCTGTGCAAAGTACTGCCCTCGCACCTCAAGGCCCAGGCGTCCACTAAGAATGGAGAGCTCACGAACCAGATCGCTTACCTTCGTTGTCATCTGCGCGACAATCCCGTCGGTGCGTGAGACCAGTCTACGAATGTTGTCCGCAACAACCACAAAGCCCTTGCCGCCAGCGCCAGCACGCGCAGCCTCAATCTTGGCGTTAATTGAGAGGACGTTGATGTCTTCATTGATATCCCGAATCTCACCAACCGAGATAGCCAGGTTATGATCTAACCTGTCTGCAAGGTCAGCCAAGTACTCCGCAGAGACTTGCTTATTGTCTGTTTTTTTCATCTGTACCAACTTTTTCGAAAATGTGTGAGAACCCCGTCTGACCTGCTACTGCAGGTCAGGCAGAGGTATCGGGATGACCTACCACAAATGGTTCAGGCGGTTCTCCCAGAGGCGCGGGTCGTCTACATCGACCTCGAGCGGTACTGTTGGGGCCTGCATCTCTATGTAGAGACCGTCAGCCCAGGGGCTTTGCTTGACCTCGGCCGGAGCCCAGATAGCGTTGT
>SLAA01000238.1 GCA_007127105.1 Spirochaetales bacterium | reverse complement strand
GCAAGTCCACAACAGCCAACACATCTGACCGACTCAATTGAAAACTCACCGTCGGCGCTGGTCTCACCAACACCCACGCCAACAATGCGTGAGAGTTCGTTAATAAGTTCAGGTGCTCCCTGGAGGTAGCAGGCGGTGCCCATACAGACCGAGATCGTGCTCTTGCCGGGCTTGTTCAGTTTGAAGTAGTGGTAAAACGTGAGCACACCGTAGATCTTGGCCAAAGGAACCTGCAGTTCCTCGCTCAGCTGCTCGGCAAGATCCCACGGCACATAGCCGTAGATTTCCTGGGCCTTGTGAAGGATTGCAATAAGGTTTCCTTTCTTGTCACGTTGGCTCTCAATAAATGCTAATAAATCCGACGCAAGTGGAGCTCCCGATACGTAGTCGCTGCGCATACTTTCCTCCTCGACCAAAGCTCACGAACACGGGCCGCAGCTTCACCAACCACAGCACCTGATGACGTTTGTTCAGTACCTATGGACAACCGTACCGTATACAAGTCTTTTTATCAAGTATTTTATACCGATATTTAACTACTTATTTAATCTGGTTCAGCTGTGCAGGAGAGTGTCGGGAAAGAGTTGGAGTAGCTGAGCGGAGTCCAGGTCCTTACTGCTGGAGTCAGCCACAATTCGCAGTGGCCTGTCTGCCGAAAGAACCACCACGCGGTCGGCTAAGGTGAGGGCCTCATGCGGATCGTGGGTTACCAGGAGCGTGGTGCGCGGATCACGTTGGAGCAGGCCGGATGCAAAAGACAAGAGTTCTGCGTGGGTGGTGGGATCCTGATGACTGAACGGTTCATCGAGCAGCAGCAGACCTGAGGGATGTGCAACCGCTCGTGCAACATTCAACCGTTTCTTCATACCACCACTCAGTTCGTCGGGGTAACGCTCGGAAGCCTGAGCCAAGCCGAGCTCAACAAGCAGGCGGTTCACATGCGTTCGCGCGGCGGACCGGCTGGAAGCCTGTCCGGGTGCTCGTCGCGCAGGTATGCCCAGAAGAACCTGCACCCGGGCTGGCTCCCACGGAAGCAGGCGCGGGTCCTGGAACGCAACCGCTGGCGCGGGGCGCACCTGGCGCGGTGGCCTGCCGTCCAGCAGAATAGCGCCGCCAGCAGGCCGCAACAGGCCGGATGCTAAACGGATAAGCGTGGTTTTTCCACACCCAGATGGGCCGAGCAGTGCACAGACCTCACCGGGCTTCACGGTGAGATTAAATGAACTGAGGATCTCTTCACCCGGAAATCCAAAAGAGACATCCTTGAAGACAACCTCCGCCGGACTCGGTGGTGTGGCGGCTACTGTGACAGCGGGTCGCGCGCGCCATCGCTTCCAGAACCGGCTTTCCCGCCGCCCATTCCACAACCTAAGGCCCGGCCGCCCTCCTTGAACAGGCGCAAGGAACACCAGAAGCAGGTCAAAACCGTAGGCGGCAAAAACTGCAATAAGCGTCCAGGCCAGCACGGCAGCGGTATCAAGATAGATGCGGGACTCCTGTAACATGCTGCCAATACCAAAGGCCGGAATGCTCAAGACCTCGGCGGCAAGTACCGCTTTCCAGGACATTCCGACCGTTCCGGCTATGGCCGAGGACACGGTTGGCCAGGAGCCAGGGACTTCAAGATGCACAACCCGCCGGAGAACACCCCACCTATACGCCCGTGCGAGCTCCCGTAACTCCGGATCAACTGCACGCAGCCCGTCGGCAATGCCCTGGTGGAGGAGTGGATATCCTACGACAAACCCAACAAGTACCGGCACCTGTGGAATAGGCAGCCAAATGAGCGCAATGAGTATGACCGAGATTACCGGAGTAGCTCGAGTTGCCGAGATCAGAGGTCGCAGCAACTCAGCGCCGGTGCCGCTGAGCCCGGCTGCAGCTCCTGTCAGCACAGCAACAGGCACAGCGAGCAGCAGCGCAACTCCCCAGCGGCTCACCGTTGAGGATACAACCAGGAGAAAGCCGGGTGCGCGAACGATCTCATGCAGAGTTTGAAGGGTCTCTGTCGGCCCGGGCAGAAGAATAGCCCGCCCAACGATCCGGGCCCAGAGCGCCCAGACCAGCAGCGCCAAGACTACACCCAGCACAGGCAGCAGGGTGCGCAGTACGGCAGGGGGTCTTTTCATCTGCAGCTTTACTCGGAGCCGTTGAGAAAGAACTCGGAGCCCGGGAGGCGACCACCAATACTCGCCGGATTCTCGCGGGCCATGACCTCAAGGAAGACCTCCACCGCGCGCCGAGCCTCGGCTGCCGGAATCCAGGTCATATTAAGACGGGGCAAGGCGGCCTCAATAGTTGCGGCGTCAAGCCCCAAGTCCAGAGACGCAGCAACAGCCGAAGCCGCGGCTGGATCTGCAGCATAGGTGGCAAGCCCTTCCTGGTAGCTCTCTATGAGCGCGGACAATCCGGCGGGATGTTCAGCCGCAAAACTCCTGGTCACTACGAGCGCGGTCATGGGGTATCCTTGCGCGGAGGCCCGGCCGGATCGTCCCGTCTCGTTGTCGAGGCCAGCATCCCCAAGCTCCGCCCCAAAGAAGCGTGTCCACTCTCGTTGCAGGTTCAGTGCTGGCTGTAGTTCAGAGGACGCCTCGGTGACCCGGGTTACAAAGGGTTCTGGCAGTACCGCCAGAGTCCGGCGGCCCGCAATGAGGCTTTGAGCCAGTTCCACCTGATCCGCAGCATACTCCAGTTGAAAATCCTCTCCTGGCACAAGCCCGGCCTCGGTTGCCAGAGCTCGAAACAGAATATCCGGGGTTGCTCCGCGGGCAATAGTGTACACCGTTCGCCCTCGCAGATCATCCCAGTCGAGCGGTGCGTCCGCAATAAGGTACAACACACCGGTGCCGATTATCCCCGCCAACTGCAGCTCAGCCTCACGGTTGTACAATACCGAGGCCAGGTTTGTCGGAACTGTGGCTACATCGATACTACCGGACAGAATCTGTGAAACCAGAAGGTCCGGAGTAGAGAATACATCTGCCTGAAGGTGGTAGCTCTCGGATCCAAGCTCTCCAGGCTCCGCCAGTACCGGAGCGAAAGCCACCGCAGTCGGGCCACGTAAGGTTCCCAACCGCACGGGAACGGACTCCCCAATGGTGCCGGTAGCAGGGGCGCCTTCTCCACACCCTGCAAGCACCGCTATCAGAACTATGGAAACACCGAGTATCACACCCCGGTTCAGACTATATATCTGCTTAATTATGTTCATACCACTTAACCTACAAGAAGCTCCAGCAAGTTTCCAGTGCTTCTGTTGCACGCGCGCTGAGCAGTGTACCCATTGATTTACCCGTCGCGACACGCCCTACCGGGGACGCGAGGCACATTCCACACAAACAAAGGCCTCAGGCACCACCTCCAGCCGTCCCAGGGACACCTTCGGTTCGGCAACCTTGCTCTCCTCGGCCAGATACGGTAGACTCGTTCGAGTTTCCGTTATATGTGCTTTAGTCATGGTGCGAGTTCTTTGCAGTTCCGCTTCTGTCATGCCAAAACTCCTCGCTCTGTGAAAATCCAAACTGATTGAGCTATACCTTTTACTAACATTGGTGTACAATATGTCTATACATAATATGAACCGTTCCAAGTCCAAGTATCAGACGATCTACG
>SLAA01000035.1 GCA_007127105.1 Spirochaetales bacterium | reverse complement strand
CTCATGCGGAAGGACGAGAGAATTCTTGGTGTCGATATCGGTTCGGTGGCGCTTGCGGCGGTGGAGCTTGCCGGTGATGGCAGTGTTCTGCGGCAGTTCTACCAGCCGCATGGTGGCGATATTCCTCAGACGCTTGCACGACTTGACCGTGAGTTTGGCCTTCCTCAAACACAGGGAAGCTTGCATCTCGCCGTCAGTGGTCGCGCCGCGCAGTCACTCAGGCACGAACTCTACCTTGACTCACGGCTTGCAGCAATTCGCGCCGCCAAGGAACACTACCCCGAGGTTCGGGCTGTGCTCCAGGTCGGGGCCGAGTTTTTCTCCCTTATCCGGCTTGACGCCGATGGGCGCTACGAGAGTGTTCGCACCAACAGCTCCTGCGCGGCTGGAACCGGGGGCTTTCTAGATCAGCAGGCAGGGCGGCTGAACATGGCCGACAGCGCCGAGCTGAGTTCAGTGGCCTGCGCCAATATCGACACTCCTCCGCTGGTGGCAACACGCTGTGCGGTTTTTGCCAAGACCGACCTCATTCACGCCCAGCAGGAAGGCTACAGCCTGCCAGCAATTGCACATGGGCTTTGCAGCGGTCTGGCACGGAATCTGGTGGACACCCTGTTCAAGGATGACGACCTTGCAGGGCCTATTCTTTTCACCGGCGGTGTGTCCTGCAACGCGGCGGTTGTCCGTGAGGTCGGGCAGCTGGTGTCGCAGGAGATTGTGGTGGACCGCTACGGCCCGGTACAGGGGGCGCTTGGGGCGGCGCTCAGTCTGCTTGAGAGGCTGCCGGAGTGCGACATCGAGCCCGAGCCCGACAACGAGCCCGAGCCCGACATCGACAGTCTCAGCACACGCTACCGCGCCGAGCAGATTGACCGCACACAATTCTATCCGCCCCTGGAGCTCCGGCTGTCCGAGTATCCGGACTTCACCGCCTACGCGAGCTACGAGCAGCCCATAACTGGACGCCCGGGACAACCCCTGGTTGAGGTTGATTTGTATAGACCCTGGGGTGCGAGTCTGGATGCATACATAGGTATTGATATTGGGTCTACCAGTACCAAGGCGGTGGTGACCGACCTTGCGGGCAGCGTCTACGGTGGCTTTTACACTCGCACCGCGGGGCGGCCGCTTGAGGCGGTTCAGGCGGTATTTGAGGCAGTCCGGGGAGCGGCCGAGCGTGAAGGGGCCGAGCTGGCTCTCCACGGCAGTGCTACAACCGGATCCGGGCGCGCATTTATTGGCGGGATCATTCGCGCCGACGAGATCATAGATGAGATTAGCGCCCACGCCCGGGCGGCATGCGAGCTCAACCCGAAGGTTGATACGATTCTTGAGATTGGCGGTCAGGACGCCAAGTTCACGACACTCCGCAATGGACGGGTGACGCTCTCGATCATGAACAGTGTGTGCGCGGCTGGTACCGGCAGCTTTATTGAGGAGCAGGCTAAGCGCCTTGGTGTTGGAATTAATGAGTACGCCGAGCGCGCAGAAGGTGTCGCCGCTCCGCAGGTGAGTGACCGCTGCACGGTGTTCATGGAGCGCGACATGAATCACCTGCTGGCCGAGGGGCATAGTACCAAGGAGGTTCTGGCGGCCGCTCTGCACGCGGTGCGAGAGAACTACCTCCAGAAGGTCGCGGTGGAGAACAGCATTGGGTCGGTGGTGTTTTTCCAGGGGGCTACGGCCAAGAACCGAGCCTTGGTTGCCGCCTTTGAACAAAGGCTTGGCAGACCGATTCTGGTGTCCCCGTACTGTCACCTCACTGGCGCCCTGGGCGCGGCCCTGGTTCTGCGCGACCAGGCGGTGGTCTCGGATAGCTTTGTGGGTTTGTCGCTGGCGGATCAGCAGGTGCCAGTTCGCCGTGAAGTCTGTGCAGTGTGTGCGAACCACTGTAAGCTCAGTGTGGCCGAGGTGCAGGGGCGTAGTACTGCCTTTGGTTTCCTCTGCGGACGCGACTACGACGGTGAAGGCTATGTCTCGGACAACCTTTCTGGCTTTGATCTGATTCGCGAACGGGACATGATTGAACAGCGACTGCTGCGGAACCTCATTCCTGACGAGGCAGCGCCCGAGGCGCAACCCTCCACAACAAGAAGCCCGCTTATAGGGCTGCCGACATCGCTCTACATGAGCGAGGACAGGTTGTACTGGCAGGCCTTTTTCAAGGCTCTGGGCGTGCGTACCAGCTGTGGTTCGGCCAAGGGCCGTACGCAGGACATCCGCAGAGGGAAACTCCTGAGCGGAGCGGAGTTCTGTGCGCCGATCTCCGCCCTGCATGGCAGGGTGGCCGAGCTTCTTGACGAAGCGGACTACGTGTTTCTCCCAAACTACCTTGAGCGTAAGCCTGACCGCGAGCGTAGTGGTGCGTCTCGTAAGTTCTGTTATTACTCGCAGTTTGCGGCCGCCCTGGTACAGCAGGCCCTTGAGTCAGAGAGGATCATTGCGCCGGTTGCGGCCTCGCGGCGTTTTCATGTGCACTCGGCGGCGGAGTTGTACAAGGCCTTTTCGGTGCTCGGGGCGTCCCGTCCCGGATTTGCGCGCATTGTGGCGGCGCTTGAAAAGGCTGAGGAGTTGAAGGCAGCACATGCCAACGCGTTGAGACAACTCTATCATGAGCACTCGCAATGGAGTAGCGAGGCACCGGATGTGGTGCTGCTTGGTCGACCCTACACCGTACTGCAGCCTGAGCTGAACAAAGGCATTCCACGGCTTTTTGGCAAACTTGGGCTACGTAGCTTTTATCAGGACATGATTCCGTATCACCCGGATGACGTAGAGGCAGTTGCCCCACTTCTGTCCGAGATCAACTGGAGCTACGGCGCACAGATTCTTGAGGTGGCCGAGGTGGCTGCGCGAACGCCGGGTCTCTACCCGGTGCTGCTCACCTCCTTCAAGTGTGGCCCAGACTCCTTCATTGTTGAGTACCTTCGGCGCATACTGGACGCCCATGACAAGCCGTACTTAATTCTGGAGCTAGATGAGCATGACTCGGCCGTGGGGTATGAAACACGAATTGAGGCCGCGGTGCGCTCGTTTCGCAATCATCAGATGATGGAGGCGCGGCACATCCAGTCCCGGGGCCGCCAGGAGGCGCACGATGCACACGACGCGCACGACACGCACGACGCGCACGACGCGCAGGCATACGCCGGGATCAATCCCCGCTATCTGCGCGAACTGAGTAAGGAAAAGACGCTCGTCCTGCCAAACTGGGACGACTACGCGCTTCCGTTAATCGCGTCTATTCTGAACGGCCATGGGTACCGGTGCGTGGTCATGCGCGAGACGGCTGGCAGCATTCGGCGCAGCCTGCGCTGGAACAACGGGCAGTGCGTGCCAATGAATGCCCTGGTTGAAGGTTTTGCCGACACGCTTGAGGCAAAGGCCATAGCTCCGGAAGACGCGTTGTTGTGGGTGCCGTCGGCTGGCTTCAGTTGCAACATTAAACTCTTTGCGCATCACATCCAGGAGATCCTGCATTCCTATGGCAAGGGAATGGACAAGGCCAGGGTCTATCTGGGCCAGATGAGCTACATCGAACTCTCTCCGCTCATCACGGCAAACGCCTATCTTGCCTACATGTTCTCAGGGCTTATTCGCCGCATAGCATGCCGTATTCGGCCTTATGAGACCGAGCCCGGCACAACCAATGCGGCGGTGGACTGGGCTCTTTCTGCACTGGCAGGAGCCTTTGAGACAGACGGAAGAAACAAGACCGAACTCGTGCGCGAGATCATGCAGCGCTTTTCCTCTATCTCGTACCACCACGAGGTGCGCCGACCTAAGGTTGCGCTGTTTGGCGATGTCTACGTGCGCGACAACCCGGTCTTTAATCAGGACGTCATTGGCTACATAGAGCGAAACGGGGGAGAGGTGGTCACCATGCCCTTCCACGAGTTTGCGCGAATGACTGCCGACACCTACTTCCGACGCTGGCTGCACAACGGAAAGCTCGGGCGGCTCCTCGCGCTCAAGCCCATGATGAGCGCCTTGTCTCTACTGGAGCGCTGGTACTATCGGCATTTTGAAGCGGTGATTGGGGAGCCCCAAGTTCGCTTCGGTGAGGATGCCGCTCAGTTGCTTGCGCCGTATGGGGTCTCAATGGATCATGAAGGGGAGTCGCAGGACAATCTTCTGAAGGCGTGGTACGTGAGCCGCCAGCATCCGGACCTGGCGCTTTTTGTGCAGCTGAACCCCGGTTTCTGTTGTGCTGGCCTCGTGACCGAGGCGATGTCGCACAAGATCAAGGAAACTACCGGAGTGCCGGTACTGAGCATCACCTATGATGGCATTGGCGGGCTCAAGAACGACGCGATTCTGCCGTATCTCAAGTATCCCCCACTACGGAGCGTGCCTCCTGCCAGGGAGCCTGAAGTACCGGGCGTGGCGGGGCTGTAGTTGGGAGTGGTCTGCAGTCTCTTACTCTGCCTCCTGCTCGGTTATCGCCTCTGGGTCATAGGTAGCTATGAATCCGTGCATCGCCGGATAGGTGGTTGCCCGAAAACCGCTAATGGCTTCAGCCAGACTCTCGGTTAAGGTGAAGGTAATTCCGTCATCGCTGATTTCTGGGTCGCTTCCTTCCCAGTCTGCCCCCTGGTCAGGATTCTCCTGCGAGAAAATGGGGCGCCCTGCGATATCTCGAATGACTATCGGCATATGCTCGCTGTCGATATCAGACAGATCGAAATGATACCGGTGACCAATTGCCAGAACAACCCGGCCTTGGTGTGCTCCGGTGACCGTAATTCCATCACCCTCAACTTGATCCAGCCGCCAACTATCGGTACTAATGTTTGTGAGCCGAACGCTGCCATCCGCAGCGAACTCCTGGGCTGCACCACTCAACGCTACGAAGAGCAGCATACACACCATAATTGCTGTTTTCATCATGTCTATCTCCTGAGATGCAACCTACAAAAACTCATGCCTGTGCTCAACCATAACCAGAAATTCTTTGCACAATCTTTGCATTGCACAGCCGCGCGTGGAAACGGTCGCATCTCCCGCACATAGTCGCGGTGTGAAACGGTCCCTGCACAGGGAGAGACCGAGTAGATTCTCATTCGCCTCTATGACCTAAGGCATCTCTACTTCCTGCTCAGTACCTCACACCCAACCAGCTGTATGGATTCTTTGGGTTTATCCTCTCTGGTGGTCTGGCTGCCATACCGATAGTTCTCGTTACTACCGTGAAGATTCTGAGTGCAGTGTAGCGGCCCGAACGAATGAGCTACAAGTGCTGAACCAAAAACTAGCCGACCATGTATCGACCGATGCACGTACTGGGCTGTGCTACAGAAAGGAACTGGAGCAGCGCGCGCATGAGCTCGGTGAGAATCAGAAACTGCACGGAGACATACGCAGGAGACGGGTTGCGACGAAGGACCAGGTTATTCGTCTGGCTAGTTGCCTTGACGGTGAGGTAAGTCGTGCACTGGTATCGCGCTCGTCGGATATCGACATCTGGGTACAACCGGGTGCCGACAACGCGGACGCGATTCTGCCGCAGGTTGCCACTACGTTTCTACCACACGAAGGATAGAAGGTATGACGTAGAGGGTGAAAAGCGTCGAGACAAGCAAGCCTCCTGAAACAGCAATGCCAAGAGGTTGTACAATGTTACTTCCTTCGCCCAGTCCTATCGCTAGCGGCAGCATACCCAGAATCGTTGTGAGCATGGTAATGAGTATGGGTGGAAACCGCAAAGCGGCTGCGTTGACGAGTGCCTCGGTGTTGCTGCGACCCTCTCCCTGATGCCGTCGATAGAAGTCAATCATGAGAATGGCATTGTTCACGACCACACCACCAAGCAGGATTGTTCCCAACAAAGAGTTGAGACTGAGGGTTGAGTTGAAGATGAAGAGACTCAGCAGCACTCCGATAAAACCCAACGGAACCGTAACAAGAATGACAATGGGTACCCACAGAGAATTGAACTGGAATGCAACCACAAGGTAGATCAGCACAATGGATGCCGCCAGAGCCACAAACAACGAGCGTATGGCTTCATCAAGCTCGGTCTGAGCATTCTCAAAGAAGATCGACCCACCGGCCGGAACCTCAATGCGCGACTCCAAGAGAGCACGAATTTCTCGCTCCGCAGATTCCCTGTCAGCGTTAGAACTACCGCGCGGCATTTGTGCAAACAAGCGGAACACCTGCTCACCATCTTCTGCAGCAATCCCGGCAACTCCCTGTTCTTCTGAGAAGTCAAAGAAGTGCTTCAGCGGGACAACTCCATTACTTGTGCTCACCAGGAAGTTCTCGAGTCGCTCGCGCCCTTGGATTGCCGAGTCTGGGAAGACGGCCGAGACCCGTACCTCCTGGAGATCTACCTCGAACTCTACAGGGGTGGTGCCTCGCAGAATTCTTCGCACCATATCAACCAAAGCGGAATTACTGTACTCAGGGAAGGCATCCATAACCTCTCGACGGATTCGCATATTGAGTTCGTCGCTGAGTCCGGTAGGCGGCGCGGTATTCACCCGAGCATACAGTTGTGTATTACTGACGAGGTCTCGCACCTGTTCGAGCAAAACCACCGCTTCGAGCTCATCATCCCCACGAACACGGATCTGTAGATCGTTTGTGCGAGGCAGGGGTAACTCGGCTGGATCCCACATCTGTACGTTATAGGCGAAAACATTGTCCGAGACAAACTCTTGTTGGAGACCTGCAAGTACGGTGTCCGCGACGTCCGTACTGCGCAGGTTAATGAACATGATGTTGAAACCTCCGGTCACCAAAGCATAAATCTCCTCAACATCCTCGCCAGCTGTCTCACGGACAACGGTCTCCATCTGGGGAACAATCTCCTCCACAATACGTACCCGGTCGGTGAGCTCGTTACTTCGGAAAAATACAATCACGCGATCACTCAAAGGTGGCGAGATAATCTCGCGAGGAATCTGTGGCATAATGCTTAGCACCGTAACGGCAAGCAGAGCGAAGGAGCCACACACAACCAACGCCGCCGTTAGTTTCCGCCCAAGCACCCGCGACAGAGTTCCCCTGTACGCCTGGACGAGCAGTTGCATGCTTCGCGCCGAAAGCCTGCTGAATGCCGATACCCTCCGGTCCTGCAGGAGCTCCAACTTGGGACGGTACATAAGCGAGGCCAGCACCGGAATCAAACTAAGGGCCAGAAGCAGCGCAAATACCAGTGCAAATATCACTGCGGCAGCCTGATCCCCAAGTATCGCGTTGGTCAGCGGAGCCGTAAAGGCTATAGGCAGGAATACGAGAATTGTCGTGAGTGTTGAGGTGATCATGGGTAACCGCACCTCGTCAACCGCGTCGAGTACGACCCGCTGGAGCGCAACGCTGTCCGGGATACTTCGTTCTTCTTGATACCGTCGGTGGATGTTCTCCATGACAACAATGGAGGAGTCGACCACCATTCCCACCGCAAGAGCAATTCCGCCAAGCGAAATGAGATTTAGACTCAACTCAAAGACGTACATGAGGATAAATGACAACACCATTGTTGCTGGCAGAGAAATGCCAATGAGCAGCGTATTCCGTAGCTCCCCAAGCGTCAGAAACACAATCAACATAGCCAGGAAAGCACCAAGGGCAGCAGCGACCACTACATTGCGGATAGAACGGTTGATGTAGTCTGCGGGGTCGACGTAAAACTGGAGTTCGGTGTCGGCTGGTAGTCGTCCATCAAGGCGGGCCTGCTCGAGAATGCGTAGAATATCCTGGGACATTTCACGCACGTTCCCACCCTCCAGGGGGGTAGCGTTAATCCGTACGGCAGGCTCTCCCTCAACAACCAGGATGCTGGACGGCAGCGTGTAGGAGAATGACAGGTCTGCAATATCCTGAAGGCGAATCTGCAGGTTTCCAGGACTCTCAATGACGATGTCTCCAATCTCAAAAATGGAGTCAACACCACGACGATAACGCACCGCGAAGCTACGATCGCTGTCTTCAATGCTACCGACCGGCTCAGGTAGTTGGGCTCCACGTAAAGCCTCTTCGACATCGCGCATACTCAGGCCATAGTCCAGCATTGCGAAAGGGCGAAGCTCAACAGATACATCAAGATCCTCAATGTTGAAGATCTCGACCTCTTCAGCATCCTGCACAAGATTCAGCTGGCTTGCGACACCGTCCAGCAGCATGCGGTGTAGTCGCTCCGGCCCGAGCGAGGGTGAACGCAGCCCGACCAGGAGGAATCCAGCATTTTCACCCGCAAAGAAACGCACCAGGTAGTCGTCGCGCAGATCCGCAGGTAGAAGTGCAGATACGGCGTTCGTTGCAGAGTCCACGCTTGCTCTGGCCTCTTCACTGTCGGTCTGCCAGTCAAAGGTAATGCGGAAATCACTACGGTCGTTTTGATACTCAACCGAGAGGGAGTCTACGCCGTCTATGGACAGGAAACGGGCCTCAATGACCTCACCAAAGCGGCGTGAGAAGTCAACTGCCGAGTATCCTGCATGGGGGATGCGAACCAGAACGCGGGGTCGCTGCGTTTGCGGATAAAGCTGAATGGGTAGCAAAAAGGCTGCTCCCACCCCAATTGCCGCGAGTACACAGACAAGCAGCAGAAACACCGCGCGGCGTTCCATAATGACCCGCAAGAGATTAGCCGTCACGTCGTGCTGCGCCTCTTGAGGTTGCAGGGGTTCCCTCGCGTTCTCGTCCGGTTAGATGCGCCAGGAAATGCTCGCCATGGTTTATTCCTTCCACCACCAAAGTCTCATCGCCCACACTCTCTCCAAGCTGCACCTCCCGAAGTTCCAACTCCTGGGTGTCTTGATCGACGATCCAGAGAAAGTGCCTGCCCAGACGACGTTCAATGGCTCTCCGAGGGGCAAAAACACCGCTGAACCGTTCAGTCGGTAGCTCTATGAGCAGGAAGCTTCCCATAGTCAGGGACTCACCGGCAGGAAAGCGAAACCTAAGTGTGAAAAGGCCGCTCTCGTAGTCCGGTTCCTGGGAGCGCTGTACTAGAAGTCCTTCAACTCGGGTTCCGTTTGCTGCCTCCGCTTGAACGCTCCGGCCAACCTCAACATGGAAGGCATCTTTGTCGCTGATACGTGCTTCCAGGTTGTACTCGCTGTCATTGAGCACCACCACACCGGGTGAGCTTTGTGAAACAAGCTGCTCAATCTCGATATCCACCGCCGAGACCCGGCCGGAAATGCGGGCATTCACGACAACCGGCCGGAAGCCGCGCCCTACCTCGTCACGCTCAATGAGGTACAACTCCGCACCAACCGCAACACGATCACCCGGCTCCACGAAGACCTCGCGCACAAAGCCCGAAAAGGGTGGGGCGTGAGAAATCCGGCTGCGAGGTTCCAGGCGCCCACCAACGAGCGTGGAACGGCTACGTGTACCGATTTCCGCGACGACTGTGGGCGCGGTTGCCGAACTCCGTGCCGAGGCAGATGGACCGCCACCGGATATGGGTTGGGCTATGGCACCACCTTGATCCGACGAGCCTAGGGCTTCCGTGCCTGCTTCCGGAGAGCATCCAAGAAGAGTGAGGGCGAGCCCGCAGAAGAACATAATCGCATACAGGCGGGGACGGCTGTTGGTTAAGTGACTCATACACAACTCCCGAAGTCTGAATGTGATCCTTTACCGGGGTATAAACATGACTCCAGCAGTAAAGTTCGCGAACTCCACGAAAACAATCAAGCAGTTCTTGAATCGTAGGCTGTTCTTGACTTCCGGTTGGTTTCATGCCCAATTTGCCTTTTGAGGAGCTCACCACATTGGCGTACAACTCGTTGGAAACACATGTCGTCGTAATCGGAGCCGGATTCGGTGGCGTTTCCGCCGCGGCCTACCTTGCAAAAGCCGGGTACAGAGTAACCGTGTATGAGAAGAGCAGCTTGGCCGCAGGCCGGGCGCGCGTGCTTAACCGTGACGGATTCCGCTTCGAGATGGGTGCGAGCTGGTACTGGTTGCCCCTGGAGTACGACCGCTGGTTCAGCGACATGGGCGCCCGCCGCGAGGACTACTACGGTATTCACCGTCTTGACCCGAGCTACAAACTCTACCTTGGAGGCAGCCTTCCGGGGGAGTCTGGCACAGTCCTTGAGCTTGCAAAGCGCAGATACACCAGGCATAGGTTTGCGATGTCGAAGCGGAAGTACCGCAGTCTCCTCGGGAGCTCAGCGGACAGAGCGCCTGCTCTGTACACGCTCCTGGACTATATCGATTTCGGACTTCGCGCCTGGTACCCGGAGGGTGGTTTCGGCAAGGTTCTTGAGGCCATGCACACGGTTGCCGAGAGCCAGGGCGTGAGGTTTGTCTTTAATGCCGAGGTTACCGGAATCCGAAGCTCGGCTGGTCGGGCCTCAAGGGTGTACGTCCGCAGCAACTGTGACGAGGATGAGGTGCATGCAGATGCAGTGGTGACCGGCGGGGACCACCTGTACGTTGAGAAGAAGCAGCTTGGAGCGCGCAGCCGGTTAAGATCAGTAATGAAGCAGCAGGAAGTAGCCCTGGCCCCGGCAGGACTGAACTACCATGTGGGCATCAACCGAAAGCTGCCCTCGCTTGCACATCGTAACTTCTTTTGTGACGCTGGCCGGGATGATCAATGTGGCGCGGTGCACCGTAGCACCTGCGGGTCGGATAGCCCGCTCTTTTTCCTGGAAATCCCGTCCATTACGGATTCGAGCTTTGCCCCTGAGGGCTGTGAGGCTATGACGATACGCATTCCCTGTGCGGCTATCACTAACAATTCCGACGATCTCTACGAGCAACATTTCAATAGTGTTCTGGACCGTATAGAAAAATTGACCGGCGAAACGCTGCGTGATGCGATTGTCGTGCGCGAGACGGTATAATTGGGTTTCCTTTTCTGATATATTTCGCAAAATGGGCGAGGAGACAATGGGAGATGAAACAATCGGTGAGGGTGTCGAAACCTTAGCACCCAACTCAACAGGTTCACGAACCACCATTGCTGCAATCCTGATCTCGGTGTTCCTCATGGGGGCCGGAATGGGAGTGCAGGGTTCAGCCGTTTCCCTGCGAGCGGGTCTTGAGGGCTTCTCGGAATCGCTCGTGGGTCTGATCATGTCCACCAACTACATCGGTCTCATCATTGGCTCTATGGTGGCGCCTTCCCTTATCCGCCGAGTTGGATACGTCCGCGCGTTCTCTGCAGCAGCCTCCCTTGGCTCGGCCTCGGCAATAGCTCATCTGCTCCTAATCAACCCACTTGCGTGGATTCTCTTCCGTGCTGCTACTGGATTTGCTCTTTCCATTATGTTTGTGGTGGCTGAAAGCTGGTTGAACTCCTCCAGTACACGATCCAACCGCGGGCGCCTCCTGAGTGCGTACAGTGTGGTCTATCTTGTTTCCATGGGTGCCGGTCAGCCACTTCTGGCAATCTTTCCACCCGCCGGGTTCGAGATCTTTGGTGCAACAACAATCCTCATTTCGCTCTGCCTCATACCGGTGGCCATTATGCGGGTGTCCGGAGAGCCGAGCCTGGACCGCGAGCCCCCTCGGCTCATACGTACATTCTTAAAGTCTCCCCTTGCAGGGAGCGGAGTGGTTGTGGCTGGCATTATGGCGGGTGCAACCTGGAGCCTGACTCCTCTCTACGGACAGCAGGTTGGTATGGAAGGCGGGGCAATTGGCCTGCTCATGCTCCTGGTCTCGGTCGGCACAATAGCACTCCAATGGCCACTGGGTTGGATATCAGACAAGAAGAGTCGGAGCCTGGCTATCCTGTGGAGTATTGGCACGGCCGCCGTGGCGTCGGCAGCTATTGCCATGTTCCGTCCGAGTGGTGGAATGCTCTACGCGCTGATCTTCCTCTACGGTGGATTTGGAATGCCGCTCTACTCGCTCTCGGTAGCGCTTGCAAATGACCAGTTTGAACCGCATGAGATGGTACGCGCTGCTGGCGCAATTGTGATCTATTATGGAGTTGGAAATGCCTTTGGCCCTGTGCTGGGAAGTCAGTTCATGCGGTGGGTCGGACCCGGCGGTCTTTTCCTGTCCATGACGCTCGTGCTGGCGCTCTTCCTCGCGTTCGTTCTTGTTCGTAGAATGTTGATCCCGGCATTTCCGAAAAGGCCCTCGGGGTATCGAGTCTATCCCCGGACGAGCGCCTCTGCGTTTCAAATGCTTCGCAAGAGTCGGGGCGGTCGCAAGGCGTCAGAAGAGTCTTGAGCTGCCGGGTGGAGGCGATAGTTCGCAGCTACGCGTGCGGCGTCCAGGATATCGGGCCAGGAGACGGTGTAGTGTGAATGAATTAGCAGCAGATCAAAGATATCTTTAGGGTTATCACGGCCTATAATTGCAGTGAGCTTATTCGCTAAGATATTCTCGACAGTATCTATGAGGTAGCCGTCCCTGGTGACCAAAGGTTCACCATGCCTGTAGGAACTTCTCCAGTTCCGCACGAATACCTCGTACAGCAAAGGCATAGCGGGGCGAGTCATTGCAGAAGAAATCAAGATCGTCGGAATAGCGGTTAGCCTGGTAAAATCGGCTCAGGCAGGTGCCTCCGGTCAGATAGAACTCCTGTTCAACCGCAAACACCGTGTGCAGCACCCGATCCTGCAGTTCATAGAGTTGCTGATATTCTGGATCAGGAGCAGAGCCCGCTGCTAGCGTTTCCATTGCAGTTCCGGGATCTTGAGTTCACTCTTCAAATAATAGACCTCTGCAAGATTTTTCCTTCGGAAGGCGTGTTCATAGTTGAATTGCGGCAACTGATAATTTTGAAGGAGAGGCCGGAGCTCACCAGCGGGAAAGAGCTCCAGATCCCGCAGCATGTGGGAGCTGTTAAGCAGAATCTTCTCGAATACCTGAGCCTTGCGGCGCTCATCACTGCCAGCCGCGATATCTAGTATGTCGTCGCCTGAGAAGTCTGTGTCCCAGAAACACTCCCGAAGAATCCGGTCGAGATTGTGCATATCCTCATAGTAGCCGCTGTCGGTGCCCGGCGCAAGAGCGGCACCGAATTCCCAGGATGAGCATAGATTTTGCGTTTCCGCAACAGTTTTTCGCCATTGGGCTTGATTATTCAGGCCAGCTTTACGACCTTTCCTCGAGATCAACGACACAGGAGTACTGCGTGAAGCATATTATTACTGCGTTCCTCATAGGGACGATACTT
>SLAA01000016.1 GCA_007127105.1 Spirochaetales bacterium | reverse complement strand
GGGAGGGAACAACTCGAACCGGAGTGGCACGGGTGTCTACAACAATCCGTGGTATGGAGTGTGCCCCGCGGTTGCCTGCGGCGTCGGTTGCCACCAGGGTATAGGAGTAGGATCCGTCCGGGACGATGTTGCCAGTTGCATCGGTTCCGTCCCATTCCATGTTCGCGACCTGACCCTGCCAGGTGAACTCACGCACCAGGCGTCCCCGAGCGTCGTTAATGCGTCCGCGCCACTCGGGTTGCATCTCAGAGCTCTGAATGATTACTACTGAGTCCTTGCGTCCGTCACCATCCGGCGAGAATACCGGCAAGCCGGCACGTACCGAGGCCTGTGGAGAAGTGACATCCAGTACAAAGCGCTCAGATGTGAGACTAGGGCGGGCACCGTTGCGGTAGGTGACCTCAAGCAGGCCGTAATACTCGCCTTCTGGCAGGCGTTGCCCATTGTCTGCACGACCGTCAAAGACCACGGCACCAGTGGCGATCTCGGTCGGAGTGAAACTCCGTCGTGGAGTGCCGGCGGTGTCTATGACCTTAAGTGTGATCTCGGCAATTTCCTCACGGCCTTCGGCGCTGAGCGTGAAACGAACGGTGTCCTGAACTCCGTCGGCGTTGGGTGAGAAGGCCCGTGGGTTCACACTCAAGCTAATGGGATAGACACTCATGTCCAGTTGTATGCCAACAAGGCGTGTTTCAAATGAGTTGCCCGCTCGGTCAGTGGAGCGCAGTAGGTACGAATACTGCCCCTCGGCAGCGGCTGCGCCGTTCGCGGTGCGGCCGTCCCACTCAAGGGTGCCAGGAGTACCGGTCCAGGTGAACTCTCGCACCTGCCGTCCATTGGCATCTAGAATGGCGCCTGCCCACAGATCCTCGGTGCTGGCGTTGGTGTGGAAAATATCAAGCGTGTCCTGCCTGCCGTCGCCGTTTGGTGAAAAGACAAGGTAGGGAGCGCTTACATCGACATGAGGAGCCTGGTTGTCCACAATCACGCGCAAGGCGGGTGAGGAACCGCGGTTGTCCTTGTAGTCCCATGCCTCGGCGGTAATGGTGTAAGGCCCGTCCGGGACCCAGTCCCCGCGAAAGTCAACACCGTTCCAGGTGAACTCGGGAGGCAGTTCCACAGCTTTGGGACGGCTGAAAAAGCGGCGGATCCCGGCGGGGCGCTGCTCCGCCCGACCCGTTGAGTACACTTCCAGTCCGGACTCGTTGACAACCGCAATCTCATAACCGGCAAGGGTGAGTCCCTTGAGCTCGGGTATATCTAGTGAGATGCGAATATCGTCCTGTACCCCGTCCATATTTCGGGGCGATATATGGGTAAGCTCCGGCATGCCGGTGTTGACAGGAATAGGCCCTTCAAACGATGCACAGGCGACAATGAGCGCCATTGCTACAATGCCAAAAATGCCGAAGCGCCGAAGCAGAGTCCGGCTCAACTGAGAACGAGTCTTCATGATTCATCTCCTTCCGTTATGATGTGGGGTTCGTTGAGAACAGTCGTGGCTGGTGGGGTAGGGAAGCTGGGCTCGACCCGGAGAAGGGTAAGGCCCATATTTCGGAGCGCCGCCAGGACGCCGTAGAGTTCAGTTTGGTCACGGACACTGCCGGTGATGAGCGAGGTTCCACCGGGTTGGGCCGCTACGCGCCAGGTATCAAGCCGCTCGTCCCAGAGGGTGCTGAGCTGTCCGGCAACTTCAATTGTGTAGAGAGTCGGAGTGCGCTCCGAGTCAGTAGGCATTTCTTGCCTCCTTGGTTTTCAGTTCAAGGATAGCGCCGAAGTCCTGCCCTGGTACCCTGTCGAAAGTTGGGTTTTAGGGTGGGTTTATTGGGGTGGGGTATGGGGAGTGGCGGAGTCAGTCGAGCAGGCCGAGAGCTCGGGCCTTGAGCAGAGCATCGGTTCGGTTGCGTGCTCCTAACTTGCCGTAGATGTTATTCAGATGCCATTTCACGGTACCGGTGCTGATGTAGAGTTTCGTTGCAATTTCTTCGTTTGAGAGGCCCAGCGAAACCGCACCAATAAGCTCACGCTCGCGACGGCTAAAGAGCCCGGAGTTGCCCATAGCTTCAGGCGGCGACGCAGCTTCAGGCGGCGCAGCAGCTTCACCGAGCTGAGCGCCGTCACTGACAGGGTGCTCACCCCGTGTGAGCCGCTGCGCGTTCTCCTGGTGGCGCCGAGCTCGCTCGCCAAGACCTGCGGCCGCAAACCACTCGGCGGTGCAGGAATGCAAAACGGCTCGGGTTTCCCGTGTAAGGGTGTGGCGCAGGTACTCGCGAAACAACGGATGAAAGCGATATCGTGCAGTGTGTTCTCCGCTGCGTTGTGTTAAGAGGTTCATTCTGCGCAGCGCCAGCAGTGATTCACTCCATGACCCGTCTTGAGGGGCTGCTTCTGGCTCTCCCGCGCGGGTCAGCGTTTTCCCGAATGAGCTAACATACAACAGTTGAGCAAGGTCTTCATTGAAGAACTCAGGCACCGCCGCTGCCGCTGCGTACCGTGCTACCTGGGGTGGAAGGGTTGTGTAAACACTCTCCAAAAGGAACTCAGCGATAAATCGGTCGCTCGCGCGGAACTTCTCCAAAAATCCTCGTCGTGCTGACTCGTCAAGCTTGCGCCACGAGATGCAGAAGAGCTTCAGGCAGGCCCACCAGCCAGCAGTGCGTCGCCAAATGAGCCGCAGTTCATCCTCACTCAGATCAACTCCGAAGAGCCTGAGATACGCACGGGCCTCCTGCTCCTCGGCCTGCAAGGTCTCCTGTCGTAGCTCTACCAGTCTGTCTGCCTGTCGATGCCTTGAGAGCGGTAGTGGTAGATCCTCACGAGTTGCAATAACAACCCGGCAGTTGCGTGGCAGATACTCAAGGAATCCTCGGAGGGTGGTGAAAAAAGGAGAGCCAGCAACCTCATGGGCGTCGTCAATGAGTAGCAGAAAGGGCTTTCCAAAGGTCTCAATACGGTGGAGCGCTGCCAGCAGCTGTTCGTCCGAGTTGGGTTGAACAGGAGCACCGCCGTCGCCAGCAGGAAGGGGCTCTGGAAGACCGGCGACTCGCAAGGCCTCATGCAGATAGATCGACGCACGCCTGAGGTCGATATCGAGGGCATCTAGAGATATCCAGGCATGAGTTATACCGCATTGCTCGGCGAGCCGGACAAGGCAGCTGGTCTTTCCGTATCCCGGAGGCGCCGAGAGATACATCAACGCACGAAACTCATAGCCCTGAGGTACAGGTTGATCAGGATCTACCTGCCGGGTTGGTAGCAGCAGTTGTTCGATTCGGGGCACAGGTAGGTAGACCTCCGGCAAAGGAGGAACCTGGACTTTGGCGCTGAGGATAGGAAATACGGAATGCTCCATGCCTTGTGTAGTATACCACATGCCCTCGTTGCTGGCATCTGCAGTTCGGTGTAAGCTCGGGTACTCATGAGTATTGTGCTTGTTGGAATTGATCTTTCGGGGCCAAGCAACATTGCCGACACGGTGCTAACCATGTTCCGGGCAGAAGGGGGCGCCCGTCGCCCGTCGGAGCAGCTTTGGCCGCTGGGGAGAGCTTTGCCGCTGCTGGGCGTGTACCACGGTATAGGTGATGTAGATATCCTGCGCATGTGCGATGCAGAAGCTGG
>SLAA01000109.1 GCA_007127105.1 Spirochaetales bacterium | reverse complement strand
TTGACGCGCAGTTCTCGCTCTATCCACTGGGGATTCCAGGCTACATGAACACCATTGCCGCTACGGTTGGTGCAGTCAAGGAGGCCGGGGTCTACGACCGGAGCAAGAACTTCTGCACTCGACTCTCAGGAGATCTGGCGTCCGTTTTTGCTGCCGTTGAGCGTGCCTTTGAAGAAGCCGCTCGCGACACCGGCCATGTGGTCATTCACCTCACTGCCTCAAAGGGAAGCCCGTCAAAAAAACCAAACTCAGACTCAAGGTAAGTGAAGGCACATGGTGCGTGCAGGAGGTCTGCATGACACCGGACTACACAGGAGGAAGTAGTATGTCCAACGAAACAGGAAACGATACAGTGAACAAAACAGATACGCCACAACGCAACCGTCCGCTTCCGCCAGCCTTACGACCGGGCTGGACCATGCGCGAGACCGTCACTCTTGCCATTATCGGGGTCGTGTTTGCCTTTCTCTATCTCGGCTGGGTGCAGGTCTGGCTGGTGTTGCAGTCGGTCGCCGGGCCACTGGCCATGGACGTGCTTATGGGGTTCTGGTTCAGCGGGTCGATATTTGCAGCATGGCTCATTCGTAAGCCCTTTGTGGCGTTTAGTACCGCAATGCTCACCGTGTTTGTGCAGATCCTTGCCGGGAACCCGTCGGGAGCCATCTTGTTGCTTACCGGCCTTGTTCAGGGCGCTGGAAGCGAGGTGCCCTTTGCACTCACTCGCTACAAGCGTTACTCCTATCCTGTTCTCATGGCGTCCGGGGCCTGCACCTCGGTATTCAGTTTTGTGTATACCTGGTTTCGCTTTAGCTACTGGGAACTGGCCGGAGGCCTGGTGCTGACTATGTTCATCATTCGGGTTGTGAGCGGTGTGGTTCTGGGTGGGGTGCTTGGCCGTGTTCTGGCTGGCGCCGTTCACCGCACCGGGGTTACAAGCGGGCTTGCGGTTGACTACCAGACCCGCTCCACGGAGTAGGCGAACCTTGCGTGATCATCCACGGGTGTCCGAGCGAGCGGCGTATGCCCAAAGCTGGACTGTCCGTTACCCGGGCACTCCTGCTGCGGCGCTGGACTCGCTGACGCTGAGCATTGAGTCCGGTGAACGGGTGCTGTTGCTAGGCCCAAGTGGTAGCGGCAAAAGCACCCTTGTTTCCTGCCTTGTCGGACTTGTGCCGCACAGTACCTACGCCGAGATAGACGGTGAGCTGACGGTTGCAGGCAAGAGTGTCTGGGACTTTGCTCCGGCCGAGCTTGCCGCCTCGGTTGGGGTGGTTTTTCAGGACCCGGACAGTCAACTGACCATGCTTACGGTGCAGGATGAGGTTGCCTTTGGTCTGGAGAACATTGGTCTGGATCCGGCGCTGATGAATGCACGGATTACCACGGCGCTTGAGTCGGTAGGGCTCAGCGAATGGCGCTTCGAGCGGGTGGACCGGCTCTCGGGCGGAATGAAGCAACGGCTGGTCATTGCCGCACTTCTGGCTATGCAACCGGATATTCTGGTTCTTGATGAGCCAACATCAAACCTTGATCCTGCGGGCGTGCGCAGTGTCGTTGAGCTGCTCGGCAAGCTCTGTGCCGAGCGGCCAGGCCTGACCTTGATTCTGGTAGAACATCGGCTGGACGCTGTGGTGTCGCTGGTTCGGCGGGTGGTGGTGCTGGACGCTGCAGGGCAGCTGGCACTGGACTCTCCCCCGGAGGAAGCCTTTGGCGTCCACGCCGGGCAGCTTGCCGCACTGAATGTCTGGCTCCCGTCGCAGGCCTACGCACGCCTGGCCGCTTCACGTGGCGAGCTTGCCGAGTGGAGCGCCCCTGGCCGTCAGATGTCGGCGTTCAAGCTCAGCCCTGAGTCCAGCGGCGCTCCCCACCGCAGGCCGGTGTTGCAGTTTGAGCAGGTCTCCTTCTCCTATAGACCGGGGCAGCGGGTGCTCCATGACCTCAGCTTTGCAGTGCATCCTGGTGAGGTGTGCGCCATTGTTGGGGCAAATGGCTGCGGTAAAAGCACTCTGGCAAAACTTGCGGTGGGCCTGCACCGGCCGGATGACGGAAAGGTGCTGTTTGACGGGCAGCCGGTAGCCGACATTCCAGCGCGTACCGTTGCCGACCGGCTGGGGCTTGTGTTTCAAAACCCGGAGCACCAGTTCGTGACCGACTGCGTACTCGATGAAGTACGCTTCAAGGTACAGGGCCCGGAGGAAGAAGTTCGAGCTGCCTCCCTTGAGGTGCTGCGGGCACTCAGGCTTGATGAGTTCATAAACCGGAATCCCTTCACGTTGAGCCACGGACAGAAGCGGCGGCTTTCGGCAGCAACCATGTTGGTATCTCCGCGGGAGTTACTGGTGCTGGATGAACCCACGTTTGGCCAGGATCCCTCGGCCCTGGATGAGCTGCTCCGCATGCTGCAAACCGTCGCGGACCAAGGCACGGCGGTGGTGATCATTACTCACGACATGGATCTTGTGTGGCGGCGTGCCGACACCGTCTACGGAATGCAGAACGGCCGCGTGTTGACGGGGCAAAGCCCGAGCGAGTTCTTTGCGGATCTTGAGCTGCTTGCACAACTGGGGCTGGAAGAGCCTGCCGGTGTGCGCTTCGGCGCAGCGAGATGTGAGAGCGTTGGAAGGAGTGAAGGATGATGCGCCGCAGCGTTTTTGAGAACTACGAGCTGTATTCGCCGCTCGCCACCATTAATCCGGCGGTTAAGTTGATCTGCTCGGTGGTGGTCATGCTGTTTGTGTCGGTGGTATTTGACCTTCAGACATTGTCGTTGCTTACGGCCTTTGGTGCGCTTATGGTGCTTGGACTCGGACGGATGCGGCCGGTGGTGCTTGTCCGGGCGCTCCTGCCTTTTCTGCTCTTCGGGATTGGCTTTCTGTGGATGAATGCTCTCCTGCCGCGGAGCGCTGGCACCACACTTTTCACCGTTGGGCCGGTGGCGATATCGGCCGAAGGCCTGCGCAACGGTATGAGTTTCTTCCTGCGCGCGCTGACCTTTGGCGTGTGGTCGGTTCTGTTTGTGGCAAGCACCGAGCCCACCAGGTTTGTTCTGAGTCTGGTACATCAACTGTCGGTTCCGCCAAAGATTGCCTACAGCGCATTGGCTGCGTATCGATACCTGCCAAGCCTGCAGATTGAGCTGGAGCAGATTCGCGGCGCACACCGTTTGCGTGGAGTAGGTGAGGCGGGGGGCGTGCGCGGAAAGCTTCAGCGGGCCTACCGCTTCACCGTTCCACTTCTGGCCGGAGCCTTGAGGCGAGCTGGCCGCGTAGCGGCCGCAATGGAGGCCCGCGGGTTTACCGGCGCCAACCGTACCTGGTACCGCAAGGAAGGGTTGCGTTTGCGTGATGCGGCATATGCATTAGGCGTGTTTGGCGTAACAGCGGCTGTTATCTGGTGGGGTCTACACGCCGGAACACTCATGCTCTGGAGCGGCCGCCTCTGGGATTAGAACGGCCGCCTCTGGAACTATCGCAGCCGCCTTAGCCGTAGCTCAGGTTCTTTTCCCAATACAGTTGTCACGAAGCAGGCTTAACGTGATAATCCCCCCTTATGATCACCTCCGCCAAAACCTCGGTGGCTCGACAGATACTGCGGTTAGGCACGCCGCTGTTGTTTGCCCAGATAACCCACTACCTTCACCAAATTGCCGACTCGGCAATGCTAGGCCACTATGGGAATGGAAGCCTTGAGCTTGCGGCAATAGGTATTGCGGGCTTGGTTACCTGGATCCTCATGACCTTTCTGTGGCCGTTGTCCTCGGGCGTGCAGGCGCTCGCAAGTCGGAGATATGGCCGGCAGCAGGCGGAATCCGACATTGACAGGGCAAACACGGGCGAGGTCCTGGACAACGGCCTGGTGGTAGGAGTAGCAGCCGGGTTACTCGCACTGGGGGTGAGCTTTCTGGCTCGCCCGGTGTTGGGACTCCTGCTGCACTCAGAGAGCATTCTGGAACTGGTCATGGACTACCTGGTGATTATTCGTTTTAGCCTCATTCCCATGGGCTTTTTCATGATTGGCCAGGGTTTCATGGGCGCCATCAACCGGACTCGACCGGTGATGTATGCAGGGGTGTTGAGTAACCTGCTGAACATAGCGCTGAACTGGGTGCTCATTTTTGGCCGCCTGGGTTTCCCCGCAATGGGTATGCAAGGTGCAGCCCTCGGCACAGCTATCTCAACCGGGGTCTCGGCGCTGTACCTTATTGCGGTGCTCGTGCTTCAGGGGTACAAACGCGACTACCGTCTCTTCACCTTTCGTGCCCTGAGTGCACGCCTGCAGAAGGACATGGTGCGGGTTGCCTTGCCCCCGGGGATACAGAACATCATAGCGCTTATGATTTTTCTGGTGTTTCAGACGCTGGTGGAGGGTTATGGCGCCATCTACCTTGCCGCAACTCACAGTATCTTTGCGTACATGCGGCTCAACAAAACAATCATTGGCGGCTTTGCTCGTGCTGCCTCAATTCTCGTTGGCAATGCGCTTGGGCGGCATGACAAGGCCGAGGCCAAAAAGACCATGGCAACTTTGGGACTGGTTGGAGGTTGCATAGCGGTTACGGTCGCAATTGCCACCGTCTTTGCCCGTGGCTACATAGCGGCGTTGTTTACGAACGACCCGGCAACGCAGACGGTGCTCGCCGCCGGGCTGCTGTTCTTCACCGCGTTCTACTTCATGGAAGCGCTCGGATACGCCTTTGAAATGGTGTTCGTGGGCAATGGTTACGGCCGGTATGTGCTCTTGAGTGAGTTCTCCACCAATGTTGTATTCATTCTTGGTGCCACGTTGCTTGTCAGGTACTTCTTCCCCGAGCATGTCGTCCTGGCATGGTTGTCCTTTGGACTCTACCAGGTCTTCCATGCCGCGTTCATGATTGGGGGGTTCATGCGTGGCAGATGGCTCAATGTAGAGGTAGAGTCCTGACACCCAGGCTCGTTCAGAACGACGGCATCGACGGCATTCCGCCTGGCATTCCGGGCATTTGAAACTTCATGTATCCGGACGGTACCTCAAACTGACTGTCTGGCACCCGCGTTTCGTTGATGTTGGACAACTCAAAAACTGTGCCGCCCGACTCGGTGCGGATAGGCCATTGGAGACGCTCGTCAATCCACAGGGTTGTGACCTCACCGTCCGGTGATTGGCAACGGAGCTTCACAACTCGGCGTCCGTTCAATGTTTCTTGTCCCAGTCGGGTTTCTGTGTCGGTCACCGGGCATGACGCCCCGGTCACCGTTCCATCATCGCCTACTGGTGGCCCGTCATCCTCAAGCGGCAGCTCCATGTACATGCCCTCGTTCACCATCACCATCCACATTACTCCCCGAGCAAAATTAATGATAGTAACATGCCGATCAGCCTCGGATGGACTGCTCTCCATCCTGGTTCCGACGGGTGAAACGGCGTAGCTTCCTGAAGAGACCTGCCTCCGCCCTTCCCTCGCGACATAGTCGGCGGTGAATGAAGCACTCGGTCTATCTGGACTCGAGTACAGCCCGCCTATGAAGACGGCCGACAACAGAATGAGAATGAAAACCTTTCCAGGTACTCGTGCTGTCAATTGCTTGCTCCTTTTGCCTCTACACCCAGGTTTACGTCGAATAGGCATAGCTCTCTAGATAATACTCCATGCATCGTCAGAACGCAGCATGATATCCCCAAATTCCTGGAGAAGACACGTGAACAGCCGCGAATAGTCAGCCTTTTGCCCATTTCTCTCAGCCAAAGGCCTAGGAAACCGGGGGTTTATCCAATTGCGTGTACAAGCGCCCCAAGCCTATAGTATTTGTACAAGAATCCCACGGCCGAAAGGAGGCGGAAATGACGGTGCGCAAAGGAGTTAGCGTTGGCAAGATACTTTGTGGACTCGGATTCGTAGCCCTCATGCTTTGTGGCTGTTCAACCGGGGAGAGTGTCATTGGGGCGAGCTTCTACCGGACGGATCCAGACACGATTGGGGTTGTGGACATACGCGGTGATATACGGCGTGGCGCTGCCGAGAATCAAGTTGATGACTTCTTTTCCATGGAACTAATGAAAAAAGGGTACCGTGTTGTTGAACGTCAGCGCGTACGGAGCCTGTTGGCCGAACAGGACTTCCAACAATCGGACCGAACAAGCGCAGCCGAGGCTGCCGAGATCGGCAGAATTCTCAATGTCCCGGCGGTGGCCATGCTGGACGTCCATGTTGATGGGGACAAGGTCAGCATGACCTGTAGATTGGTGGACTCTCAGACCGCCGAGGTGATATTTGTGGGTGGCGGCCGTGGTGGCAGTGGGCAGGCAATGGCCACAGTTGCGGGAGCTATCGGGGGCGCCGCCGCCGGGATGCAGGTGAGTGACCGCGCCGCAGTTGCCGGTGGAGTGCTTGGCGGTACCGCAGGCCATACCCTTTCTCCCCAGGCCGCCCGGGTAGTGCAGCGAGCGGTTCAGGAGTCGGTCAAGGATTTGCCGAACCGTTAAGTCACAGCCATGTTGCTGGCCGCCATGACTCCGGGTTCATGGGGGCCACTACTTCATAACTGGTGCTTTCACGAGGGTGTACCATGAGGTCGGCGACTTCGTCTTTCCAGCGCGCATAGTGCTTGGTGAGCTTGTGGGCGTCTACCGCTTCCTGGTTGCGGTAGGCCTCGTAAAGCAGGTATCTTCCCGGTTGCGAGTTGTCGCCCTAAGCTTCGTCGTGGAAGGGCACGGTGCGCTGTTCCCGGGTGCTTTGAAATGCTCTTTCTATGACTCGTATGGTTGTACCTATCTGTTCCACGCTAACCGCGGGCTCAGCCGTCCCGCGGATGGCCTCGGCTATGTTGCGGTAGAACTCTTGATAGTTGCCAGCCGCAGTTTCTACCCGACCGACCAGATGCAGCCCGTTGAGATCGGTGTTGATCTCGCCCCAGTGCTCGGCGGCCTCCTGGCCCCAGCCGTCCGTGCCGGGCCTTCCACCGGCAAGCAGTGCCGCCTCCTGCGGGTCAAGACCGTACTTTGCAAAGGATCCGTTCATCCCGTTGAGCACGAAGCGAGGTGTCCTGGCGCGCACCAGCATCCCACCTTTAAGGGTGACCTTCAGGCCCTCGTAATGCAGCAACACGTCAAAGTGGTCGTCAGTCTCGGCTCCGTCACGCTGGGTGCGGATATCGGCACTCAGTCTCTCCGGCGGGCCAAAGAGAGAAACTGCCTGATCTATGAGATGTGGGCCCAGATCAAAGAAAACCCCACTGCCGACTCCCGGGGCTTCTCGCCAGGCACCTGGTCTGGAGTAGTTCCGGAAACGGTCAAAGCGCGACTCAAACTCAACCAGCCGTCCCAGCACATTGCTCTTCAAGAGTCGTTGTATCGTGAGAAAGTCTCCGTCCCAGCGGCGGTTTTGAAAGGGGCTGACAACCAGCTTCTTCCGTGCCGCAAGCTCAATGAGCTCCTCAGCCTGGGCCGATGTCGTGGTGAAGGGTTTATCAACCACGACATGCTTGCCCGCTTCCAGGCACTTGCGCGCCAGTTCATAGTGAGTTTGGTTTGGCGTCGCAATTACAACCAGCTCTATGGAGCGGTCGGCCAGCAGTGTGTCGATATCGGACACGACCCCCACCCAGGGGTAGATCTCGCGTGCCTCCTTACGGTGCCGCTCCACCACGGTTTTCAAATGCAGCTCAGGTACCGAGGTTATTATCGGCCCGTGGAACACTCGTGACGCCTTGCCAAATGACACAAGTCCGGTCTTGATCGTGTTGTTCATGGTGACCCCTCATCTATGGGATTGGCTGTTGTTATCTCCATGAGCCTGACGCTTGCTGGCTGAGCTGTCAAGCAACCACAGCACAAGGTACTCCCTGGGCTTTGCAGGCAAAGCGGACTGGTGCTATTCTGCGACGACCTGAACGGAGAAGATCCATGAATGAACCAACAATCTACTATCTCGAAATGAACTCACCCCAGGACCTGCGCGCCAAGGATGACTCCAAGGGGCTCGATGTACGCGAGTGCGAGATCAAGCAGTACGAGTTCAATCAATTCCTGTATCAATTCGTCGGTAAGGACTGGGACTGGACAGACAAGCTGCCCTGGACTGCGGAGCAGTGGCAAGAGTATGCCGAGGCCGACAATCTGCGTACCTGGGTGGCCTACTACAAGGGCTCACCAGCCGGGTACTACGAACTGCAGCGTCAGGAAAATGGCGATGTAGAAATCTGTTACTTTGGTCTGGTTTCTCGCTTTATTGGGCACGGCTTTGGCGGATATCTCTTAACACATACACTCCGCTCGGCCTGGGGCTGGGAAGGCACTCAGCGGGTGTGGCTGCACACCTGCAGTCTTGATCACCCGGCCGCATTGGCAAACTACAAGGCACGAGGAATGCAGGTATACCGGGTCGAGGAGCCTCCCTCTTTATAGGGTCGCTTCTGTTCCCGGACGTTTTCTGCCATACTACTCCTACTATGAACACACACAATACACCTGATCAGGTCTCTTTAGATGGGCCGTCCGATACTCCGCTGATTCTTGTCACCAATGACGACGGAATCTTCTCTCCCGGGTTGCTTGCTGCAGTTGAGGGAGCTCGTCTCCTGGGCGATGTAGTAGTGGCGGCCCCAACCACACAGCAAACCGCCATGGGCCGCAGCTTACGCGGGAATCCCAAGGACTTCTTCCACGCCGTGGAGCTCCCCCTGGACCCGGGCTCCCAGGTGCGGGCAGAAGCCGCAGGTTTGACTGTACACCCGGTCTCGGCATTTCATATTGAGGCCACCCCAGCACTCGTGGTGCGCCATGCACTGGCTGCCTTGTGCCCACTCCGAAGGCCGGATATGGTGATTTCCGGTATCAATTTCGGTGAGAATCTGGGCAACAACATTACTTTGTCGGGTACCGTGGGGGCGGCGCTTCAAGCTGCGGCCCAGGGAATCCCGGCTATTGCCGCCTCGCGACAGACCGAGGTCGCGAACCATTTTGAGTACGTGGAGCTGGACTGGGCCGACGCAACGCGGGTGGTGCTGGACTGGGCTCGGCGGGTTCTTGCACTTATTAGATCCAACCAAACGGAGTCCGCCCAGGACGGCCAGCGCCCCTTTGAGCTGTACGGCTTTGACGTACTCAAGATCGATGTCCCCGACCCCTGCCCCCCGGGAACCGAGGAGCGTTTTACTACCCTTGCCTCGGTACCCTACTTCCTTTCGCGCATAACGGATCCAAAGGCCGACACCCCTATAGAGGCTGCCCAGACCTATATCAATACCGACAGGGCACACCTGTCTCCCGGTGACGATATCTACGCAATGATCGTGGACCGGGTGGTTTCGGTCACTCCGCTCAATCTGGACAATGGAGTCTCGCTCGACAAGGCGCGGAAACTCATAGATCGGGCCTGACATGCGGCAAAGGTATATACCTTTGCCGCATTCGTCTTTCATAGTATATACTTTTACTTGACATTCCTCCAGGTCGTGCTAACATATTACTCATGTAACCTTGTACCTAGGAGGTAGGAGATGAGAGAAGGAAAGACGAAACAACGAGCCACGCTGCTTGTTGCAGTCGCTACGCTGTTTGTGTTTGCCGTAAGTCCAGCCTTTGCTGGAGGTGCTCGTGAGGACGACCGAGTAACAATTCGTATCGCTGAGCATCCGGGTCCACATGTTCAGCCGCTGGAGGAGTACTTTATTCCTCGTTATGAAGAACTCACCGGAGTCAGAATTGAGATGGAGGTACTCCCCCCGGATCAACTGTGGCAGCGCATGGCGCTTGAGGCTCAGGCGGGAAGCAACTACTACGATATTGGTTACCACAGCCCAGGCTGGTTTGGTTACTACTATGAGTCGGTTGCCGACCTGCGTCCCTACATGGAGCGCAACAACTTTGACATGTCGCAGTACTCTGCTGCGGTTCAAGAGTCACACATGACAAATGAGCTGCTTCGTCCGGGTGAGATTATTGCTCTGGCGCGGAATCCGCAGACTCCCATTTATGCGTACCGCACCGACTGGTTTGCGCATCCTGACGAGCAGGCTAACTTCCGGGCCGAGTACGGCTACGACCTTGCTCCTCCCGAGACCTGGGAGCAGCTCTATGACATTGCCGAGTTCTTCACTCGACCCGCTGGAGCCACGGTGGCCGGTGAGACGCTAAATGAGGCGCTTTATGGCTACTCTGCGTCCATCAGTGCTCCGGGTGGTATGGCGCGCGCCTTCCTGGCAATTGTCTACTCCATGGGCCTTGATGGCTTTGATGAGAACTACCAGACCGACCTGGACAACCCTATTCTGCTTGATGGCGTAGCCTACTGGGAGCGACTGGTAGAAAACACCTTTCCGCCTGCAGCAGCAACCTGGAACTTTCTTGAGCACCTTGACTACTTCCGCAATGGACGTTTGGCAACTGCCGAGCTCTGGCCGGAAGGCGTAATGCGAGCTGAAGATCCCGCAGGGCAGGCGGTCGGCAATGTTGGGTATGCTACCTTTCCCCGTTGGGAAGGAAATCTTGCAGATTTGCCAATTGGTCGCTCATTCCTTGGTGGTGGTGGAATTCTCATGTTCGACACCCCGCGTTCAGAAGAGGCCTTTAAGTTCCTGCAGTGGGTGTACGAAGAAAACGCTGTTGAGTTCACCAAACGAACCGCAATGTTTGCCCGCAACGACCAGTTTGAGAACGAAGAAATACTTGCTTCGGCAGACTTCTATGAAACCTTTTTGCCAGCCTTTGGTGAGCAAATGGCCTACGGCTTCCCACGGCAAGATATTGCTGAGTGGGGTGCGGTCATGTATACCCCGGTTGGTGAGTTTGCAGCCGACGTGATCTCGGGTGTTATGACCCCGGAAGCGGCACAACAACGGCTCGTGAACAATATGAACACAGTTTTCCGTGAAGAAGGCTACATCGACTAGTCCTTTTACACGGGCCTGCAACTGCGCCGAGGCCGCTTAGGTCTCGGCGCAACTTGGAGGCTTTTTTACTCTTCAAGAAAAGCGGGGTGCTATGGCAAGTCAGAGATTCTTCCGTCCATGGGGTTTTATACTTCCCGGGATAGTGCTCGGAATCATTACCCTTGTGGTTCCTATTGTAATGGGCTTCCGCTACAGTCTGCATCGCATTCGCCTCTACCGGCTGTCGGACCAGGTTTTTGTCGGGTTTCAGAACTACATGCGGCTGTTTGACGATCCGCTCTTTATGATGTCGGTGCGAGTCACCTTCTGGTTCACCATCGGGTGTACCATCCTCGCTGTAGTATTTGGTCTCGCGATCGCCGCCGTCATGAGTACGCGGGGTATTCGTGGAACAGGCGCTGCGCGCTTCTACATGGCCTTCTATTTGGTGCCCTTTGTTGCTACCCAGGTAGTTGTTGGTATGTTGGGACGGCTCTACATCTGGGAGCCTGAGTACGGCATGATCAACTGGATTATTGGACTGCTGGGAATGGACCCTGTCGGGTGGCTCATCAGTGCCGATACCGCTCTAATGGTTACCACCATCACGAACTCATGGCGGCTCGTTCCCCTGGCGCTCCTTGTTTTTTACGCCGCGCTGGCAACCATACCAGACGCCATTGTTGAGTCGGCCGAGGTTGATGGGGCATCTGCCCTTACCATTTTCTTTCGAATCAAACTACCTATGATCCGGTTTCACATTAGTTTTGTGACGCTCATTATTCTAACCTCAGCCTTTCGTGAGTTTGACCTGGTGTACGCCCTGAGCGGGCTTGGCCCCGGCCGTTCTACCAATGTTTTGAGCATGCTGGTGTATCACATGGGACTCTCAACTGCCAATATCGGCCTGGCAAATGCCATCTCGTTTATCATGTTTGGCATAGTTGCGGTGCTGGCGGTGGTGTACATCAAGGCTGCCAAACTCAGTGAGATGAGGGAGTAGAAATAGTATGAATACGCATAAACTACGAAAGGCCCGATCGCTTGCAGCTCGGCATGCGGTGCTGAGCATTTGGCTCCTGATCTGCATTATACCGCTCGTTACGCTCGTTCTCGCGTCACTCAAACCAGCCGGGCTCTTCATGACAATTCCTGAGATCTTCTCGTTCAGTGGCTTCTCTTTAGAGAACTATGGGCGTGCCTGGAGGCAGGGGAACTTCCCTTTCTTTCTCCGCAATAGTCTCATTATCGCTACTGCCTCCTTGGCGGTGGTGCTGGTTGTATGTACTCCTATGGCGTACGGGATCACGCGGCTCGGCTCAGCCAAAATGCGCAACTTCCTGGTGTTCTCTATTCTGAGTACACGATTTCTCCCCTATGTAGTGCTTGCTTTGCCCATGTACTTGATCTTCAGGGTGGTGGGGCTTTCCGGAACCTTGTTTGGGTTGGTGCTGGCACACCTTGCTATGCAGCTGCCGTTTATGGTGTGGCTCATGCTTGGCTTCTTCTCGGGTGTGCCTATTGAGGTTGAGGAGTCGGCCATTATTGACGGGTGCACACCCTTTCAGACCTTCATGCTCATTAGTTTGCCCATGGTACTGCCCGGACTTAATGCTGCCGCAATTCTGGCCTTCATTATTTCTTACAACGAGTTTCTGTTTGCCTTCTTCCTTGCCGGGTACAACGCTCAGCCACTAACGGTTGGAATTGCGCGCTTTGTTGGTGGGGGAGAGACAGCGGCACAGTACGGGGTGATTGCGGCATACGGCAGCATGATCATTATCCCTATTGTTGTTTTCGCACTTGTGGTCAACCGTTACATTGTCACCGGTATGACACAGGGGGCGGTCAAGGGATAGTGCGGTCGCCTGCGGGTAGCATAATATGAAACAAGTATTTGCTGGGATTGATCTCGGAACATCTAGCGTCAAGGTTGATATAACCGACGCACGGGGAAGACTGCTTGCTGAACACAGCGCTGGCTACTCAACCAGCTCTCCGGAGATCGGCTGGGCTGAGCAGGAACCGGAGCAGTGGTGGCAGGCGGCATGGAGTTCGCTGTGCAGTTGTATGGCGCGGGTTCGTGCGGGCAATGACTCCGTCGTGCTTGCGGGCATTGGGGTCACCGGTCAGATGCACAGCTCGGTATTGCTTGGTGGGGACGGAGTCCCCCTCGGTCCGGCCATAGTGTGGATGGACGCGCGAGCGCGCGAGCTCATGCCGGAGATTGAGTCCTCACTGCAACGGGAAAACCTGCATCTTGTGCTTAAGAACACACCTGCTCCTGGCTTGACCCTGGGCACCCTGGTCTGGATGCGCAGGCACCGGCCGGAAATGCTGGATAGTGCCGCTCATCTTCTCATTGCCAAGGACTACATTCGCTTTCGCCTCACCGGCGAGCTCGC
>SLAA01000064.1 GCA_007127105.1 Spirochaetales bacterium | reverse complement strand
CCCGCCCTTTGAGTATCTGGATGATGCAGGAAACCCTGCTGGTTACAACGTAGATCTGATTCAGGCTATTGCCCGGGAGATGGGTCTGAATGTAGAGATACGCCTGGGACCGTGGGCCCAGATCACCACCATGTTAGAGCGCGGCGAGATCGATCTAATTCAAGGTATGATGTACTCCACAGAGCGAGATCAGGTCTTTGACTTCTCCCAGGCCCACACGGTGCATCAGCATGTGGCTGTTGCACGTCGGGCCGGGAACGGCGCTAGTGTTCCCAGCACGAAAGACGAGCTGCGGGGACACCGGATTGTGGTTCAGGCCGGTGATATCATGCATGAGTTTGCTATTGAGAAGGGCCTCACCGATGACCTTGTGGTTGTTGAGTCCCAGGAGGACGCGCTGGAGTTGGTGCTCATGGGCGAGGTCGACTACGCCCTGGGCAGCCGCCTCACGGCCATGTATCTGATAGAAGAAAACGGGTGGGACGGTCTACGTGTGGGGCAGCGAAGTCTGGTCAACCGTGAGTATGGGTTTGCGGTCAGGGAAGGTAACACCGGTCTCTTGTCATACTTTGCCGAGGGGCTTGCCGTCATAAGGAGCTCGGGCGAGTATCGCCAGATCCATAACCGGTGGCTGGGGGCGTATACCCCAACCGAGTACGATGTGGGCAGGCTTGTCCGTTCCCTTCTTCTTGTTTTTGCTCCAGCAGTTCTCATTATCGTAGCCGTCATCATGTGGAATCGTGCACTCCGCAAACAGGTGGATCTGCGTACAGCCGAGCTGACCGCATCTTTGGAGGAGCAGCAAACTCTCCTCAAGGAAATTCACCACCGCGTTAAGAATAATCTGAACGTGGTTGTAAGCCTTCTACGCCTGCAGGAAGATCAGATCGACTCAGTTGAAAGCGCCCGTGACGCCTTTGCGCAAAGCCGGAACCGGATCTACTCCATGGCCCTGGTGCATGAGTCGTTGTACCAGTCTGACAGACTCTCGGATATTCAGCTGGATGAGTACATTAATACGCTGGTGACACAACTAAAGGCCAACAACCTTCGCGACGGAGATATCACCTACCGCTGTAATCTGACCCCGGTTCAAATGGACATTACACAGGCCGTCCCCTGCGGGATAATCATTAACGAACTGGTTACCAACGCGCAGAAGCATGCCTTTGTCGGGCTGCCAGGAGGCGAGATTACCGTCTCGGTCGAGGTGCCGGAGACCGGCGGTCTGGTCATAGCTGTGGAGGATAACGGCAGAGGGCTACCGGAGTTCACCGGGGGCACGGCCACGGCCGCCGCTCCGGGCCCATCTGCGGCCACGGCCACCACTACCACGAGCCTGGGGCTTCATCTTGTACAGGTGCTCACGGATCAACTGGATGGGTCGGTGAGTTTTGGCACCGGCGCTGGTGCAGGCGCTGGCGTTGGCACCCGGGTGGTACTGACCCTGAGCTAGCAGCCGGGCCGTAGACAGCCCGCGCGTACAGCCCGCGGGTCGTACATCGAAATGAAAAGTACCCTCTGACTCGTGTACGATAATACCAGAAAAGTGCGAGTATCGTACATCAGTGGGATACTGTGGGCTTTGGAAAGTTGTCAGGGGTCTTTTCCAAACTCCCAAACTCTCGTTGAACCGTCGCGTCCTCAGCAGGCAGATACGCTACCTGCACGTATATCCTCTGGTCATGTCGTTCGGCGACAAAGCTCCAGATAGACAATGTTCTCAAGCAAGGCACCGACATCGCCCGACTTGGGCCAGAAGCATGGCCTGCGATTTTGCGGGTAGAGACAAGACTTCCAACGACAAGAGCTTGGCGTTAGAACCGGTGATGATGATGTAGCGTGCTTTTGCCCGCACCTCTATGCACCGCCGAAATCGCAATTTCTCTCTTGACACAGGAGCCCTTATAGGTCATTATATAACATATGTTAGCTAACAAGCGTTAGTCGAAAAACGGACGGGGATGCATAGATGCCGCCGAAAACACAGTTCAACAAAGACGCCATTGTAGAGATTGCTTTCGAGATAGCCCGCGAGGAAGGTTTTGAGGCCATTACGGCCAGGAGTGTGGCGGCGCGGCTGGGAAGCTCGGTTGCGCCGATCTATCTCAATTTCACCGCTATTGAAGACCTCACCAAAGCGGTTGTGGAGCGGGTTTTCCGCCTTTCGGAGGAGTATCTCAAGCAGCAAAAGGGGCCAAACACTTTTGAGAACATGGGTCTGGCGGGCCTGGCCTTTGCGCGGGACTATCCGGTATTTGTGCGGGAACTTGTAACCAAGCCCAACCCCTACATGCGGGAGTACGAGGCACAGGAAGAGGCAATGATCAGCATGATGGGAAATGACCCGGAGCTGGCAGGCTGGAGCGTAGAGGAGCGCAGGCATTTGTTCCTGCAGATGCGGGCCTTCCAGCTGGGAGTTACGCTTATGGTGGCCAACGACCAGGTACCCTCATGGTTTGGCGAGGAAGCCTTGGAAAGCCTGGTCATGCAGACCGGCGGCGACCTTGTGCGCGCCGGAAATATCAACAGAAAGGAACTGAACTCATGAAAGACCTCAGAAACATCTGCACAAGAGAGACCACGCGGGTTGTCATTATCGGTGGGGGAGTTGGGGGGCTCAGTGCTGGAATTTTCGCCCAGCAGAACGGGTTTGAGAGCATTGTCCTGGAAAAGCATCATACCGCCGGGGGGCAGTGCACCGGCTGGGACCGCAAAGGCTACCATATTGACGGCTGCATTCACTGGCTGACCGGTACCAAGGAAGGCAGTGAGTTGCGTGCGCTCTGGGAAGAGGTTGGCGCCCTGGATGGAGTAGAGATTGTTCACCCTGAGAGCTTTCTCTGTTTTGAGGAAGGCGGAGAACAGGCCTTTATCTACCGGGATCTGGACAAGCTTCAAGCATCCTGGACCGAGCTCTCCCCGCAGGATGGCGAGCGTATCCAGGAGTTTTGTGACGATGTCCGCTTGCTGCAGAGTTTTTCCTTCCCGGTGGAGAAGCCTCGTGACCTCATGAGCATTCCGGAGAAGATCCGGACGCTTCTGTCCATGAAAGACGCGGGGGCCATTCTCAAGAAATACGGCAAGATGACCTTGACTCAGTTTGCCGAGCGCTTTTCTCACCCGGCCATTAGGCGTGGCCTTGCCGATATGGCTCCCGACAACTTTAACGCTGCCATGATCTTCTTTGCCATTGCGGCCTTCACCACAGATGAGGCATCTATTCCAAAGGGCGGTTCCAAGGCGCTTGCTCTGCGGATGGCGGAGCGGTACACCGAACTGGGTGGTGTGCTGGAGACATCGTGCGAAGTCCAGGAACTGGTCATAGACGGGAAGGATGTCCGCCAGGTGCGCTGCGTAGACGGCCGCAGCTATGAGGCAGACTACCTCATAGCCGCCTGCGACGCGCACTTTGTGTACCACACCCTGCTCAAGGGACGGTACCCTGATCCGGCTTTTGAGAAGCGCTTCACAAACCCGGAAGACTACCCTTTAGCCTCAGAGATCCTGGTAGCGCTTGGATTTGAAGGCACTGTTGACAGTATAGGAGAGGCGCTGCCGTGGAGCCTGAACTATGCAACCGACCCTATTGCCTTGAACGGCACAGAGGTGCGGCGGCTCACCATGAAACACTTCAGCCACGAACCCGGCTTTGCCCCGGAGGGACAGACCCTGCT
>SLAA01000047.1 GCA_007127105.1 Spirochaetales bacterium | reverse complement strand
CCCGGTGAGCCCCCCGGGAAGAAGCCGAGCTCCGACTGCGCCTCGAGAAAGGTGAGCAGTTCGGCAGTGAGCTCCGCAAAAACCGGTGATCTGCCTGCGTCTCGCATATCCTCAAGGAAACTGTCGACGGCCGCACCTTGTATGCCTTCAAGGTCGTATCCGACACTCATAAGAAAGAGGAAGTCGGGCTCCCTTCTCCAGTCGTTCCAGAGCAGTCCCCGCAGCAGGTGGAGGAGTAACCAGGCCTTGAAGTACTCTTCCGTTGCCTGCGCAATAGTGAGTTCGGTAGACCATTCGGTGTTGTAACCAATATCGGCTGCATCGACACAGGGCTTTTGGAGCTCAAGTTGGTCGAGCTTCTGTACGGTCTTAAGCTCAAGCACCCGGCCGCCACACAGATAGGAAGACACAATGCTCTGCGCCAAATGGGTATGTGGCCCTATTGCTGGGCCTAAGGGCGCCGAAACTGATTCGCTAAAGAAGTCGTAGGCGTGACGGTTTTCTTCCGGCTGCGCCGCAACGGGTTGGCAGAAAGCGTGCTCAGGAATGCCAAAGATGCTCCGGTGCCAGCGATACTCGGAAACCACTATCTCTAGCAGGGCTGGAAAGGGAACAGGAACCATAGACTCGGCCACCGATTTACCCTCGCCAGGGCTGTACGCCCGCGCTCCGCAGCTTAGGGTCGGGACGGAGGAACTGCCCGGTACCCGGTTCGCCCATGACACCGTGCTCGGAATCAAACACCGTGCGGCCGCGTACCATCGTCCGGTGAACCTTGCCGCGAAGTTCCTTACCCTCAAATGGCGTAATCTTCCCCTTGGAGAAACTCTCCTCACCACGAACAACACTGCTTCCAGCTGTATCAATGAACACCAGGTCGGCGTCAAGTCCTTCCGCCAGAGCGCCCTTGCGGTCTGCAATGCGGTAGCGTCGCGCCGGGTTGCCGGAGGTGACCTCGAGAAAACGTTGCAGTCCCATGACGCCCGACAGGTATCCCTCCGAGAGAATATATGGGAAAAGTGTCGGCGCTCCCGGGATTCCGGCGTAGTCTGTCCAGATTGAGCCAGTGTTCTTTTCTTCGTGGGTACCTGGTGCATGGTCTGAGGCAATGAAATCTATCTGCCCCTCGGCAAGCATCCGCAGCAGCACCGCCCTGTTCTCCGGCCCCTTGACCGGTGGGGTTATTTTAAGAGGGGCACCAATACGCTCAAAGTCGTGACAGTCAAACTCCAGGTACTGCGGACAGGTCTCCCCACTTACGAAGCGGCACTTGGCGACTATCTCTGCTGCGCGGATGGTGCCAAGGTGGACAATATGCATAGGCGCGCCGAGCTCCTCCGCAATCTCCGTGACGGTGAGCACCGACAGCGTCTCGGCCGCTTCTGGCCGGGAGCGGTAAAAGGCCAGGCCACCATCCCCATGCTCTCGTTCCCCGGGCGTGGCGCCGGAGACGTAGTCATAGTCCTCTGCATGTACCAGAACAATGCAGTTGTGCCGGCGCGTCTCCCGGAGCACCTGATAATACTGGTGATTTGAAACGCGCGGAAACTGGACGGAGCCGGATGTCGCGTAGGTCTTAATACCAAGTACCTCCGGGGCCATCTCCGCAACACGCCGGGAAAGCTGGTCGTCGCACAGCAGTCCTGAGATCCCGCCGAAAAAGCCGAAATCCACCAGTGACCGAGCCGAGACAACCTCGAGCTTCTCCCGTATCGATTGAGCGTCTATGGCTGCCGGTTCTGAGGTGTCGGGCATGTCTACTACCGTAGTGACACCGCCCGAGGCCGAGGCACCACTGCCGTGCAGGAAGTCCTCTTTGTGGTTGTATCCCGGATCAAAGAAATGTACATGCGCATCTATGGCGCCGGGTAATACCGCAAGACCCTCGGCATTGACAATATCCGCATCTCCCTGGGACTCGAGGGCACGGCCGACGCCGATCTCGGCAATCTTTCCATCTTGAACTCGTAGCTCACCCGCTACCAGTTCGTCCCTGCCAGGCAGGGCCAAAAAAGCGTTACGAATAATCATGATCAATGATCTTAGTGCGAAACACTCCGGCTGAATACCCCGCAGAGTGCTCTGCAGGAAAAAACGTTGACCGCTCGGCTACACCTACCTACAATTAGGGTAAGGAGTTAGCCATGAACAACACTCTTCTCCAGGCCCTGATTCTTGCGGTTGGTGTCGGGGCACTCGTTTTCGTACTGTTTCTGGTCCAGCGTGTTCTCAGAGAAAAGGAGGGTACCCCTGCTGTTCGCGACATCTCCAAAAAGATAAGGGTAGGCGCAACGGTGTTCCTGCGGCGAGAGTTCCAGATGCTGGCCGTATTCACGGCCGTGATGTGCGTCATCCTGGTGCTCTTTGTGCCGCCACGCCCAATGTCGGCAGTTGCGTACCTCCTGGGAACGATAGCTGCCGGTGCGGCTGCCTTTATTGGTATGTCTATAGGAACCCGTGCAAACGGTCGAACTGCTACCGCGGCAAGCAAGAGCTGGGATCAGGCCATGAAAATTGCCTACTCAGCAGGGGCTGTGATGGGGTTCTCGGTGGTCGGGCTTGGCCTCCTGGGTTTGACGGTGCTGGTGATTATTCTCAATGACTACCATGTGACCCTGAGTTTTGCTTTTGGGGCCTCGGCGGTGGCGCTGTTTCTCCGTGTTGGGGGCGGAATCTTTACCAAGAGTGCCGACGTCGGAGCCGATCTGGTGGGAAAGGTTGAGATAGGCATTCCAGAAGATGACCCGCGAAACCCGGCCGTCATTGCAGACAACGTGGGCGACAACGTCGGTGACATTGCCGGTATGGGCAGTGACCTGTTTGAGTCCTATGTGTCGGCCATTGCCGCCTCAATGGTGTTGGGAGTGGCGGTTCTTGGAGAGGATCTGGGAACATCCTTGCCCCTGGCCCTGGCGGCAGCAGGTATTGTTGCCTCTATCATTGGAGTTCTCATTGTTCGGCCGAAGCCCGGTAACTTTGGGTTTGCCGAACAAGTTGCGAAGGCACACAAGACTATGAACGCCGGGGTGTACGTCGGTAACGCACTCATGATCGTTGCTGGCTTTTTCATTGTGCAGTTTCTTGTCGGTGAGCTTGCTTTGTTCTGGGCCTTGCTCTCCGGGCTGCTTGCAGGCTTTCTCATTAGTCTCTCTACCCAGTACTACACATCTGCGGATCACAAGCCCGCGCAACGGATTGCTCGTTCGGCCGAGAGCGGTGCAGGCGTCACGATCATTGACGGGCTTGGTGTGGGTATGATGAGCACCGTTTTTCCGGTGCTCCTCGTGGTTGGGGCGACCATTGCTTCATATGCACTTGCAGACCTGTTTGGCATTGCTATTGCGGCCTTGGGAATGCTCATTAACATTGCCCTGTTGCTCTCTATGGACTGTTACGGCCCTATTGCCGACAACGCCGCTGGCATTGCAGAGATGGCAGACCTGGGAGAGGAGGTGCGCGAGCGGTGTGAGGCGCTCGATGCGGTAGGAAATACCACGGCCGCACTCGGCAAGGGCTTTTCGGTAGGTTCCGCGGCCTTGGCCGCACTGGCCTGGGTTGCAACCTATTTTCAGGTTGCCGGAATTGAGGTGGCGGATATTGCCTCGGTTCCGGTCATTGCCGGAGTCTTTCTTGGCGGATTGCTACCCTTTGTCTTTAGTGCGCTTGCCATGGACGGTGTTGG
>SLAA01000143.1 GCA_007127105.1 Spirochaetales bacterium | reverse complement strand
TCCGCAGCTGGCGATGGCGGCAGGCTGCCCGAATGGCAGGCGACGCATCCGCATCCGGAGAATCGCCAGGAAAATATCCGCGAACACATCGGGAAGCTGGAACCGCAACAGTTCCGGTCGGTAATAAACCAGAAGCAGGCGGTGATCTTGGTCAGTCAGGAGCGCGATGCATCGATCCAGATCTACGAAACGTTCTACCGCGGCGAAACACCACCGGCACCCGGCTAAAGATGCTTCGCTGAGTGCCTGTCCTACCGCACGCGGGTCCGCGTTCACGGGCGCGTTCTACATCTTTCGTTGCTCAGTCAACAAGCATCTCCCGAAGGATCTCTTTCACCTGCTCAATCTCGTGATCCGCTATCCTTCCCAAACTCTTCACCAGTCTCGTCTTGTCGACAGTTCTGATTTGATCCAGCACTATCCAACCCTGTTTCCCCTGGAACCGCAATCCCACTCGCGTTGGATAGTCACGGGATTTCGTCGTCATTGGCGCTACAATCACTGTTCCGATTGCCCGGTTCATCTCATTTGGTGAAACAACCAGGCAAGGACGAGTCTTCTGGATCTCGTGTCCTCTTGTTGGATCAAGGTCTATCAGGAATACCTCATATTGGTTGACTACCATTCCCAATCAAAACCTTCTTCTGTTCCTGTCTCTGGAATGAGCAGTTTGTCTTCCTGATTCTTGTTCATCTTCTGGAGCGCTTCTTCCCAGCCCGATCGTGGATTCCTGTTGATAGGTCGCAAGATGATTTGCTTGTTCTCGACCTCTAGTTCGAGTTGGTCGGAAATTTGGAGTTGTTCGAGAATGGCCTTAGGAAGCCTGATACCCCTGGAGTTACCAATCGGGACCACCGAAACCCTCATGTGTCACCTCTCTTCAAGAGTAATTATAATGTGATTACATACTGACCGTCAATTGTGTTGTTTGTCATGTTTGCGAGATGAGCTTCATTAGCTGGTGGATAAAGCTTTCAGGTGCGTAATCGTCCTGCAGCCCAAGCCGGAACGACGCGCATGCAGTTGTTATGCCCCAATGATCTCATTCAAGCCCTCGATCACCTGAGCGAGTTCCTCCGGCGTCGCTCTGCCGAGAAGCTTCCCCACGCGCTCTACAGCCAGTGTCCGGATCTGGCTGATCTTCACCCAGGAGCGTTTCGGAAGCTGCTTCGTCTTGAGCTCCAGGGTCAGTGGAAAGCCCGCTCTCTGCGCCTGACTGGTCAAGGCCACCGCAATCACGGTTCCCGAGCGCTCGTTGAAGACATCCTGGCTCAGGATCAGAACTGGGCGCAACCCGGCCTGTTTGCGGCCGCGGACAGGGTTGAGATCGGCCCAGCGAACCTCGCCTCTCAGTATTCGGGCCATTCAGAAAGCTCCTCCGACATGCTCTCTTCGGCCAGAGACTTCTCGAATTCAGGGTCCAGCTTGGAGCACTCCCGAGCCAGGCGGCTCCTCTCGATTCTCTCAAGCTTTTCCTCAACCGCGATTTGAATGGCCTGGCTCCTATTGGGGAAGACGGCGATCCGAACCAAACGATCGAGGCGATCGAGAGTGCTTTCCTCGAGGGAGACAGCCACCTTGGATCTAGCCATGTTTCACCTCCTGGTATGATGATACGTCATACCAGGAAACTCGTCAACGATCTGGTTTGTAGGCATAACGACGCGTATCACCTGCGCTCCGTATGAAAAGTGCCTTCCCAAAAAGATTTGAGGTTTCGCCTGCACTTGCCCGCTGAGCGTTCTGCGGATCCAGATACCGTCGCACCAGACGGAGCAAACACGCAAAACCCTACCACGACCCCTGCCAGCCCGCGGCACCATTCCAACATCGTCCTCTTCTCTTGCGCCGAACTCTGGTGCAGAATGTGGGGGAGGAGTGGTGGTGTGAAAATTGATCGGCTGCTTGCTATGGTGATCTATCTGCTGAACCGGGAGTTGGTGTCGGCGAGTGTGTTGGCGGAGCGCTTTGGCGTTACCGTTCGGACAATTCAGCGCGATATGGAGGCGTTGGAGCTTGCCGGAATTCCAATCTATGCGGTTCAGGGGCCGCACGGCGGGTATGGGATCATGGACCGCTGGAAGATGGACCGGCAGATGGTCAACACTGACGATCTCTACTACATCATCACCGCGCTCGAGGGGGTGGGGGCAACCTTTCCGGATGGAAGCGTTGGCGCCACGCTTGAGAAGATGAAGGCGCTTCTGCCCGGCGGGCCGGACGGGGAGAGTGCGGGCCTGGACATGTTTGGGGATCATAACCGCAAGCTCTCGGTAGACTTTAGCCTGCTTGGCGGTGACCCACGCCGCAGGGCGGAGTTCGCGGCTGTCAAACGGGCGGTGGAGCAGGAGCGGGTGCTCAGGTTCTCCTACACCAACAACCGCCTGCAGACCACAGAACGGGATGTAGAGGCCATGACGCTGGTCTTCCGGTGGCGTGCCTGGTATCTCTTTGGGTACTGCCAGCTAAAGCAGGACTACCGCCTTTTCCGGGTCTCGCGCATTAAGGATCCTCAGATGCTCGATGTACGGTTCCGGCGCCGTGAGTACACCTTTGAGCAGTTCATTGGACAGGGCGATGCCGCGGGCCAGCCCAACTGGGTGGATCTGGTGCTCCGCTTTGACCCGGCCATGCGGCCTATTGTGGAGGAGTTCTACCCGGAGGAGTGCTGTTCCTTTGAGGCGGACGGTGGGTTGGTGGTGAGGACACGGTACCCGGAGGACTCCTGGGTGTACGGGCACATTCTCTCCTACGGCATGTACGTAGAGGTGCTGGAGCCGGAGCATATTCGCGGAATTGTTGCCAAGGCTGCGGCATCGATATCAGAAAAATATCAAACCTGATCCCAATTACGACACACAGCTGTCGTATAGGTCGGGGTAGCATGGGGCCATCACAATGCAGAAGGAGCACTCATGGAAGTACGAACAGTATCGGAACAGAACACTCTCTACGTGCGGACAACAACCCCGGTTGCGGAACTGCCCCAGATCATGGGCACGATCTACGGCGAGATTGCCGAGTTCATGCAAAAAGAGGGAGTCCCGTTCACCGGCCCTCCCTTTGCCCTGTATCACAACATGGACATGCAGGCCCTGGACGTGGAAATTGGGTTTCCCGTGCCAGCCGACTCCGCCTCGCGTGGCAATGAGCGAGTACAGGCGGGGAAGATTCCCGGCGGCAAGGTGCTTGCGGTGCTGCACACCGGGCCCTATAGCGCAATGGAAGAGACCTACACCAAGGCAATGGCGCACATAGAAAAAGAGGGACTCAAGGTGATGCCATGGATGTACGAGGCGTACCTCAACGACCCGGGAGAGACGCCACCGGAGCAGCTGCAGACCGAGATCTTCTTTCCCTTGGAGGTCGGCTCTACCTAAGCCGGGCGGGGTAGATTATACTGGCGGAGTGAGCATGCAAGAGCCCTTTTGTACGAGTACTAGCTTTACTCGCTTGGCCCTCCGCCTTTCACTCATCATTGCCACGGTCGTGCCGAGCTTACCTGCACAGCCCCTGGGCGGAGCCGCCGAGGCCGAGTACCAAGTCGGTGAGCGGGGGCCAGCAGGTGGAGTTGTCTTCCTGGTGAGCGCCGATGAAGCCGGACGCCGCCGGTATGTTGAGGCCGCGCCCGAGGACATAAAAGGCTTTGTTGACCCGGACACGGCTGCCGAGCTGGCCCAGGAGTACCGAGGCGCCGGGTTTTC
>SLAA01000095.1 GCA_007127105.1 Spirochaetales bacterium | reverse complement strand
GCACCAGGTCGCGGACTTGCACCAGCATCAGCTCTCGCACCCGCAAGCCTCGGTTACCACACCTTCGAGTTCTCGTAGGGGTAGTCCTGTGCTTCACTGCGGTGCCGTTGTTCTCGGGAGCTGGCTCCCTAATCTCGGTCACTCATGAAGCAAGCTACAGCGCACGAGAAGTCAATTCAAGCTCCGCCCGCCTTTTCTCGGGCACAGCTGTCCCTGTCGCGATTTTTGATGTCGATGTCTACGCGCTCCGTTACGAAAGTACCGGCCTTGACCAAGAGGTGACGCCCATCTACGCCCAACTCTTTGTGCCGCGTTATGCTCGTCAAACAACCCGTCCACTGTACGTGTTTGGCGCGGGCACTACCGGCCTCAGCGACGGGTGCCGGACCTCTCGTGAACACGAGGCTGGCGTTAACTGGGGCCTGTACCGTAACCATATGCTGGCTTTTGCCGGGCAGGGAGTCATTGGGATTCTACCTGATTATATGTACTTTGGCGTACCAGACCGCCTGCAGGCATACTTCGTTCCGGAGGCTGGTGGCCGAGTCCTGCTCGATGCTGTTCGTGCAACCCATGCGTTCTTTGAGGATGCAGACACAGCCGTCCAACCGTCGCCGGGCGCCGTTTTTGCCGGATTCTCGCAGGGCGGGCACGCCATTTTTGCGGCGGCCGACATTGCTGCCGAGTACGCGCCGGAGGTGGAGATTTCGGGCTTGATCGGGTACGGGCCCACGACCAACATCGAACAGCTTTTCCGCGAGTTCTCTGTTGTGGCGGCACCGCTCATTTACACCTATGCCGAGATCTACGGAAGGGATCGCTTTGATCCCGCCCTCATGCTCCAGGACCGGTGGTTAGAGAACCTGGCCGTAGATGTTCGAAGGTTGTGTATTCTTGGTCTCCAGAACTACTATCCATGGGGGCCGGAGGGGGTCTTTCGGCGCCCCTTTCTTAACGCCCTTCGTAACAGGCAACTTGACACTGCATTCCCGGAGATTCACTCCATACTCACCGAGAACAACAGCGGGCTTTCAGGCCATGGTGTTCCGGTGCTTATTCTCCAGGGAGGGAACGACGTTGTGGTGAATCTTCAAGACCAAGCCGAGTTTGCCCAGGATCTGAGGGATCGAGGTAGCGAGGTAGAGTACATCGTGTACCCCGGCAACCGGCATGACACGCGCCAGATTGGTTTTTCCGAGGCACTTGACTGGATGATAGAACAGAGTTTATCTCAGGAGTAAGACACAATGCATAACTTTCACCTAAGCGGTTGGACCGCACGGTCGCCAAGGTCGTTGGCCCTTGGTGCCCTCCTCCTATGTTTGTCCGTGACACACCTGTTTGCCGCTGGGCCCGGAACTCTTCTCACTGTCGAGTTACTCGGCAGCTACACGCCCGAGGCCATACAGCTTGAAAATGAGGTACTGTTTGAGAACGCTGGCATTCCCGACCCCAGCTACGAGGTAGACCACTACCTGCTCCATTTTCAAAGCACCGATGTAGACGGCTCCGCCGCCCGCATTCGCGCCCAGTTGTTTGTGCCACGTTTCTCTGACCTGACCGAAACGCCGGTCTACGTTTTTGCGGCTGGCACAACCGGTGTTTCCGAGAAGTGCGCCCCTATCATTGAGATTCCAGCCGTTAACCGCTGGGGCCATTTCCGAGCCAACATGCTGGCCTACGCTGGCGAGGGACTTATTACTATCTTCCCGGAGTACCTGGGCTTTGGTGACCCTGAAACACCGCAGCGCTACTTCAGCAAGGTGGCCGAGGCCCATGTAATGCTGGATGCGGCCCGAGCCGTGAACGCCTTTTTTGAGCAACACAACACCTTTGCGCGACCCTCGGACGCGCTCTTTCTTGGTGGTTTTTCGCAGGGAGGGCATGCGGCTCATTCTGCTGCCGATCTCCAGCCACAGTACGCACCCGAGCTCACAATCACCGGACTCGTTGGCTATGGGCAGACCAACGACGTCGCTATGCTCATGCGGGAGATGGCCTACTACAGTCCCTACATCATTTATTCCTACGCAGCAATCTACGGCCGTGAGCGTATTAACCCGGCCGACTATCTTCTACCCAAATGGTTGCCAACTTTTGAAGAGGACATCCACGGGCTCTGCGTTGAGGAGTTCCAGCATCACTACCCTCGTGACGGCCGAGAGCTCTTCACGCCCGAGTTCTACAGCGCCTTGCACGCGGACGCTGAAGGCTTTCGGCTAGCACGTGTCTTTCCCGAAATGGCGCGCGTTCTTCGCGAAAACCGGGCTGGCTTTGATGGGCACGGCCTTCCCTCACTGGTACTGCATGGAGCTCAAGACATTATTGTGAGCACGGCTGCCCAGGAGCGTTTTGTGAGAGCCCTCTGCCGTGGCGGCAGTGCGGTGCAGTTTGAGGTTCTTCCCGGGGCGCGGCACCGCGACGTGCGGCCCGACGGGTTCAGGTACAGCGTAAGCTGGATGAAGCACCTCGCCGCAGGCGGAACTCCACCAAATGACTGTAACCCCTAAGGCATGAGAGGAATCAACTATGCAAAGCATTAACTCAGTTCTTGTTCTTGGCGCAGGTGGCTTGGGTGCAGCCTACGGCACCGCAATTCACGCTACAAAACCTGGTCTGGTAAGCTTTCTTGCCGACGGCAGTCGTGCTCGCCGTCTCCGACAGGAGGGGGTGGTGGTGAACGGTACTCTGTTCTTCCTTCCGGTGGTTGAGCCGCAGGGCAGCTCCGGCGCGGAAAGCGTGACGGAAGGCACCCCCGCAAGCGACGAAACCAACGCAGCCGACCTCATTCTGCTCACGGTCAAGTATCACCACCTGCCGCATGCGGTAGAACTAATGCGACCATGTGTGGGGCCAGATACCGTTATTCTCTCGCTACTTAACGGAATAGACAGCGAGGAAATTCTCGCCAGATCATTCAAGTCCGAGCAGATTCTGCACGGCATGAGTCTTGGAATTGATGCGGTACGGGAAGGCAACCAGGTTCAGTGTAGCAGTCTTGGTACGGTGTACTTCGGCCGAGCCAACAACGAACACATATCGCCCGAGGTACGCCTCATTCAGGAGCTCTTCACCGAGTGTGGCATCACCTACGAAACCCCTGCCGACATGATTCGCACCCTGTGGTGGAAGTTTATGATCAATGTTGGAATTAACCAGGTCTCGGCGGTGCTGGAACAGCCGTACCGCGCCTTTCAACAGCCCGGCCACGCGCGCGGGCTCATGGTCACCGCCATGCGGGAAGTTATTTCCTTAGCGGCTCAACGTGGAATAGATATCAGCGAAAAGGATATTGAGAAGTGGAACACCGTCATTCCACGCCTCTCGCCGGAGGGTAAGACTTCTATGTTACAGGATGTAGAGGGGCGCCGCAAAACCGAGGTGGAAATGCTTGCCGCTAAGGTGGTGGAACTTGGCAAGGAGCTCCAGGTGCCAACTCCGGTCAACACCGTTCTTATGGAGATTCTCAAGGCCAAGGAGGAGGCATACGCCAGGTAGCTTCATTCATTACCCCTCAACCTTCCGGCGCAACCAGGCTCGTACCCCCTTCACCTTTCGCCAGGCGACCTGGGACTCCTCGGCGTACACCATGGCCTCCTCAGGACTCCCAATGTAGTAGGAGTCAGGCATCATTTCAGGAAAAGGCTCGGGATAGAGAAGTTCCTCCACAACAAACTCATTGGCTTCCATCGCTGCCTCAAGCAGTGGCCCAGCCTGCTTAGCACCGCCCCG
>SLAA01000094.1 GCA_007127105.1 Spirochaetales bacterium | reverse complement strand
GGCGGTCTCAATCCAGTGTCGGCGGTGAATAGTATCCCATTTGTAGTGCGCATTTCTGCTGCGAAGGGCCATGGCCATTTTTAGCTTTTGCATGGTCAGCTGGGTGTGTTTTTTTCCTATCCACGGATAGACCGAGAGGATGTCGTACAGCGGGGCAAGACAGTAGCTTCCCTGCGGCCCCAAGAGAACACTGAAGTTCTTTGCGTGTCCGTCGACTGCCGCCAATAGCCAGAATAGTAGCTGCGTTCTAAAGAAACTTAGGCGGTCGGTCTCCGGCTGAGTGCTTCCGGACAGTATGCTCATCACTGCATCAATTCCAGGTCCGCCGTCTGTCTCGTACTTCTTGTCCGGCGGAAGTCCCTTGACTTGGCAGAAGTCTTCCACGGGAAGCCGAATCCACCATGTGCCGTCGGAGCTCAGTCGTCTATCAAAGCGCTCAACTACCAGAACTTGATAGTCTTCAAACTGCTCTATGCTGCTTCGGGCAACCGGTAGCCCGTATGCGGCCATGATTTTAGAGCACAGCCACTCGTTCTCAACCGAATAAGAACCGATGTCGGTTACGCCTCCGACACTTTTCATGGGTAGCTTGAAAATGTGGGTGCTTGGAGTTGGGCCGATAGGCTTGTACCAAGCACCTTGGTGTCTGAGAAATGCGGTCTTTTCTTGTGCTCCGGCAAGCGATATCCGGAACTCATCATGATCGAAGCCTGGCGCATGTGTGCCAGCGGCCATTTCTAAGCGGCGTGCAATTGCGCTTTCTGATAGTGTCTTTCCTTGTATCTCGGTGACTCTGGGTTGTTTTTCGTATGGAGGAAGCAACTGAACAGCGCCAACGCAGTCACGTCCAACCTCTGCCAAAAGGTCAAATGCTTGGGCGGAACGCGTTCTAAACCTATCTCTAAGCCACATTCGTGCCTCTGCCCGGTCAGGGAGGAGATTCTCAAAGTAGTGGAGTACGCCGTCGCCGCCATGAGCGAGATTGCCGGGCAAGAACGGAAGGGACAGAGACAGGGGCCTTCCCCGGGGTGAAGCAACCCACTTGGCGTCATAGACAAGCTCGTGTTTGCCTCGTGTACGGGACCATGTTCCGACGAACTCGCCGTTCATCCAGATATGTAAGGCCTGTGTTGTGCTCACCGCTTACCATCCGCGCCGCTTACCATCCGTCGGTAGGCGGTGGTTTGGGGCTCTCTTTATCACGCAGAACTATCTCCACGCCCAGCACAGCACACACCGCAAAGAGACGTTCGAAACTTGCGCGGTGCGGAGCTGCTTCTAATAGTGACAGTGCTTGCTGGGTCACGCCGACCTTGGCGGCAAGTTCATGCTGGGAGAGCCCCTCTTGGTTGCGGTAGGCTTTCATGACGGGCCTTAGTTGATCTACGGTTCGTATTGGATAATCCATTGTCTTCTCATTGTTATCATACAAGTCAAAGCTTGTTACTGTCAACCAACAAGTTTCAACTTGTAATCCGAATACACAAGTTGAAACTTGTATGAATCAGCTTGCTGTCGTGAAGGCACAACGGGGAATTCAATCCGACGTGAGTGAAGACGAACCGTGGCGGACTCAATCTCGTGCTCTATCGCACGGGTAATGAGCGTCTTTAAGGTGATGCCTTTTAGAGATGATACTGCTTTTGCCGTCCGAAACAGATCATCCGGCAGGTCAATTGTCGTTCTCATAAAAACATAGTAGCACAAAGACACATTCGTCTCACTCTTTGTGCGGGTGGCGAACACCTTCGGGTCGATGTCTACGCTACCGGCATGAGACCGTCTGGTGACTCGCAAGGTCTCCGAATTAGCACCGGTTCTACTGTTTGACAGCAGGGCAGCCACTGTCCAGAATGAAACCATGATCCTGGTACATGAGCTGGTGGAGTGCTGCGACTCAACTCCGTGGTACCCGAGCGGATGTTGTTCGCCAGGCAGTCGAGTCATAGCGTTCACGCTTTCCGAGTGCGCCCGCGGCGGGGGCTTCGTGAAAGTTCATCCCGCATGGCCGGCCGGTTGGGAAACTCAAGTAGAATCGCGTCACGTATCTCTGCAGCTGCATCTGTACCGGCGACCTCGGCGTATCGCTCTATTGACCTTGCAAGATGCCGGTAAGCGCGACGATCACTGGATGCCCGCGCTTCTCTCATGATTAACGAAGACCAGACGCCCCGTACACGTTCCGGAAAGTGTGAATAGAGACGACCCCCGTACTCGGTGACATAGAGAGGATCCCGCTCAACCAGTTCCACCAACTGCGGCCACAGTTCTTCCAGAGCGAGTATTTCCGGTAAAACTCGCAGCGTACGTCCCCCGCTTGCTGTGATCTCCTCAATGAGCGCCCCCCGCGCCGACGGCCACTCATCCGCCGATATCAACCCGCGGTACGCCGCAAGAAAGCTCGCGTTCCCGTCCAGCACCAGATCGCGCGCGACTCGTTGCGCCTCTTCCGTGCGGTTTGCGGTCCGGTACGCCTCAAGCGCCCAGACTCGCCATCTCTCCAGCAGACCGGGAAGGCCGGAGTCGTTAGCTATTCCCTCCTCTGCCAACACGATAACTCCGTGATAGTCTTCCTCGTTCCATGCTCGAGAAATCAGGGCATCCCGGAAGGCGGTGAGGTGGCGGTTTTTCTCGCGTATTGATTCCGCCTGCTCATGTTCACCGAAGCGCTCCATCAGTTGTGTCATCAGCACCAGAAGCTGTTCGCGCATGTACTGCCCGCCCAAGTCATGCTCTGGAGCCTCAGGGGGCAGCGCGTTCTGCAGCGCACCAAGAAGGTGCTCATACTCCTTGCTCGACCGGACAACCGCCGTTGCTGCACGCCACAGGGCCAGTTCCCAATCCGATACATCTGGAAACTCGTCGGAAGCAACGGTTTTTTCTACGTAGTTGATAAGGTCGTGTCGAAGAGTATCGTCGATCTCCGCCTCCGCAATGGACTGTAACGCTTCGGTCGCGCGGCTGACGACCGCACCCATTGCCCCTCCGCTATCGTCGGTATGAGTTGTTGCCTGTGCCGCCTCCTCAATGATCGTGGTGCTAACATCAAAAGCGGCGCGGAACGCACCCCGCACCAGATGGAAGTCCGCTTGATCAAACAAACGGTCAAATACTTCCGCCGCGGCGAAGGCGGCGCGGTACTCTATCAGCCCCCAGGAGTTAGTAAATCGCGCAAGCTCGGTCCGAATAGATGCGCGGAGATCGGCGTTGACTCGCTTCGCCGGATCGTCGGTGTATTCGGTAAGAATTCCCAGCGTGAAGATATGGTCACTCCGCGCGTGCGCCAGAATGATCTCTTCCATCTGCTCCCGGCTAAGGCCGGCAAGCACCTCAGTCAGGCGGGAGGCTTCCAGTGAGTTCTCCGAACCCACCGACAGTCGTTCACGGAGAGCAAGAAGGACAGCGGCCTCGTGTTTGCAATACGGCCCGAAGTCGTACGGACAGGTGCAGGAGATATCGGTCACGCGCCGGAGGGCGGCGTTGGTGGATTCTGCTTCCAACGAAACCTGTACGAGGTATCGCTCGCTTCCTTCAACTACCGCAGTAAACCTTCCCAGGGATAGCTCTTGAATCTCCAGCACACGCTGATTCAACACATACTCGCGGGCGCGGTGCAGTATGATGTCGTCAATGTGCTCTTCAAAGTTGGAGAGGAGAAAGTTCGTCATTTGGCGTCTCCTGTATGCTCCTGGGTTATGGATGCAATGCGCTCGAGCACAATTCTGCGTCGGGCCACCGAATCGGTCGCAGTGCAGAGATAGCCCTGAACTGCATCCTGAAAGTCAGTATCGCGACTGAGTTTCTGGAATTCTTCGGCAATGTACGACTTGACCGACAGTGTCGATGCAAGGATTTCGTAATCGATCCCGGCACGCCCGTCCAGGACCGCGATAATGTCTTCCATGTCGTAGCTCAGACGTGCGTCGCCATTGCCACGCGTACGAAACGCGTCCAGTTTGGTCGCAATAAAGAACTCGGGAGCTATACGCCGAATCTCTTTACCGGACGGGAGCGCGTGTAGCTGCGCGCTACGAACAACATCCGGATACCACCTATTCCCGAACCCGAGAACCGATTCCTCTGTCGGCATGATGTCAGCAACGACAGTACCGATTCGCCATCGGCATATTGGAATACCCGGGCCGACCATATGCGCGAATCCGCGGTCCGAGAGCGTCTGCTCGACTGAGCTATAGGTTCCGTAGGTTGCTGCTTCCACCACCAGATCAACGTCGGTTGTCGGACGAAAATCGATAACGGCAGGATCGGTAATGAGAAGCTCAAGAACCGCACCACCGACAAGCACAAACTGCTCCCGGAAATCGCCAAGGGCCGAGGCAAGCTCTTCTATCATGGGAATCGTACTCATGCAATCGCCCCGCACGCCGCAGCGTAGACCCGGTCCTTTATAATGCGACCGGCAATCATACGTTCCCGCGCCTTTCCTGTCCGAAGCGCATCCAGAAGGGCAAGAAGTTCGTAGAGCTGTGGGTCTGCATGCGCGATCTCCGGCACCGAGGGGTAGAGCGGCGTCAACGCGATACCAGTAACTGTGCCGTGCCGTGACGACCATACCGGAGGTAAAGTGTTTCCTGGAGAAATCTCGCGATCCAGAGGTGGAGCTGCGTATGATGTCGGGAGACCAACAGTCTGGGCGCCCCGCAGTGCGGGGAAGGCATAACGAACCCCGGATACAAGAAACTCGACAGCGTTACCATGAAAGACTGTCTGGGTGTCCGGAAAGCACAGCTGCGCGACGGTCAGCCGTTTGACCGCTGCATGTACCTCCGACGCACTCATGCCAATTTCGCGGGCCAGGCCTGCGTAGGTCCAGGAACGGCTGCCGATTGCAACAAGCTTCAGGAGGACTACGACGTCTTGTGGTTTCAGGTGTGCGCTCATGTCTATATTCTATTCGCGAATCGCGAATAAATCAAGCTGCACCGCCGCTCAATGAGCCAGGAACCGAGGAGTTCCTCAAACTCTCCGGCAGTTGGATAGACGACCGGCATGCAGAGGAAATTGGACACGAGTTTCGCGAAGGCCGACGCAACAGTACACGATTCACGGAATCCGGCGATGTATTTAATTGATACCGACATCGTCATCTACAGCTTGAAGAATGATCAGCAAGTGAAAACGCGCCTCCTTGAAACCAGCGGAGTTCAGAAATCGATCTCGGTGATCAGCTACAGCGAGCTGATGTACGGGGCGTGTAAATCGCAGCACCCGGGAAAGAACCTTGCCACGGTCTACCGCGTTGCAGATATCTTCCCCAGATGGACGCGGTTGTGAAAGACCCTGACGGCTATGATGAGCGCCGCCGGGGAGCAGCTCCTCGTGACCGGGGTTTCACCAGCATCTGAGTTTCTTGACGACTTGTCTACATGACCACGCAGCTAATACTGTTGACTTCACTCTGAAGCCGATGACATTATTAATGTCTGGAGGAGAGCATGAGTCAGATCACGGCCCGCATTCCGGACGAACTGCTGGTGCAGCTTGACCGAGCTGCAACTCAACTCCGTCGTACCCGAGCGGATGTTGTTCGTCAGGCAGTCGAGTACTATCTGGAAGATTTTGAGGACCTAAACAGCTCGCTAGCTGTTCTGCGTGACCCGGGTGATGCGGTACTAGACTGGGGTGAAGTGCGTGAGCGGCTACTCGCTACGGATTAAGAGGAGTGCCGAAAAAGCTCTCGCACAGATTAATAAGCCTGATCGTGAGAGTAGCCCACCGCCGAGACGTTTACCGTTGACAATAGGCGACGAGGTTGACCTTTCAAGGTAAATGCGGCGCCTACTCAGCAAGCCGCTCCTGAATTGTGGGCCAGTTCTCGTCGGCCTGTTGGATCCGGGCAGGGAGATCGCTCACGAAGCGCCTATTGAGTCTGTTGTTGTAGTTAAGAAAAAGTCGCCCGTCTTCAATATGCCAGGCGTTGGGGTCGATATCGGCCAGGCTCCTGTTTGAAACCGCCCAGGCGCAGTAACCGCCGTACTGTGGAGCATAGCGCTCCGGATCTGCCGCAAACAGATCTCGGTGTGTCTGGTCTGCAAAGTGCCACTCCGCTTCGGCCCACACATATGCGTGTTCGGGAGAACCTTGAACCGGGCGGCCCAGCGTGAAGTAGGCAACCGGGTCGTATCCGTGAATAGCCACGCCTTCCTTGCTATTAATAACACCCTCATGGCTGCCGGCTGCAAATACTTTTCTCACTCCAAGACCAAGTCCCAAGACAACCAACAGCGCCAGCACAGGCAGTAAAACTCCACGCATCTGAACCTCCATGAAAACGGGCCTGAGACCGGTCTACGTGAGGTTACACGTCCGGACTGATCCGGCAATGACTCCGCCACCGGCTCCGTTTTTCTTGTAGCTGCAAATTATTGCCGGAAGGCTGAAAGGTCAAGCTCAAGTGAAGGTGGTGCTGCGACAGCCTACGGTGTCCGGTAGGTCCGCTCCGTATACTCGCTGGGGGCGACCGGCTTCTTTTCGCGCTGGTAGAAAATGGCTACCAGGAGACCTAGAATGAATCCTCCGGTAGTAGTCAGTACCAGCAGTAAAATGGCGGGCACTTCAGCGGAGAACCAGAGAAACCGACCCTCGATAGGGCTCGTATTCTGTACCACAACCAATACCAAGGCCAGACTAAGCCCAAGTATGAGTGCTAACTTCATTCTGCGCATCGGAACCTCCGCATCAATGCTCCTACCATCTCCCAACTCGAAAGCTCGAACCCAGTATGCCGAAGGCGTTCAGGACGAACAGGAGCACCACCACAACAACGACTACGTTCAAGATTTTCTTAATGTTCGCCTGCATTGGAATGTAGTTATTTATTGCCCAAAGCAGCGCACCGACAACAACCAGAATAATTATCAACTCCATTAATGTCATGTTTTCTCCTTCCTTCGTAGACTATGGCAAGTTTACACCTGTCGGCTGTCTGCCGTCTGTGCGGTGCCGCACTGACCGGGGCTTTGGTTGGTGCGGGGCTATGGTGGAGGTTGGTCTTATCATCCAACTCCCGGACGCGAACAACCTGATGGAGCTTTTGACTTTTAATCACGCAGAATTTATCTTTCTCCGGGAGGAGGCCTTATGCCTAGTCCAGGCCAGAACTCAAAACCAGACCCTCGTGAAAACCGGCTGCTGGCAGTTCTAAAGAAGCCGGAGTACGACCGGATTGCCTCAGAGCTCGAGCTGGTGAACATGTCTCTTGGTGAGGTGCTCTATGAGTCGGGAGGGCAACTCAATTGGGTCTACTTTCCTACCGACTGTATTGTGTCGTTGTTGTATGTGATGGAGGACGGAGCGTCGGCAGAGATCGCGGTAGTCGGCAACGAAGGGATTGTTGGCATTGCGCTGTTCATGGGTGGGCAGACCATGCCGAACCGTGCGGTGGTGCAGAGTGCGGGCCTGGCGTATCGCCTGAAAGGAACCCTACTAAACCAGGAATTCGACCGTTCGGGAGCCGTGCAGCACCTCCTGTTGCGCTACACGTTGGCGCTGCTCACCCAGATGGCGCAAACGGCGGTCTGCAACCGGCATCACACGGTGGACCAGCAACTGTGTCGGTGGCTCTTGCTAAGTCTGGACCGTTTGCCGTCCAACGAACTAAGTATGACCCAGGAACTTATTGCCAACATGCTCGGGGTGCGTCGTGAAGGGGTAACCGAGGCCGCGGGTAAGTTGCAAAGAGCGGGGCTTATTGACTACCATCGCGGGCGCATCACCGTCCTGAACCGCCCGGGACTTGAGGCCCGAGTGTGCGAGTGCTATGAGGTTGTAAGAACTGAGTTCGAACGCCTGCTTCCGGATAGCCCGGAGAATTAAACCGCAGCAGGATCCCCCATTGTCACCAGGATGTGATGCTCCACTGCGCTTTGTTCTAGACTGATCACGCCTGTCGCAATCTGCTGTCCATTCACCGCGATACTCGCCACACCCTGCTCGCAGTGGTGGGGATTCTCCACCCGAATATCATAGACTGCCTGCCCGTGACGATAGCGCACAGCGAAGCCGTCCCACCATGCCGGAATAACCGGAGCTATGCGCATCTCTTCTGCGCGAATGTGCAGTCCCAGCACCTCTTCAATCCAGGCGCGGTACATCCATGCTGCGGAGCCTGTATACCACGACCAACCGCCGCGACCCACCCGTCCCGGCAAGCGATATACGTCCGCTGCAATCACATAGGGCTCAGCCGCGTAGCGCCATGCCGCCTCTTGGTTCCTGGTTTGCTCAATTGGGTTCATCAGACGCAGCATTGCCGCCGCTCGCTCTCCGTCGCCCCCACGTGCCATGGCCATTGCAAACCAGAGTGCGGCATGGGTGTACTGTCCCCCGTTCTCACGCACACCAGGTGGATATCCTTGTATGTACCCGGGTGACGGCTCGCTGACGTCAAATGGTGGATCAAACAGCAGCACCAGCCCTTCCTCCGGGCGAACCAACTGCTGCCAGGCCGACTCAAGGGCTGTCCGGGTACGGCTCTCGTCGCCGGCACCACTAAGACGCGCCCAGCTCTGGGGCAAGGAGTCGATCCTGGCTTCGGAGTTCGCTGCCGAACCCAGAGGCATGCCGTTGTCAAAGAATGCCCGCAGATACCACGCTCCGTCCCACGCCGTCGCCTCTATTGCCTCTATCAGGGCCGTTCTCTGCTCGTCATAAGAGCGGCCAAGTTGCACCTCACCTTGAAGGGCACACAGCTCCTGCACCCCCTGCAACACCATGACCAGGAACCAGGCGAGCCACACACTCTCACCACTGCCACCGGCGCCGACAAGGTTCATGCCGTCGTTCCAGTCGCCCGTCCCCATGAGCGGCAGCCCATGGGGACCCCTGGTGAGCCCACGATCCACCGCACGCTTGCAGTGTTCGAAGATCGTGGCGTATTCGGTGCCGACCTGCGGCGTTGAGAACACTTCATGTTCCGAGTCTTCCAGCTGAGGTGCTGCAAGAAAGGGGGTTTTCTCCGCAAGTATCCCGCGGTCCCCGGTGGCCCTAATGTAGTGGGCCGTAGCGTACGGGAGCCAAAGAAGATCGTCGGAAATACGCGAGCGAATCCCAGCACCACCGGGGGGATGCCACCAGTGCTGCACGTCGCCTTCGGCGAACTGCCGAGATGCTGCCAACACAATCTGCTCACGCGCAATCTCGGGTCGGGTATAGACGAAAGCCATTGAGTCCTGCAGCTGATCACGAAATCCGAACGCCCCGCCTGACTGGTAGGTTGCGGACCGTGCCCAGATGCGGCAGCTTAGGCTCTGATACAGGAGCCACCGGTTGAGAAGAAAGTTCGTTGCATGCTCCGGAGTCTGAACCTCTACGTGTCCCAGCAGATTATCCCACCAGGCCTGCGTTCGGAGCAATGCAGTCTCAAAGGATGCTGCGCTCCTATAGGCAAGAACGAGCTCTCGTACCTGCGCAAGCGACTCGCCCTGTCCAACCATAATGACAACCTCGACGCTTGCCCCCGGGGCAACCGAAACAGCCGTTTGCAGCGCCGAGCAAGGGTCATGGCCTGCACCTAACCGCGCTGAAAGCGCGGTGCGCTCCATGGCCACCGGCCGAGCGGGTGTGCGGTTTCTTCCCAGGAACGCTGTACGGTCGGCGCTGTACGAGCCGGCTACGGGAGTAATGGCGGAAAAGGCAAGCCGCTCTCCGTACTCGGGGTGATAACGGTTACGAGCCAGAAGCGCGGAAATGTCCTTGTCCCACGATGTTGTTACATGCATTCCCGAGCTCTCTCGGTTCTCGCCCAGAGTCCACTCCAGGTAGTGGGTTACAGAAAGCGTACGCACTCGCTGCCCGGTGTTCGTAAGCCGCAGCCGCTGGAGCTTAATAGGCTCTCCGCCTTTTTCATCCACCGGCACGAAGACCGTCAGTTCGTGTTCTATACCGTGACTGTTGTGCTCGAATACCGAATATCCTGCCCCATGCCGTGCACGGTAAGCCGAGTTCTCTCGGATTGGTGACGCCGTTGGAGACCAGTAAGCCCCGCTCTCCTCGTCACGAATGTAGATTGCCTCTGAACTAGGATCAACGACCGGATCATTGGACCAGTCAGTGAGACGGTTGCGTTGGCTGTTGCCGTACCAGGTGAAGCCTGCTCCGGTCTCGCTGATAAGCGTTCCAAAGCTTGGGTTGGCCATAATGTTCACCCAAGGGGCCGGAGTCTGAGCACCCGTGCCGAGATAAATTACATACTCACGCCCGCCGTCGGTGAAGCCTCCAAGTCCGTTGAAGTAGTGAAGCTCCATGAAGCGGAGTTCATTTGAGGAGTAGGCCACCGTTCGTTTCGCGACGAACACCGGCGGAAGCTCCGGAACCCCTACCACCATTCCGAGTTGCTGCGGCAATGAACCGCGGGCCGCTACCAGCACTACACGCGCTGCGGCGTTCAGGAGAACAAGATCTTCACGCGGCACCTGATCCGCGCCGATCAGAAAACTTCCAGGCCCATGCCCGCGCACTAACGCTTCGAGTTGGTTGCGGAGCGGATTCTCGTATCCACTCGCCTCTTCGTTCAGAATGACCAGGTCGGCCGCAAAACCACGCAGCCGCCAGTAGGAGTGCGCGCGTAGCATCTGCAGAACAAGCCCAACATCACGAGTATCTCCTATGCTCAGGAGGACAATCGGTTGATCTCCAGAAATTCCGTAAGGCCAAAGCCCGGACTGACCCTTACGGTTCTGCTCAATGAGCTGTGTCGTCACGCGCATCCGGGAGTTGGGAATGAGCATGTGACTTGCAACCTGCTGGAAGCGACGTGCCTCGGCGGGCTGAATGCGTAGCGAGCGCAACTCGATCTGTGCGGCGGCCCATGCAAAATCCATTGCCCGCTCAACCGCGTGGATATCGTCATACTTATCCAACAGTTCCAGAACTACCTGCTTCGACCGGCCGGCGACAAGAATGAGGGAAAGCTGCTGCTGCTCCCCAGCGCTCAACGCAACGCTTACGCGCAGACTGAGCACCGGGTCCAGCACGTAGCCCTGCCCTCCGCCCGGCTTGGAGACGGCGCCTGCAGGATTCTCCAAGCTTCGACCGCGTCCGATAAAGGAGGCTCGGTCGGTCTCAAAGCGCAGCTGGGCGCCCTGTGCATTCTCAGCGTTGTGACAGCTAAGCCGATGCCCGATACAGACCGACGGATCATCTTCGCGGCGCGGCCGGCGATACGCGATCAATGCATGGTGGTCCGGAAGCGCCTCGGTCTGGATAAACAGCTTGTTAAAGGCCGGATGCTGAAGGTCTTGCCGGTGAGGAGCCAGGGCGAGTTCGGCATAGCTTGTGAGCTCAAGACGGCGAGTGCGAAGCGACCTATTGGTAAGCGTGACTCGCCGTATCTCTACGTCGTCCTCAGGCGATACAACGATCTCGGTCTTAATCTCAATGCCGTGGTCAACTCGACGGATCACGGCACGATCTGCGGTGAACTCGGCGCTGTACGACTCAACCTTTCCGTTTACAGGATGGTAGGTGTTTGACCAGAGTCGGTTAACTTCAGGTTCGTGAACATAACACAACAGTCCGCCGGAGTCGCGCGTGGTGTCGGCCCTCCAGCGGGTCAACTCAATGTTGCCCCACTGGCTGTATCCACCGCCGGAATTGGTAACCATAAGCGAGTAGTGACCGTTACCAAGCAACTGGGTTTTCGGCCTGGTGGTGTTCGGCGTTTCAAATCTGCTGACCACCGGCGAGAGCTCATCTACGCTCTGTAACGCCGTCCCCGGAGCACGTGTTGTCAGGTAGCGTGTCAAACCTGTCGGGATACTCTCGTGCAGCAGCGGCTCAAATGCGCGTACCCTCGGGTCTTCATGAAAGTTTCTTCGCACCACGCCTGCATGCAGAAAGTTGTCCAGGGCAAGAAAGCTCATGCCCTGGTGATGCGACATGTAGGTTTGCACCAGTACGCCCCGCCTTCCGTCACGAGTTGCCTGCCGGCTGTAGTCGATAGCGTCGTAATAGCCGAACTCGTTGAACAGACCCAGAGAGTCCAGCAGCCTGAGATTCTTCAGTGTCGCCTTGGGGGCTACTTCCAAAGCGAGCAGGCTGGCATATGGTGCCACAACCAGTTCCTTGTCTACGCCGCGCTTCAGTCCGAGACCGGGAATTCCGAAGGCCTTGTATTGGTAGGTCTTGTTGATATCCAGGTCCGAAAATGCCGACTCCGAAATGCCCCAGGGCAGGCGGCGTTTACGGCCGTACTGCATCTGTACCGCTACTGCCTCGGTAACGGCCCTGTCCAGCAGCGAGTTGTCGTATGAGCGCAGCAGGAGCAGCGGCATGAGGTACTCGAACATGGTGCCGGTCCAGCTCAGCAGAACCCGGCGTCTGCCGATAGCGGTGTGCGGTCGGCCCATGGAGAACCAGTGTTCAACAGGCACTTCCCCCCGTGCAACCGCAACAAAGCTACCCAGCCGCGCCTCGCTTGCAAGCAGGTCGTAGTGAGCGTTGTCGGGGCGGTGTTCGGTAACGTTAAATCCAATGCGGAACAGCTTGCAGCGAGTGTCATAGAGAAAGCCCATATCAATTGACTCCGAGAACTGCCGCACATTCCCAATGAGCCGCTGTGCCAATGCCAGTTTCTCGCCAGCCAGCCATTGGGATTCCTGGAATGCCTGTAGAACTCGGTCGATCCATGGCGCAACGCGGCTGTCGGCCACATCTGGCTGTTTCCGCTTTTCCAACAACACTTGAATAGAGACGATATCGCCTGCGGCAATCTGAGTCAGCGAAGGTGCACGCTTGAGGTCGTCACGGATAGTCGCAGCGGCTTCTCTGCCCAGGAGATCAAGGTCAACAGCGCTGCACTCGGCAGCGATCTCGAGCCATCTCAGGTAGCGATCGCAGCAGATGAGCCAGGCGGATATCTGACTCTTGATCTTGTTCAGCCAATAGGCGGACGGTGAGTCGAGCTCGGGTGCATCGACCATACTTAGCGAAATTCTGTCGGTTAGTTCCTTGGCCTGCCGCAAATCTCGAAGCGCATGTGCAGCGGTGTCAAAGGTGCGTGTCAGGAGGTCGGTCAGTGTCATAAGCCTACCGTGGAGTGAGCGCTCAAGCGGCCTTCCGCCGACCGTGCTCTCTTTGAGTATCTCCAGCGTGTCAAGTAGTCCAGCAGCCGCAGCCTCATCCAGAACGGGACCGGATGTCATTGCGGTGAGTCCGTGCTCCAGTGACCAGAGAGATCCTAGTAAGTTGCCGCTGTCCACGGTCGACACGTAACGAGGCTCTAGGGGTAGCAGCGTCTGGATGTCGTACCAGTTCAGCAGGTGCCCCCCAAAGCGTTCCATACCTGCAATGGTCTTCATTGAGTCCGACAGCTTGTCAATGACCTGGTCACCGGTCAGATATCCGAAATCGCGAGCTCCCGCCGCGCTGAGCAGCCAAAGGCCGATATTGGTTGGGCTGGTGCGCATGGCAAGTTGGTTCTGGTGCGAGATCTGGTAGTTGTCCGGCGGTAACCATGAGGACTCGCTGGTAACGAAATCGTCATAGTAGCGCCAGGTACGCCGAGCTACCGTGCGCAGGAAGCGCAGATCAGCCG
>SLAA01000193.1 GCA_007127105.1 Spirochaetales bacterium | reverse complement strand
CATGTACCCGTACTTCAATTTCACCGAACCACGTCCAGGGCCGTACTCAAGCAGGCTTGCTGACCGTCTGCGGGTAGCGGTAACTCTTGGAATCTGCGAGCAAAATGAGGCGTCCGAGATGGGCGTCACAATGCCCGCTCTGACGGACCCCCTGCGACCGCTCGGGTATAAGATCTGCGACCAGGTGGCAATTACCGGGCATTTCTACCGTGGAAGTGTTCGTGAAGACAGTACCGCCAATGAGAGGGTTCGCGCCGCAGCACGCAGCCTCGTTCACGAGCTCCGTACCAGCACCAGGTAGCAAACCCCTCTCACAACTTTACCGGCGCTACCAACCATGGTAATGTCAAGTATGAGTACAACGACGTCTTCAAACGAGTCGGACGAGCAAGGAAACGGGGGAGCAACGCCTCGCCCGTCCTGCGCGTTTCCTGTCGTAGGACTTGGTGCCTCGGCTGGCGGATTGGTGGCCTATGAGGAGTTCTTCTCCGGCATGCCCGGCGCCACCGAGTCGGGAACAGCCTTCGTGCTGGTACAGCACCTTGCCCCGGACCACAGGAGCATGCTGTCGGACCTCGTCAAGCGACATACATGGATGGAGGTTCTCGAGGTAGAAGACGGGATGCAAGTACTGCCTAACCGCGCCTACATTATTCCGCCCGGGCATGATATGTCCTTTGACGACGGCACCTTGAAACTGCACGAGCCAGCCGCCCCCCGCGGCCATCGCCTTCCCATAGACTTCTTCTTTCGCTCGCTCGCGGAGGAGCAGGGAGAACTTGCTATAGGTGTGGTGCTCTCCGGCACCGGTAGCGACGGCACTATAGGTATGCGGACGATCAAGGGTAATGGTGGCATGCTCATGGTACAGTCCCCGGAAACTGCCGAGTTCGACGGGATGCCCCGCAGCGCAATCGCCACCGGCCTGGTTGACTTTGTCCTTCCCCCGGCCGAGATGGCCAGCGCCCTCATTTCATACACATCGCGCGCTTTCAGCAAATCATCCGCTGGCGCAAACCCTCCGGCGGACGAGGAAGCGATAAACCTGGAGACCATCCTCAAGCTGTTGCGGAAGCATAGCGGACATGATTTTTCTCACTACAAACCGAGTACCGTACTGCGGCGCATCAAACGGCGTATGGCCTTGCTACGGTTAGATCACATTGAGAAGTACGAAGAGTACATCCGTGACAAAGACGATGAGCTTAGTATCCTGTTTCAGGATCTACTTATAGGCGTGACGAGCTTTTTTCGGGACGCTGAGGCTTTTGCAGCCCTTGAGGCGGTGGCAATTCCGCAGCTCTTTGCTGGTAAGGATTCCGAAGATGCCGTGCGGGTATGGTCGGCGGGCTGCTCAACCGGTGAGGAGGCCTACTCCATAGCTATCCTGCTCCAGGAACACCTCGATTCGCTGAACGAGCACTTCAATCTCCAGATATTTGCGACCGACATAGACAACAGCGCTATCGCCAGGGCCCGCAACGGCATCTATCCTGCCAGTATTGCAGCCGACGTGAGTCCCGAAAGGCTCTCCCGCTATTTCACCGAGGAGTCAATTGCCGCGGACGGCAAACCTGAGAGCTACCGTATACACAAGAAAATTCGGGATATCATGATTTTTTCCACTCAGGATGTTACTACCGACCCACCTTTCTCCAACATAGATCTTATTAGCTGTCGCAACCTTTTGATCTATCTCAATGGAACCATACACAAGAAACTCATTCCACTGTTTCACTATGCGTTGCGTCCGGGGGGTACCTTGTTCTTGGGTAGTTCCGAGAGCACTGGTGAGTACACAGATCATTTCCACACTCTTGACCATAGGGCCAAACTCTTTCAGCGCAAGGAGAGCGCCAGTGTCAGCTACAAAAGCTCCGGCAGCTATCTTTCTCTTGTGCCATTCTCGAAAGAGTTCACCGAACAGAAAAGGGACCCGCAATCTGCGGCCAAAAGGGTGCCTCTACGTGAGGTGGCCGAGAAGACACTCTTTGAGACACTTGCTCCCGCGAGCGCCCTTGTGAACAAACATGGCGATGTTTTTTTCCTTCATGGCCGAACCGGAAAGTTCCTGGAGCCAGCCACGGGGGAGGTCGGACAGTACAACAACATTCTCAAAATGGCGCGCGAAGGTTTGCGTCATGAACTATCTATGGCCTTGCGAAAGGTCGTGCAGGATGGCGGAATCATCCGCCGTTCCGGCCTGCACGTTAAGACCAACGAACACTTCAGTCCGGTAGATCTCAGCGTATGCCCGGCGTCGGATAGCTCCGGTGCACCTTTGAGTCCCCAGCTTTATCTGGTGATTCTCGAGGAGGGCTCCAGCGATGTAGTCGAAGGGCCAGAACAGCTTGACCCGAGGACGAGCACTGAGAACGACGGCATTGCGGTGCTCAGAAAAGAACTGCGAGCCAAGGAAGAGTATCTGCAGGCGGCAAATGCTGAGCTTGAGACGGCTAACGAGGAACTGAAATCCTACAGCGAAGAGATGCAGTCGATAAACGAGGAACTCCAGTCCACCAACGAGGAGCTAGAAACCTCCAAAGAGGAGCTGCAGTCGGTCAACGAGGAACTGCTCACACTCAACACCGAAATGCAGACCAAGATAGCGGACCTCTCGCGGGTAAACAACGACATGAACAACCTGGTGGCGGGCACCGGCATTGCTACTATCTTTGTTGACCACCGCCTGTGCATCCTCCGCTTCACACCCGCTACTAGCGAAGTAATAAACCTTATAGGCAGTGATGTTGGGCGGCCTGTTGGGCATATTCTCTCCAACCTCGAGAATTACGACCGCCTGAGCGCAGATATTCAGGAGGTGCTTGAGAGTCTTGCTCCCAAGGAGATGGAGGTACGCAACACCAAGGGAGACTGGTTTTCATTACGAATCCGACCCTATATCACGACAGACAACGTCATTGAGGGAGCTGTCATCAACTTTCTAAATATCACCACGCGCAAACAGAAAGAGCTTCTACTGCGCGAGGTACACCACCGCATAAAGAACAATATTTTCTCCCTAGATTCCCTCTTTTCCATGCAGATTGAGACCTTGTACGACGAGAAAGCCCTCTCGGTAATGCAGGATGCCGCAGGGCGAGTCAAGAGCATGAAAGTTCTCTACGACAAGCTCCTCATGCAGAACGAGTACCATGAGACCTCGGTGAAGAGTTATCTAGAAGGCCTTGTCGAGTCTCTGAGGGGTATGTTCCCCGGTGCGAAACGTGCTTCGGTTGAGATGCGGATTGAGGACTTTAACCTCTCCCCCAGGGGACTCTTTCCCTTAGGGCTCATCTTCAACGAGCTTTTTACCAATGCTATGAAATATGCCTCTATGACCATAGCTGACGGGTCGGTAGTAGTCGTTCTTACTAAACGCGAAAACAAGGCAACCCTTACTGTTCAAGACAACGGACCGGGCCTTCCGGAAGATTTTTCTCTAAATGAGGCTTCAGGCCTGGGACTGACCCTTGTAGAAATGCTCAGTAAGCAACTTGGTGGAAGTTTTGCAATGGAGAATAGGCAGGATACCGGAGGGACAAAGTGTATTATAGAGTTCGACGCGTAATGTTCCTTGCAGCGCGTCACCTCGTTCACTATGAGGCCAAGATCTGAGAGGATTGTGGCAGGAATCCGGTAGCACCTGATCTCCGGAATTCTTGACGATGTATCCATACGAGGTGATCTTCTCGGTCTTGGCAACCACCTCTGGCTCAGTATGTGAGGACAGGAAAATGAGCGGCAGGTTGCGCCGGGCAAGGATTGCCTCGGCAGCGTGTAGGCGTGGT
>SLAA01000115.1 GCA_007127105.1 Spirochaetales bacterium | reverse complement strand
GGAATGAGAAAGATTGCGCAGCGAATCCGTGGGGGCTTAGCAAGGCCCGTGCTGCACAATGGTACCGCAAACGAAGTTTTAAGGGAGAGTCGGTAGATGTCGACAGCGCAAATGAGCCAGGTGAAGAATGAAGAGCAGCCGCAAAGTGGTGTAGTAAACGGCTGCACCGAAAGCGGCATACAGGTGCAGTTTCTGCAGGATCTCTGCGATGAGTTTCATGGAGAGTTCGGTTACCAAATGATTTTCTGCGCCGAGCGCGGTGAGATCGTTGCTGCGGTCGTCCGCGAAAGAGTGGGGACAATCCACGGCGGCGGCGCCAGGATTATGGCCGGTGAGCTGGACGAAATTGCGGTGACCGCGCGTGAGGCCAGGCGTTCAAAGTTCATGAAAGAGGGCGTTAGCGTCGCCATTGATATTGACGGTAACCGTGTTGCCACCTGTGGCGTAACCGGCCCGACGAAAGAGGTTCGTCCGCTGGCAAAGCTGGCACGGCTCTATGTTGTGGCCATGATCCGCGCCGAACGTGCCCGCTGTGAACAGGACGACATGGCCGAAGAAATGCGAGAAAAGGAACGCCAGGTTGCCGGACGACATGCCGCAGAACTTGAGCAGGGCGTAGCCGCTTTGGTAGAAGATCTGCAAGTGGCTGGGAGTCAGCTTTCTGCGGTAGTCGAGCAGGTGGAGGAAGCCGGTAAGTTCACCTTTGAAAGAGTAGGAATTGCTGCGCGCTCAACGCAGCAGGCCGAGTCGGGGGTAGAGACTATTGCCTCGGGCAGTGAGGAGCTTTCGGCAAGCATTGAGCACATTCGCAAGCAGATGAGGGACGCGGCAGGCACCTCCGAGAACGCGGTGGAGTCCGCACGCGCTGCATCGGACAAAATGGCCGAGCTTGGTCAGGCCTCACGGGAGATTAGCAGCATAGCTGAGCTCATTACCGAGATTGCCGAGCAGACGAACCTGCTGGCACTCAACGCGGCCATAGAGGCTGCCCATGCCGGGGAGGCTGGACAGGGGTTTGCGGTGGTGGCGAACGAGGTTAAGTCCCTGGCGCGGCAGACAGGGGAGGCGACGGACCGGATCTCGGCCCAGATCAAGGCGCTGCAACAGCAGAGCAGTGGTGCGGTGGACGCCATCAACCGGATACTCAGCACCATTGAACACTTGAACGTGATCAACTCCGAGGTAGCCGGTGCGGTCGAGCAGCAGGCAAGTGCGAGTCAGGACATAACGACCAACTGCCAGACAACATCCGAGGCCGCCCGTGAGGCGAACGAGGCGGTGGGTGATGTTCGTCAGGCGGCCGAGCAGTCCTCCGAGGCTGTGCGACGCATTGACGGTGTTGCCGACGGCCTGTCCGAGAAGGTCAAGCTCCTGCAGGAAGGAATTCAGCAGGTTGTTCAGCGCATCCGCGGAACCTGATTCCTTGTCCCGGAGGCTGCAAGAGATACATCGAAGACTCGTTGCCGAGTACGGGAGTATCATTTCCTTTCTGGAGTATAACTCACCTTTTGAGTTGCTGATTGGAGTGATCCTCTCGGCTCAGACCACCGACCTGCAGGTGAACAAGGTGACGCCAGTGCTTTTTGCCCGCTTTCCGGACGCAGCCGCCCTCGCCGGGGCTGCTCGCGCCGAGGTCGAGGAGATTATCAAGAGCACCGGATTCTATCGGAGCAAGGCTGCGCATATTCAGGGCGCTGCTTCCAGGCTCGTGAAAGAGTTTCAAGGCGAAGTACCGCAGTCGATGTCGGCACTCACGACCTTGCCTGGGGTGGGCCGAAAGTCGGCCAACGTTATTCGCAGTCATGTATTCGGTCTGCCAGCAATTATCGTGGATACACATTTTGGCCGAGTCATGCGTCGCCTGGGTCTTGGTAAGGCAGCGAATGCGGACGCTCTGGAGCTCGAACTGCTCAGTGTAGTTCCTGAAGACCTGCAGTCTCCGTTATCGATGCTGGTGAACAAGCATGGCCGTGTCGTGTGTCTTGCTCGTGCACCGCGTTGTTGCAACTGCGTGCTCCGGGATCTCTGCGACTATGCAGCCAGGGAGCAGGAGGTGCGCGTGTGAACCATGTGCCTGCGGAACTGAAAGCAGTCGTGGCGCACGCAGAAGAGTTGGGTGTGACGCTGCTGGGTGTGTGTGGCCCGCAGCCCGAATCCCCGGACGAGTTGACCCGGCTTGAGGGCGAGTACCAGGAATTTGTTGCACTGGGTAATCATGGCGACATGAACTACCTTGCCAAGTTTGCCACGCTCAAGTACCGGGCCGAAACATTGCTTCCCGGCTGTCGCTCGGTGCTGATGTTTGGCTTGAACTACTATCGCGAGGACGGCGTTGACGCGGGCCGCGAGACAAACCGAGCTGAGAGCCGCGACACGAGCCGCGACACGAGCCGCGACATCGCGCCAGCAACAGGTCGCGTAGCACGCTACGCACGCGGCCGTGACTACCACAAGACCTTTGGCAAGAAGCTGCTTCACATACTCCAACGGCTGCAAGACACCTATCCTGAGGAGTCTTTTCGCAGATTCACCGACTCAGGACCCCTGGCTGAAAGGAGTTTTGCTGCAGCCACCGGTGCCTGCGTTACCGGGCGTAATACCCTGTCCATTTCGCCACTCTACGGCAGCTATTTCTTTCTTGGTGAAGTTCTGAGTACTCGTGAGTTTCCGGCTTTCGTAGCGCTTCCGGCCGGGCAAGGCTGTCCACGGGGTTGCCGTGCCTGTATCAATGTGTGTCCAACCGGGGCCTTGACCGCCCCCTTCAGAATGGATGCGCGACGCTGTATCTCATATCTGACAATTGAGCACAAGGGGCTCATTCCTGTGGATCTGCAGGAGGCACTTGGCGACATGGTCTTTGGGTGCGACCTGTGCCAGGAGGTTTGCCCTCTCAATGCCGTACGTCGTCCGGCTACTGAACCGGATCTGCTCATGTCTATTGCCGGTGACGAAGTTGCGCTCGGCGAGATTCTCAGAATAAAAACACATGGAGAAATGACTGCACGCTTCGGCGGCTCGCCGCTCATGCGGGCAGGCCGGCGTGGTATGCTGCGCAATGCCTGTGTAGCGGTAGCGAATCTTGGTGCGCAAGAACTGCTTCATGACCTGCGGCGCCTGAGTGCAGATGAAGATGAGCTGGTAGCCCAGGCTGCGCGTCAAGCCCTGGAACGTTTCAGTCAATGAACTGATGGAACTCGGAAATGGACTGCAGTTTGTGGAGCACCGCAAAGGCCTGAATGCCGTCGAGTACCTTCTGGTGTACCGTCGGGTCAATGAAGTTGGCGGTTCCAATCTGAATGGCATGCGCACCAGCGAGCAGATACTGTACTGCGTGGTCAGCTTCCGTGATTCCACCAAGCCCAATCACAGGGATCTTGACAGCGCGTGCGACCCGGTAGACTGCAGCCAAGCCCACCGGAAGAATTGCCGGGCCGGACAGGCCACCGGTCTTGCCTGGCAGAACCGGCCGCAATGCTGTCGTATCAATTACCATTCCCACAAGCGTATTAATGCAGGAGACGGCATCTGCACCTCCGGCCTCGGCCGCGCGTGCGATTGCCGTTATGTCGGTTACGTTCGGTGTTAGCTTGATAATAAGCGGCTTCGAACTGAGTTTACGTAAGCGGGCGGTAAGCTGTTCCACTTCGTTCGGATCGGTGCCGAGCGCCAGGCCGCCGGTTTTGACGTTGGGACAGGAGAGATTCACCTCCCAACCCCAGATGCAGTCCTCGCCAGCGAGCTCCTCAATAACCTTTGCGTAGTCATCGCCCCTGGCACCAGCGACATTCACCACCGCTGGGCAGGG